>OMJT01000080.1 GCA_900299415.1 Opitutales bacterium
AGCTCCGGCGGGTGTCGGAGCCGAGTTGCAGGGCCGCGGCCGCCGGCCGCCCCCCCGCGGAGCCGCCCCCCCCGGGGAAGGGGGGGAACCCCGCCACGACGGATGATTTCCGCCGGGTGCGCGACACCAGCTCCGACCAGGATCCCGACGCCCTGGACGACGAGCCGAAGGACGAGTGGGACATGCTCACCGAGGAGAACGAGCTCCCGACCTTCTTCGAGGCCATCCGTCCGCACCTCCGCCGCAACCAGCGTGGCCCGGGGCTGTCTGCCGGCATCGAACACCTCTGCAAGCGCTGGAACCTCACCGAGGAAGACCTCAAGGGCGCGCTCGTGGAGTGTGGCTTCGCGATCCCTGAGGATGAGGACGACAAGCCTGTCTACCTCGAGTATGAGGGCGACCTCTACTGGCTGAACGTCAATCGCCGCGGCGAGCTTTGGATCAACACGAAGGAGAAGCCCCGCCCGGTGTTCCGCACCGTGGCTGGCCAGCGTGTCGCCCCCGACCCGGCCGACGCCGGAGCGGACGGCGCCAAGTCCGAGAACGGCGACGCAGCCGCCAACGGCGGTGCCACCGAGCCGGAGGCTCCCGCCACCCCGCCCGAGCCCCTGCCCGAGGGCCCGGCCCTTCTCGAGAAGATCCGCCCGATGATGCGCCGCAACCGCCGCGGCCCTGGCATCAGTGGCTCCGGCAGCTTCCTCCCCCGCGCGCTCCGCTGCAAGGAGGCCGACCTCGCAACCGCGTTCGCCGCCCTCGGCCTGGTCGAGGCCGGCCCCGACGGCAAACCCGCCGAGGTCGAACTCGTCGGTGAGGTCTGGTGGATCAACCGCGACAGTCGCGGCGGCCTCTGGATTAACGGCCGGCGCAAGAGCGACGCAGCCGAGTCCGCGCCTGAGGCGGCGGCTCCGATTGAGGGCGCACCCGCGGCCGAGACCCCGGCGGCGGAAGGCACCGTGGCGCCTGAGGCTGAATCGACGGAGGCTTCGGCGGCTGATGCGCTCTCGCCCGAATCTTCGGCGCTGTTCACGGGTGCGCGTGCTCACCTCCAGGAGTCCAAGCCTGGCCTCCACGGCGCCGAACTCTGCACCTTGGCTACGGCGCTGGGCCGTCCGCCGGAGGACCTGTTGAAGGCCCTCATTGCGGCCGGCCTCAAGTCGCCCGAAAAGCCGCGCGAGCGTTCCGTCTATGTCGACCACGCTGGCGAGGCCTTTTGGCTCAGCCGCAACGCGGAAGACGAGATCTGGCTCAATGCCAAGGTCGCGAAATCCGCCGAGGGCGGTGAGCGCCGTGGCGGCGGTCGCCGCGGTCGTGGTCGGAAGAGCGAAGAGTGATCGTCGCTGAGAACCTGCGGGACTGAGGGACGGAGGACCGGGGATCGGATTATCCGACGCTCTGGCACTCCGCGCCTCAGCCCCTCAGTTCCTCCGCTCCTTCTGCCTTCCTCGCTGCGGCCCCAAGCACGAGCCACCCGACGGCCGGCAGCATCGCCATCGCCGCGGCGGTTTTGAGCCAGCCGGCCTGCACCTCCACGAGCCCGAGGGGCAGCGAGAGCCCGATCAGGGCCGGCACCCAGTTCCACGACCGCAGCAGGCGGTGGCGGACGAGGGTTGTGCCCGCGAGCATGATGCCGGGAAAGGTGAACAGCATGCCCCAGTCGGCTGTGAGCAGCAATGTCGGCTCGCGGAACTCCAGCGAGCGTACTCCGAAGGCGGCAAGCAGCGTCAGCCCCGGAACGGCCGCCAACGCCAGGCAGATCTCGTCGAAGGTGTCGCGCACACCGCGCAGCGCCGCGCGGAGATCCAACACGGCCCCCAGCATCGCCGCGCCCATGATGGGCACCAGCGGCAGCAGAGCGGACATCCGCTGCAGGTAGATGGCCCGCGGATGCATGGCGATGAGGGCAACCCAACACCCGGCGGCTACCAGTGCGGCCAGCCCGCGGAAGCCGGCGCGGACCGGCTTCGGCGCGGTGGGCGGTTTGAGGCCTTGCTCGGCCAGCACGGCCACTACCGGCAGATCGGCCGCGGCGAGGTCGTAGTCGGAAAGCCCGGTAGGGGGAGTCCAGGCGATCGCCACATGCTCCCGGGGTTTGGGCCGTGGGCTGTCGGCGGCGACCTGGCACACGAAGGGGTGCATCTCGATCGTCACGTTCTCATAGGCATGCGTGTACGGCGCCAGCCCGTGGCCGATGGCGATCTCGCAGCCCAGCTCCTCGCGGATCTCGCGGACGAGGGCGGCGGCGGGCGACTCGCCCGGCTCAATCTTGCCGCCAGGGAACTCCCATTTCAGTCCGAGGTGCTTGTGCTCCGGCCGCTGGGCGACGAGGACGAGCCCGTTCCGGTCAGCGATGATCGCGCAGGCGACGGGGAGAGGGCGGGGTTCAGCCATGCAGGCATGCATGGAGGCGTGCCGAGCTGCCCGGCTCCAAGCTAAAAGGCACAAGGATGACGATCATCTGGCTAGATGATATTCGATGACGTCGATCCCGCCGGAAAATTTGTGGAAGCCACTACGACGTTTGGCGCCCGGGTAGAAGGAGAGGCGCTCCAGAACTTTCAGAGCTCCGAGGTTTTCAGCAGCGGGTGCCGTTATGATGGCGCGCAACTTCGCATGGTTTTGCCAAGCCCAGGCTAGCACTGTTTGGCCAGCCTCGGTGGTTAGTCCACGGCGCCAATAGGCTGGAGCTAGAGTGAAATGCAGCTCTGCCGTGGCCTCGGCTTTCAAAAGGAAGCTGAATCCACCGACCAGCTCACCAGTGTCCCGCAACCGAATTGCCCATTCGTATTGGCCTGGGAGCTCCCACATAAGGCAATCCAGCGCGCGTCGTGAATCCTCGAGGGTTTGGTGTTGGTTCCAAGCCATCCATTTTGCGACCTCAGGCTGTGACGCATAGAAGAACATGGCGGGAGCATCGTCAGCGTGGAACGCATCGAGAATGAGGCGTGCAGACTCAAGTCTCGGTGGATGGGGCATGGTTCAGTAATCGGCGCAGGGCCCCGCTTGTCGCTCGGAGTTGTCGTCTCAGATCTCGCACGCCATCAGGCCGTCGGGCTGGAAGGCCGTGACGGAGGTGAAGATCTCGACGTGCAGATCGTACACGAACTTCAGCATGTGGCCGTGGCCGCCAGCATG
Source organism: Opitutales bacterium (assembly GCA_900299415.1). GTDB lineage: Bacteria > Verrucomicrobiota > Verrucomicrobiia > Opitutales > Opitutaceae > CAIYFD01. Next base: position 3,133 of record OMJT01000080.1, read on the forward strand.
GATACCGCGCTTGGCCTGCAGCGCCATGGCGGTGTCCAGGCCGGCCTGGTCCGCGAACTCCACGACGGCGTGATAGGCGCCGAGCTTCGAGCGCGGGGGCTGTCCGTTGTTCTTCGCGAGCCGGAAACCGGTGGATTTACCCGCGGTGCCGACTTGGGTCAGGAACACCGACACCGCCGCGAGCGCTTCGGGCTCCCGGGCGCCGGGCTTCAGGTTGAACCAGACATAGTACTCGAGCATAGCGCGGAGGAGTTGGGGAAACGATCAACCCTCAACTTTCAAGGTTCAACGCTCAAGTCTCTGTGGCGAGCCGGGCCGCCAGATTCTCCCTCAAGCTAGGCCTGCGCGATTCGATGGCTTGGGAGTCGTGAGAGGTTCCCGCGCATGAGTACGCTCACCTTGCCGTGGCGTAAATGGTGGGCGCGGACTTTAGGCGCGCCCTGTCGGGGATCGAATTGTCCCACGTGGTCGCCTCGGCGCGTTGCCCGATGCTCAATCCAACGGCTGGCTCGGGGAGCCAGCGCGGCCACGAACCGCGGACGCAAAAAAGGCGCCGCATCCGGAGACGCGGCGCCCGGGGGAGGGGGCAGGGGACTCAGCCCTTGATCATCTCGGCGACGAACGAGCGCTCCTCAACGAGCTCCTTGTTCGTGGCGGCGATCTTGGACTTGGCGAAGTCGTCCATCGGGTAGCTCGGCAGCACCTGGTACGAGCCGACCGTGGTAGTCTTCACCGGCATGCCGGCCCAGACGTTCGGGTCGAAGCCGTAGGCGCCGTTGGACTTCACTGCGCAGGAATGGATGGCACCCGGGGTGACCAGCGAGCGGACGTGGTCGACGAGGGCATTGGCGGCCGAGGCGGCCGAGGAGGCGCCGCGGGCGGCGATGATGGCGGCGCCGCGCTTGCCGACGATCTCGCAGAACGGGCCCTGCAGCCAGGGCAGGTCGTTGATGACCTTGGTGGCGGGCTGGTTCTTGATCGTGGCGTGGGCGAACGACGGGAACATCGTCGGGCTGTGGTTGCCGTAGATGAAGATGTCGCGCACGTCGGTCAGGTCCACCCCGGCCTTCTTGGCCAGCTGGGTCTGGGCGCGGTTCTGATCGAGGCGGACCATCGCGGTGAAACGCTCCGGCGGCAGGCGCTTGGCCTGGCTGGCGGCGATCATGCAGTTCGTGTTGGCCGGATTGCCGACGACCGCGACGCGGGCGTCCGCGGCGGCGACGGCGTCGATGATCTGGCCCTGGCCGATGAAGATCTTGCCGTTGTCCTTCAGCAGGTCTGCGCGCTCCATGCCGGGGCCGCGGGGCTTGGCGCCGACGAGGAGGCACCAGTTGGCGTCCTTGAAGCCGACCTCGGGCTTGTCGGTCTGGACAATGCCCTTGAGGAGCGGGAACGCGCAGTCGTCGAGCTCCATCGCGACGCCCTCGAGGGCCTTGAGGGCCTTCTCGACCGGGGCCTCGATGAGCTGGAGGATGACGGGCTGGTCCGGGCCGAACATGGCGCCGGAGGCGATGCGGAACAGGAGGGCATAACCGATCTGGCCGGCAGCGCCGGTGACCGCGACACGGATAGGGGATTTCATAAGAGGAGAGGGAGTTAG
>OMJT01000081.1 GCA_900299415.1 Opitutales bacterium
ATCAAGGTCCCCCACTTCCAGGTCGTCGTCGGCGGCCAGTGGGAGAGCAACGGCGGCGCCTACGGCCTGCCGATCGTCGCCGTCCCGTCCAAGCGCGTCCCCGAGGCCGTCGACCGCATCACCGGCTTCTACCTCCAGGAAAAGCAGAAGGGGGAGAGCTTCCACAACTTCATCAAGCGCGTCGGCAAGGGCCCGGTCCGCAAGCTCCTCGACCCGCTCGTCGAGAACCTGCCCACACCCGAGGTCGAGCCCTCGCTCTACACCGACTGGGGTGATCCCCGCAGCTACAGCATCGGCGACATCGGCATCGGCGAGTGCTCCGGAGAGGTTGTAAGCCGCTACCAGTTCGAGACGACCGCCGCCGAGCGCATGGTCTTCGAGGCCGGCCTCCACCTTGAGAAGAACGAGAACCAGAAGGGCGCCGAACTGGCCTACCAGGCCATGATCCGCGGTGCCCGCGCCCTCGTGCAGATGCAGTACGACGACGTCGGCAGCGACCCGGCCGAGGTCGTGGCCGAGTTCAAGGAGCGCTTCCACGACACGGGGCTCTTCCATGACCCGAGCCAAGGCGCCGCGAAATTCGCGGACTACCTCTTCGAGGCCCACACGGCCGCCGGCGCCGGCAAGAAGTTCGACGCCGTCCAGGCCCACCAGCAGATCACGGAGGCCCAGCTCTTCATCGACGCGGTCCACCACTGCCACAACCGGATCCGCTCGGCCGCCCCGGCCAAGGCCTGATCCCGGCCCATCAACGCCCCTTCCCTTTCCTCCCGATGGAACTCCAGCACCTCATCGCCAAGCTTTACGTCACCGGTGACCTCAAGCTCGATCCCGCCCAGGTCGTGAACCTTTTCCACCGCTGGGTCGCGCAGCAGTCCGTGGCCGGGACCACGCTCGTGGACGTCGCCGAACTCCTCCATGTGCCGCACGGCCCGGGCGTGATCGCCGTGGGCGTCGAGGCCGACTACGCCATCGACCACACCGACGGCAAATGGGGCGTGCTATACCGCCACAAGACGGCACTGCCCGGCAGCAATGCCGACCGGGTCGCTCACGCGCTCAAGGCCGCCGCCGCCGCGGCGAAGCTGATTGAGGACGAGTACAAGGGTCAGATCGCGGTCAGCCGCACACAGTTCGAAATCGTCGTCAACGACCGGGCCCTCGCCCCGAACACCCCGGCGACCTTCGCCGCCGCCAAGGCCGACCTCGAAGCCGGCGTGAAGGCCTTCCTTGGCCACGCCAACTTCACCCTGACCGCCCAGGGCGGCGACGCCCGCCGGCGGTTTGGCGTGACGGTCAGTTCGAAGGGTTGAAGCTTGAAGGTAGGGTTGCCTCGACGAGGCGACCGGGTTCGACGGTTCGGAGACATCGCGGTCGGCTCGTCGAGCCAACCCTACCCCGGATGCCGAGCCACCCACCGCGACACCTCCGGCCCGGCGCGCCGTCTATCCTCGGATGACGCCCGCCGCCCGCCCTGACGCCACCGCCCGCCCAATTTTGCGTGGCCTCGCCAAGGCGTTCGCGCCAATAGTGTTCTGTCCCGCATGAGTTCCGCCGAGTCCCGCGCCGTTTTTATCAGCTACTCCTCCGACGACGTGGAGGCGGCGCAGCGCATTGCCACCGCCCTGCACGAGGCCGGAATCGAGGTCTGGTTCGACCGGAGCGAGCTCCGGGGCGGCGATGCGTGGGACCAGAATATCCGCCGCCAGATCAAGGAGTGCGCGCTTTTCCTGCCCATCATCTCGCAGACCACCGAGCGTCGGCCCGAGGGCTATTTCCGGCTCGAGTGGCGCCTCGCCGACAACCGCACCCACCACATGGGTCGGACCAAGAGCTTCCTTGTCCCCGTCTGCATCGACGCCTCGGTAAACCAGTCCTTCGCCGACGTGCCCGATTCGTTCCTCGCCGTCCATTGGACTTTGCTGCCGAGCGGCGAACCGAACCAGGGTTTCGTCGACAACGTGAAGACGCTGCTCAGCGGCCCAACTGCCGCCGACGCGGGCCGCACGCGCCCGTCCTTCCCCGTCGGCTCGCGGGCCCCCCGGGCCGCCCACGACGAATCCGGTTCCGCTGTCGCGTCGCGTTCGCCCTGGCTCAAGCGCGCCCTCATTGGCACCGCAGTCGTCGCGGTCCTCGCCGTCCTCGGCTTTGTGGGCTTCCTCAAGAAGGCCGTGGCCACCGCTGAAACCCGGATCGCGGTGCTGCAGTTCGAGGATCTCAGCGACACCCCCAATGCCGCCACGGGTTTTGCCGGCGGGCTCCAGGAGGAGATCATCCGCAAGCTCGGATCGCTCGCCGGCTTCACGGTGCTGCCGCCGACGTCGGTTTCCCAGTACCGCGACAATCCCAAGTCCGTGTTCGACATGGCCCGGGAGCTTACGACCGGGTATTTTGTCATGGGCTCCGTCACCCGCACGGCCGACAACAAGCTGCAAGTCACGGCCTCGTTGATGACGCCGAGCAACAACTCCGTCTGGGACAAGCGGTACGATCCCGTGGACGGCGCCGACCGCCTCGCCGCCCAGGCGACGGTGGGCACCGCCATCGCGGAGGCCGTGAAGACCGCCCTCGCCGAGCAACAAAAGACCCAGGCCGCCAAGAAACCGACGGGGAGCGTCAATCCTTTCAGCACCTACACCGAGGCGTTCAACGCCTTCGGTCGCGACCGCGTGACCGCGGCCGGGTTGAAGGCCCTGGAGCAAAAGTTGCAGGCGGTCGTGGATGACTCGCCGGATTTCGCGGCGGCGTGGGACCTGCTTGGGGTGGTGCACAGCCTCACGTTTGCCCAGGGATTCGACGCGAGCGCGGAACGCCTGGCCAGCGCGCGCAAGGCGATTGAGACGGCCGTAAAGCTCGATCCCGACCTGCCCGACACGATCCGCAGCGAAGGAATCTTCCTCGCCGAGGCGCTCCGCGACTACCCGGCGGCGATCGCCAAGTTTGAGGCCCTGCAGCTGGCCCTGCCCAATTCCGCCGACTCCTACGGTTATCTCGGCGCCGTCTACCGCCATCAGGGCAAATGGACCGAGGCGATGACGAGCCTGCAGGAGGCCCGCGATCTCGACGCCGGCAACCTCACGCACCTGCGCACGCTCGAACAGCTGCAGGTCGAGCTGCGGAGCATCGCGGTCTTCAACGGCGCCCGCCAGACCCGGACCGAGATCCTGAATTTCCTCACCCCGGGCGCCGCGGCCCGCGGCGGCGCCGGGAGAGGTCCCCAGCAGGCCGGGGCCGCGCCCGGCATCACGATCCGGCTGATCCCGGATCGTCCCGACGAGTCTTACCGGCAGGCAGTCCTTGGGCTGCTCGCGCAGGGCAACACCTCTGACGGCGACGACCTGTTCAAGGGCCTCAACGAAGCCCAAGCCAAGGCACCGCGCGTCATCGCGCTCAAGACCGACTGGCTGCGGCGCACGAACCGGCTCGACGACGCCATCGCCCTCGACAAGCAGCAGCCCGCCTTTGGCGACGACGGTGAGCCGGCCTGGCGCCAAGCCATCGACCTGGCGGCCGCCTACGCGGCCAAGGGCGACACCGCCGGCGCCCGCGGTCGCCTCGCCGGCGTGACCGACGACCTGAAGGCCCGGCTCGTCTCCGAGCCGGGAAACCGCCGCCTGAACTCGTGGCTGGGCCTCGCGGAAGCGCTGCTCGGCGAGCGCGAGGCGGCCCTCAAGCACGGCCAGGAAGCGGTTCGCCTTGCGACCGAGGAAGGCGACGCCGTCGCCCTGCCCGCGGCCAAACTCCGCCTCGCGCTCATCCAGTCGTGGACGAACGACCTCGACGCCGCCTTTGCCGGACTGGCGGCCCTGCTCCCGAAAGAGGGCCTCGAAATCACCGTGCCCGCGATGAAACTGGATCCGTGGTTCGCCAAGCTGCGGGCGGACGCCCGCTTCGGCACCCTCGCGGCGGACCCGAAGAACAACGCGCCATTAATCTCCGATCTCTCGGGACGCGGGGGACGCAGCGGACGCGGCGGGCCCGGAGGCCCGGGAGGACAAAACATCCGCGGCGGATTCGCACCGAACGGCCAGATCCCCGTGGATCAGCGCGGCGGACGCGGCAACCGGCAGGGCAACGGCCAGTTCCCGCCGCAGACGCCGCCGAACCCGGCCCCGACGCAGTGAGCCCACAGGTGGACCCGCGGCAGGGCGCACATGCCAACCCCGCCGGGTCCGCGATCGATTTTCGCGGCCGGCTCATCGCGCCCGCCCAACCCGTGATCCTTCGGACCGAGGCATGCCCCTGAATCGGAAGACGACTTGGATCGCCGTCGCGATCATCGTGGTGGCCACGCTGGCCGCCTACGCCAACAGCCTCGGCGGGCCGTTTGTCTATGACGACATTTCGTCGATCCCGGAGAATCCGTCGATCCGCAGCCTCGCGCAGCTCGGCGCGGTGCTCAATCCCCCCGCGACCGACGGGCGGACGGTCGGCGGACGCCCCTTCCTCAATTTCACCCTCGCGCTCAACCATGCGGTGAGTGGCACCGACGTTTGGAGCTACCACGCCCTCAACCTTGCCATCCACCTGGCCGCCGGGCTGACGCTTTTCGGGATCCTGCGCCGCCTGCTGGCTCGGGCCGCGGCGCCCGTGGTCGCGGACGCGGAGGTGATCGCGGGCATCGTGGCGCTGCTGTGGACGCTCCATCCGCTCCAGACCGAAGCGGTGACCTACACCATCCAGCGCGCGGAATCGCTGATGGGCCTGCTCTACCTGCAGACACTGTACGCCTTCCTGCGCGCGGCCGAGACGCCCACCTCACGCGTCTGGTCGGCCTGGTGCGTCGGGGCCTGCGGGTTGGGCATGATGACCAAGGAGGTGATGGTGTCAGCGCCCGTGCTGGTGCTGCTCTGTGACCGGACGTTTTTCGTCGGCTCGTTCCGCGAGGCATGGCGGCAGCGGCGCGGGCTTTACCTCGCGCTCGCCCTCACCTGGGTCCCACTCGGGCTGCTCGTCGCCAGCCACGGCGGCAACCGCGGCGGCTCGATCGGCTTTGGCGGGAGCATCGGTTGGTGGGAGCACGGCCTCACCCAGTTCCAGGCCATCTGCCGCTACCTGTGGCTGTCGTTCTGGCCGCACCCGCTGGTCTTCGACTACGGCCCGCAACGGATCACCGGGGCGATGGATGTCGTGCCGTACCTTGTCCCGGTCGCGGCGGTGGCTTGGTTCACCGTGCGCGGCTTCTGGCGCCGAACCGCGCTCGGCTTCGCCGGGGTGTGGTTCTTTGCCATCCTCGCCCCCACCTCGATCATTCCTGGGCCGACCCAGATGACGGTCGAGCACCGGATGTATCTGCCCCTTGCCGCCGTGCTGGGCACGGCCGTGCTGGGTGCCCACCGTCTTGCCGGACGCCGGATCCTGTGGGCCGGCGCGGCGGTGGCGGTGGCCTTCGCCGGACTCACGATCGCCCGCAACCGCGACTACCGCACCGAGCTCGCGCTCTGGGAGGACACGATGCAGAAGCGGCCCGACAATCCCGTGGCCGTCGGTGCCTACGGAGCGACCTTGTCCAAGGAGAACCGCCTGCCCGAGGCGCGGGCGGCCCTCGAGCGCGCAGTCCAGCTCGGGCCGTGGTACTGGGACATCCAGGGCAACCTGGGGACAGTGCTGGCGAAGATGGAAAAGTTTCCCGAGGCCGTGGAGGCCTACCAGCGGGCCCTGCAGTCCCAGCCCAACCGGATCGAGATCCGCGAGAACCTGGCCCGCGCCCTGGTGCGGCTCGGGAAGATCGACGACGCCGCCGCGGAGTACCGCCGCGTGCTGGCCACGCCGCCGGGCTCGGCGGAATCGTACGCCGGTCTCGGCATCTGCCTGATGCTGCTCAACCGGCCGACCGAGGCGATGGATCAGTTCCAAGCGGCCCTGCGCATGCGGCCGGACGACGCGGAGACGGAGCTGAACCTTGGCAACGTCCTTGCGCTGACCGGCCAGCCCACCGGGGCCATCCCGCACTTCGAGGCCGCGCTGCGAATTCGGCCGGATTTCGCCGAGGCCGCCTGCAACCTGGCCGACGCGCTCTTCCTGCTGCGCCGGCCGGCCGACGCCGTGTCCCGCTACGAAGGCGCCCTCGCCGCCCAACCGGCAAACGCGATGGTCCACGCCCGCTTCGGCGCGCTGCTGGCCCAGCTGCAGCGCGGGCCCGACGCCATCACCCATCTCACCCGCGCCGTGCAGCTGCAGCCGAACGACGCCACCTACCGCCTGCCGCTCGCCGATGTGCTGCTGCAGTCCGGGCGCACCACTGAGGCCGTGCCCCAGCTCGAGACTTTCCTGCGCCAGAATCCCCCCCGCGCCGAAGCCGTGCAGGCCCACACGCTGCTCGGCACCGCCTACCGCCGCCTAGGCGACGCGGCAAAGGCCACGAGCGAGTTCCAGGCTGCGCTGCGGATCGATCCCGCCTACGCGCCGGCCCGGGATGGGTTGAGAGGCATTTGATGCATTCGAAGGTAGGGCTGCCTCGACGAGGCGGCCGTACGCGTCGCCCACCAAAAACGCCCGCAACGTCTCCCGGGGTCCATCCGCGAACCACCAAACCCGGCCGGGACATCGACCCAGCCCTACCACCTGAATCCGGGCCTCCGACTTATCCCAGCCAGGCCTCGAACTTCTTCGCGTCGTCCGGTGTGTCCACGCCGATGGTCGGGTCATCGGTGAGGCCGACAAGGATATCGTGGCCGTTCTCGAGCACGCGGAGCTGCTCGAGTTTCTCGATCTGTTCGAGGTGGCCCGGCGGCAGCGCCGCGAACTTGTCCAACAACGAGGCGTGGTAGGCGTAGAGGCCGAGGTGCTTGTAGCAGGGGTTGGCGGCGAGCCACGCGTCGTCGATCGTGAGACCGAGGTCGCGCGAGAACGGCAGCCGCGAGCGGGAAAAATACAGGGCCCGGCCGTCGCGCCGGAGGACGACCTTCACCTGGTTGGGATTGTAGAAGTCGACGATGCGCTTGAACCGGGTGGCGAGAGTGGCCATCGGGACATCCCGGGCGATGAGCTCGGCGAGGGTCCGAATCTGCGTGGCGGAAACCAACGGCTCGTCGGCCTGCACATTGATCACCCGGTCGGCCTTGATCGTGCGGTTGGCCTCGGCGAGCCGGTCCGTGCCGCTCTGGTGGGCGGGGCTGGTGGCGATAACCTGGAAGCCCGCGGCCTTGAGGGGGGCGGCCAGGAGGTCGTCATCCACGGCAAACCAAAGGGGGATCTCAGGCGTAACATTGCGGATACGCTCCGCCACCCAGAGCACCAGGGGCCGGCCCTTGATGTTATGCAAGAGCTTGCGCGGGAAGCGGGTGGACTCCAACCGGCAGGGCACGATGATGGCCAGTTTCGACATCATTACGGCATGCTGTCGGCTGGTTTTTGGGTTGCAAGCCGGGGGGTGCGCCCGGATTTTGACCGATCTATCTCAGCCTTCATGGAAAAAGCCGCCGCCACCTCTTCCACGCAGCCGGTCGTCAAGGAACTCGTGGTGCAGAACAAAATGGGCATCCATGCCCGTCCGGCCGCCATGATCGTCCGGATCACCAACAAGTTCAAAGCCGAGGTGCTGGTGGAAAAGGATGAGGAGCAAGTGAACGGCAAGAGCATCATGGGCCTGATGATGCTGGCCGCCGGCCGCGATTCGAAGGTGAAGTTCATCGCCACCGGCGCCGACGCCGAGGCGATGCTGGCTGAGATCGAGGCGCTGTTCGTGAAGAAGTTCGACGAGGCCTGAGCGGCCAAAACTTCCGATCCGTTTTAACCACGGATTTCACGGATCACACGGATTGGGATCCCGCCAGAACCCAAGCCATCCGTGCCATCCGTGAAATCCGTGGTTAAGAACTGCCTTGGTTACATCCCGAAAAACCGCCGCGCGTTCGCGGTGGTAACCGCCGCCAGCTCGGCGAGCGGGACGCGGAAGACCTCCTTCGCCGCGAACTCTGCGGTATGGCGAACAAAGCCCGGCTCGTTCGGCTTGCCGCGGTGCGGCATGGGGGTGAGCCAGGGGGCGTCGGTTTCGACCATCAACCGCGCCAGTCCCTGTGCCGCCGCGGACTCGCGGACGTTCTGCGCCGTCTTGTAGGTCAGGATGCCGGTGAACGACGCCCACGCGCCGCGCTTCACCAGCTCGGCCACCTCCGCCGGCCCTTCGACGAAGCAATGGAAGACCACCTTCGTCCAATCGACCCCGCTCGCGTCGATCAGGTCGACCGTCTCACGGAACGCGCCGCGGGAGTGGATGATGAGCGGACACCCCAGCTGCTTCGCCACCCGCAGCTGCACCTCGAAGGCTCGCTTTTGCCAACCGATCACGGTTTCCGCCTCGACCGGATCCTTCGGCAGGTGAAACCGGTCTAGACCGCATTCGCCCAGCGCCACAGGCCGGGGTCGCGAGCCAGCGGCCCAGTAGGACTCAACGCCAGCCAAGGCCTTTTCCCAATCCGCCGCCACATGGCACGGATGGAGTCCTGCCGAGTAGCGCACGATCCCGGGATATTTTGCCGCCAGGCCGCAGTAGACGTCCCAGTCGTCCGGACCCGTCCCAACCGTCACGACCTGGGTCACCTCCGCCGTTCGCGCCCGCGCGAGCACGGCATCGAGCTCGCCCTGCTTCAGGTACGACTCGAGGTGGCAGTGGGTGTCGATCAGCTCCATCGCGGAAGAGTTCGTGGGTTCACGCCACGCCGTACAGC
>OMJT01000082.1 GCA_900299415.1 Opitutales bacterium
CCCCCCCCCCCCCGACGGCGGGGAAGGCCGGGGCGCCCTTCGAGCGGGATTTTGGCTTCGGGTGGAAGGAAGAAACAGCCCAGCCCGCCCGCGGGCCGCTGGACCTAAGGGGCGCCCCTACCCTGGCCCCCCCGACCCCCGCCTACAACACCAGCGGCGCCCCCCGCCCCGCGGGGGCCGCGCCCGCCCCGCTCGCGGGTCCGCGGGCGGCGCAATTCCTGCAGCTGTCCAAGGCGACCGAGGCGCAGCGGGCGTTGTTCGAGGAGGCCTTCGGCAAGATCGGCGCGGACGAGGAAAACTGGGCCTACACCGAAACCTCGCGCGGGCTCGACGACAACCACCAGACGGTCGTGCGCGTCGATCCCTCAAAACCGGAGGGCCAGCGCGTCACGCTCCTCAAGTACGACGGCAAGCCCCCGACGCCTGCACAGCTGAAAACCTGGCGCGACCAGGGCCGCGACGGCGCAGCAACGCTCGGCGACCTGCCGCCGCTCACGAGTGTGATCGATTTCACCGACCTGCGGGTATCGGCCGACGAGACCGCCGCCGTGGTCTTCGAGCTGCCGATCGTTTCGGGCAACGCCGAGTTCCCCACGGACAAATTCCAAGCCCTGCTCCGCGTGAACAAGACGCGGCGCTCGCTGGAGGATATCATCGTGAGGATGCGCGAGGCCATCAAAGTCGCGGGCGTGGTGAAGGTCACCGACGCCGGCCTCGAGGCCCGCTTTCGGACGCTGGATCCCGCCTATCCGCCCCAGCCCGTCTCCCTCAAAGCCGGCGGCGCCGCCCGCGTGTTGTTGGTAAAGATCTCGCGCAGCTTCGAAGCCACGCGCTCTGATTTCGTCCGCGTAACGCCGTTCGTTGAGCCGGCCCAGCCGCCGCCCACCCCCTGATCGACTAGGTCGGATCGGGCCCGGTAAATGACAAAGGTTTAATTTTGGGCCGCTTCCCCCCGGGGACAATGGGTGCAGAATCCATGCCTGCAGTTGCCGCGGGATGCATCCGGCGTCCCACTTCTCCACCTCGGAAACTTCCCCTATGAATATCTCTTCGCGCCGTTTTTCGCTCGCCCTGTTTTGTCTCGGCCTTGCCGCGCCGGCCTTCGCCGCCAGCGCCCCCACCTACAAGCTCCTGAAGGAAATCCCCGTCGGCGGCGACGGTGGCTGGGACTACCTCTCGATCGACCCGGCGGCGCACCGCCTCTACGTCAGCCACGGCAGCGTTGTCATCGTGATCGACACGGCGACGAACACCGTGGTGGGCAAGATCGAGGACACCCCTGGCGTGCACGGCCTCGCCGTCGCGCCCGACCTGAAGAAGGGTTTCTCGACCAACGGCAGCGAGAACAAGTCCAGCGTCGTCGACCTGACGACGCTGAAGACGCTCACCAAGGTCGACACCGGGCAGGGTCCCGACGGCATGCTCTACGACCCCGGCCAGCACGAGGTCTACACCTTCAACGGCCGCGGGCAGTCGGCCACGGTGATCGACGCCAAGACCAACGCGGTCGTGGCCACCGTGCCACTCGGCGGCCGGCCGGAGTCCGGCGCCGCCGACCCGAAGGTCGGCCGCGTCTTCGACAACATCGAGAGCACCAGTGAGGTCGTCGCGATCGACACCAAGGCCCACAAGGTCGTGAACCGCTGGCCCATCGCCCCGGGCGAGGGCGCATCGGGCATGGCGATCGACACCGAGCACCAGCGGCTCTTCCTCGGCGCGGGCGGCACCAACACCATGGTGATGTTCGACTACGTGAACGGGAAGGTCGTCGACAGCGTGCCGATCGGCCAGGGCGTGGACGCCAATGCCTTCGATCCCGGCCTGCAGCTCGCGTTCGCGTCCTCCGGCGACGGCACCGTGACGATCGCCCACGAGGACTCGCCCTCCAAGCTCACGGTCGTGCAGACGCTCAAGACCGAGAACCGCGCCCGGACCCTCACGCTCGACCCCACGACGCACCGGATCTACCTCGGCTCGGCGCAGTTTGTCGGCGGCGGCGGGCGCGGCGGCACGACCGTGCCGGGCAGCTTCAAGATCCTCGTCTACGGCATCGAATAGGGTTTTGCTGCCGTCAGATGCGCGTCGCCCCACCCCCCGCTTCCGTGCCCCATCGATTCGCCGCCGGGCTGCTCGGCGCCACCTTGCTCGCGAGCGGATGCACGCTCGCGAGCCGGCCGACCGCCGCCCCCCCGGCCCTCGAGGCCTCCGGCGCGGCGGTCGCCGCGCGGACGCTGCAGGATCCCGGCCTGCGGGGTTTCCTCGCCAAGAACCTCGGCCGTGACCCGTCACCCGCGGCCGGTAGGGCGTGGGATTTCAACACGCTCAGCTGGGTCGCATTCTATTACCACCCCGGCATCGACGTCGCGCGGGCCCAGTGGGAGGCCGCCCGCGCCGCGCTGGCCACCGCCTCGACCCGGCCCAACCCAACGCTGACGGTCACGCCGGGCTACAACTTCACCGGCGGGCCGGAGTCGCCGTGGCTCCCGGCCATCGCGGCCGACCTTCCCCTCGAGACCGGCGGCAAGCGGGCCGCGCGCACCGAGGCCGCCCGCCTCGACACCGAGGCGGCCCGCCAGGAAGGGTTTGCCGCCGCCTGGAAGATCCGCGGCGAGCTCCGCCAAGCCCTCGCCGACCTGCAGGCGGCGACGCAGCGGCTTGAGGCAGTGCGCACTCAAGTCGCGGCGCAGGAGAACATCGCCAATCTCATGGAGCAGCGCCGCCAGGCTGGCACCGCGACGGCCCCGGAATCCGCGACCGCCCGCATCGCGCTGCTGCAGGTGCGCGCGGCCCTCGCCGAGGCCGAGCGCCAAGGACCGCTCGCCCGGCAGCGGGTTGCCGAGGCCCTCGGCCTGCCGCTGGCGGCGCTGACCGGCGTCGCGTTCGCCCCGCTCC
>OMJT01000083.1 GCA_900299415.1 Opitutales bacterium
AGCCGCGGCGGCGGCTTTGGCGGCAGCCGCGGCGGCGGCGGCCTTGGCCTTCTCCTCGGCGGCCTTGCGCTCGGCAGCGAGGCGGGTGTCCACCTCGTTGGCTTCCGTCGGATGGATCTGGTGGAAATACTCGTTCGTCTTGGCCAGCTCCTCACGGTTCAGCAGGAGCCCGGTAAAGCGGTCAGTCGCGGCGACCTCGAAGACCTGGTCCATCTTGATCGCGTCAAAGGGGCAGACCTCGACGCAGATCTGGCAGCTCATGCAGACGGAGGTGTCGATCGCGAAGATCGCGGGGTAGAGCTGGGGTTTGCCGGTGGCGTCGGGCTTCTTGTCCTTCGACTTCTCGATGTAGATGCACTGCGGCGGGCACTCCTTCTCGCAGATCTGGCAGGCCACGCAGCGCAGGCCGCCCATCGGGTCCTCGGCCTTGTCCGTGACGAGGAAGGGGAAGTTCCGGAAGTTCTCGGGCAGCTTCTCCTTCACCTCCGGGTACTCGACCGTCGTGTACCGCTTGGGGTCGTGGAAGCTCCCCACGAGGTTCTTCGCGGTGACGCCGAGGCCTTGGAGTAGTCCGGTTCCGAGCATGGTCAGCGGTCCACTTCGCCGAGGACGATATCGATCGAGCCCAGGATGATCACGGCGTCGGCGATCGAGTGCCCGAGGCAGAGGTCCTCGAGCACGGTGAGGTTGATGAATGACGGCGGCCGTACGCGGTAGCGGTACGGTTTGGGAGTGCCGTCGCTGATGAGGTAGAAGCCGATCTCGCCCTTCGGGCCCTCGATGCGGCCGTAGGCCTCGCCGGCCTTCGGGCGCAGGCCGCGGAGCTTGGCCTTCGGGTCCATGATCGGGCCGCCGGGGATGTCCTTCAGGGCCTGCTCAAGCAGGCCGAGGGACTCGCGCATTTCCAGCACGCGAATCATGTAGCGGTCGTAGGTATCACCGTGGGCGCCGAGGGGGACGCGGAACTTATAGCGCGGATAGAGACCGTAGCCGTCCACCTTGCGAATGTCGTAGTCAACGCCGGCGGCGCGGAGCATCGGGCCGGTGATGCCGGCGCTGACGCCGAGCTGCGGCGTGAGGCAGCCGACGCCCTGGGTGCGGGCCATCATGATCTCGTTGCCCGTGATGAGGGTCTCGAACTCGTCGAGGAAGCGCGGGAACTCCGCCACCACGGCGCGCACCCGGTCGAACCACGCGGGGGACGGGTCGATGCGGCAGCCGCCGAAGCGCTGGTAGTTGCACATCATCCGGGAGCCGCTGAGGGACTCGAAGAGGTCGAGGAGCTTCTCGCGCTCGCGGAACGCGTACATCAGGGGCGTGCCGCTGCAGCCGCAGTCCTGGAGAAGGAAGCCGGCGAGGCAGGTGTGGTTGAGCAGGCGGGTGAGTTCGGCGAGGACGAGGCGAACGTACTCGGCGCGCTCGGGCACGGGTTGACCGGCGAGCTTCTCGACGGCCAGGGCGTAGGCCCAGTTGTTCGTCATCGAGCAGAGGTAGTCGAGCCGGTCGGTGTACGGCATCGATGCGAGGTAAGTCGTGTTCTCGCCGAGCTTCTCGTGGTTGCGGTGGAGGTAGCCGAAGACGGGCTTGAGCTTCACTACGGTCTCGCCGTCGAGGGTGACCATCATCCGGAACACGCCGTGGGTGGACGGGTGGTGCGGCCCCATCGAGACCTCGAGCAGGTCGCCGTGGAACGGATCCGTCACGGAGCGCACGCTGGCGCCGGACGCTGGGTGGAGAAGGGGATCTGAGGGGGTGATGCTCATGCCTTGCCCTCCGGAGCAGGCGCCGCCGCGGGAGCGGTGGCGGGGTAGTGGACCTTCGCCTTAGCCAGCACGTCGTCGTGCGGGGTGGGCTCCCATTCGTAGTCATCCGGCTCCTCGTAATCCTTCCGCATCGGGAAGTCCTTGAAGCCATCCCACATCAGGATGCGGCGCAGGTCCGCGTGGCCCTCGAATACAATGCCGTAGAGGTCGTACACCTCGCGCTCCTGGAAGTCACAGGACCGCCAGACGGGCATAAAGGAGGGGAGGGTGACCTGGTCCGAACGGTTCCCGGTACGGAGGCGGACGATCACCGGGCCATGCTTTTTCGCCATCGAGTAGAGGTGGTAGACGACCTCGAGGTACCCGGGCTGGAGCTTCTTGATCTTCTCCTCGACGACTTTGTCAGGTCCGCCGGCAGGATCGGGCACGGTCTTCTTTACCGTCTCGGTGATCTCCTTGTCGGGCCAATCGACACCGCTGACATTGGAGCAGAAGTCGAGGGCCAGCTCCGGATCGTCGCGCAGGAATTCGGCGATCGCGCGACCCTCGCCGGCAGGCAGTAGCAGCGAGTGCTGCCCGGAAGAGCCGGGATTGGTCACGACGGATATCGCCGCGCCCGGGAAGCGGGCGAGGAGGCGGTCGCGAATCTGTTCGGGGGTCAGCAAGTGAACGGGGGATTGAAAGTGAAAGGGGCGGAGGCCTCGCCTTACGGCTGGCGGGTGATCACGGGGGGCTGCCAGACGGCGGGGTCCTTGGCCGGCTCGAGGTCGTGTTCGCCAAACTCGGGGATAGTGCATTCCCCCGGGCGGGCGACCTTGGCCGGGGTGGGGCGTTTCCCGGTTCGGATCTGCTCCTGCAGTTGGATCAGGCCGTGCAGCAGCGCCTCGGGGCGCGGCGGGCAGCCGGGGATGTAGATGTCCACCGGGATGAAGCGGTCGATGCCCTTGAGGACGTTGTAGCCCTGCTTGAATGGGCCGCCCGAAATCGCGCAGGCGCCCATGGCGATGCAGTACTTCGGGTCGGGCATCTGGTTCCAAAGGCGGATGACCTGCGGAGCCATCTTCTTGGTCACGGTGCCGGACACGATCAGCAGGTCCGCCTGTCGGGGGGAGGGGCGGAAAACCTCGGAGCCGAAGCGGGCAATGTCGAACCGGGCCATCGAGGCCGAGATCATCTCGATCGCGCAGCAGGCGAGGCCGAATTGCAGCGGCCAAACGGACTTGCTGCGGCCCCAGGCCGCGAGCTCGCCCAAGCTCGTGAGCATGATACCGTGGCGGCGGAGTTCGTCGCGTTCGGCGTCGGTGATGACGGGGGCGTCGCTCATGACCAATTCAGGTGGCCGCGGTGCCAGGCCCACACGAGGCCCTCGGCCAAGAGGAGCATGAACGCCAGCATCGCGACCAGCGCGCCGGCGGGCAGGCCGGTAAACGCCACGGCGAAGGGCAGAAGAAACAGGACCTCGACGTCAAAAACGAGGAAGAGCAGGGCGTAGAGGTAGTAATGAGCCTTGAACTGGATCCAGGAATCACCGGTCGGCGCCACACCGCACTCGTAGACGTCCTGTTTGGTCGCCCCGGGCCGGGCCGGCTGGAAGAAGTGAAACCACAGGCGCGCCAAGCCGAGGGCGGCCAGGGGAAAGGCCACCGCGACCAGCAGGAAAAGCGCGAGGGATGCGTGCGGATGGGCACTCATGACACCAGCTTGAGCGGCCGTTTTTTCCGAAGCACGCCGTTTTTACAAGCAGTAGCGAAAATTCATCCCGCCGCGTGGCATGAATCAGGAATCTACTGAGATGAATCAGTCGCGATTTCACTATCTAGACTGTAACCCTGCAACCTCCGCGGCCGCAGCGCGTCTCGACAACACCGGCTGATTGTCCAACACTCATTCCCGCCATGTTATCCACACTCCCCACCCCCCGGCGCGGCCTGCGCGCCGCCTTCACACTTCTCGAGATCATGATCGCCCTGGCGATCCTCGGCCTGCTCGTCGGGCTCGCCGTCGCCAATCTGGGCGGCATCTTCGGGGAAAAGCAGATCGAGGCGGCCAGAATCTATGTGAACAGCTCGCTGCCGCTTACTTTCGACACCTATAAACTGTCCATGGGCACCTATCCGTCGACCGCCGACGGCCTGCAGGCCCTGATGACCAAACCGGCCGGCGCCAGTTCGAAGTGGAACGGACCCTACGTGAAGGAGAACACCGAGTGGCCGCCGAAGGATCCGTGGGATCAGCCCTATCAGTATCTTTTTCCCGGCAAGCACAACCCGCGGAGCTATGACCTGTGGTCCAAGGGCCCGGACCTGACGGACGGCACCGCGGACGACATCGGCAACTGGGTCACTGCTCCCGCCGAGGAGGCGAAGTAAAGTTCCCGGCCTCAGCGCCTGTTGCAGTCTCCTGCTGGTGTGCCCCTGCGTCGCTCCAATCGTCTCCGTCCCGACGTCTCCGCCCCGGCGGAGGTCGGGTCCGGCGCGAACCTAACCCGGCGCTTGGCGGGTCGGCGGGGATTTACCCTGCTGGAGATCCTGATGGCGCTGGCGCTCATCTCGCTTCTGGCCGGGGTGTTGGTCACCGGCACCACGCACCTGCTGGACGAGGGCACCAAGACGCCCTCCGAGATGTTGCTCAAGGCGATCGCGGACTCGCGGCGGATGGCGGTGCAGAACGACTGCGAGGTCACGCTGGCCTTCAACCGCGACGCCCGTGCCTTCGTGCTCACCTCCTACAAGACCGGCACCGGCGTGGTGGCGGCGTCGCTCCCGGTCACCGCGGAGGGTGACTTCGGTCTCGATTTCCTCGTGCCCCGCAAGGGCAACTCGGTGCTCATCGGCGGCGTGCTCGTCGAGACTTCGACCGTGCCCTCAGTCTCGTTCTATGCCGACGGCACTTGCACGGCGTTTCGCGCCCAGATCACCGGGACCTCCGACCCGGAGGTGATCGCAATCGACCCGTGGACCTGCGCCCCGGTGCTTGAGAAAAAGCCGGTCGCCCTATGAACGCGCGCCACCCTATCCGCGGCTTTACCCTGCTGGAGGTGCTGGCGGCGCTGACGATTTTCGCGCTCGGGGCAGTCGTGCTCGCCTCGTCTTATATCAATGTGCTCACGAGCTACTCCGTGGCCGCCCGTAGCCGCGATGTGGACCAGGATCTGGTCTTTGTCCGGCAGCAGTTGCTTTCGGAGTCGGATGTCGAAAAGGCCAAGGCTGGCGCGGAGTTCGACGGTACAGGTGCCCGGCATATCCGTTGGTCGGCCGAAATCGAACCGCACGAGACGGTGGTTGACCTCTTTAAGGCCACTTTGAACTTCGAATCCTTCGACCCGGCTGACGACGAACCCAAGAAGGTCACCGAGACCCTCATGGTGCTTCGCCCCTCGTGGGTGACCGACGCGGCCAAGCGTTCGACGCTGCTGCAGGCGGCCAAGGACCGCATCAAGGAAATCAATGGCGGCGGCTTCACAGCCGAAGTCATCAACACCGGTGGCGGTGGAGCCGGTGGTGGCCGCGGTGGGGCCCCGGGAGGGGGACGCGGCGGTGCCCCCGGTGGCGGGCGCGGCGGTCAGGGAGGCGATGTCGGCCAAGGCGGCGGCCCGGGTGGCGGTCGGGGCGGCGGCCAAGCCGGCCAAGGTGGCGGCCAAGGCGGC
>OMJT01000084.1 GCA_900299415.1 Opitutales bacterium
GGCGTGCCCTTTCCCGTTCTCACCGGTCTCCGCGCCCGCGACAGCCCAAGGAGCCTCCCGCGCCATACCCGGCGAGAGGGGGGCAAAGCCGGGCGTTGAACCGGAACGGGCCGCCGACTCGGCGAGCCCTCTTGACCGGGCCGAAAAAAAACCCCGCCGGTCCACCGGCGGGTTTTGTCGTCTCTAGGGCCCGATGGCCTTAGATGGCCTTCGGGAACTGGGCCTCAAGATCCACGGCGTGCAGGTCGTGGCGGCGGCTGCGGAACAGCTTGGCGCGCCGGCTGAGCATGCGGTCGAGCTTGTCGACCAGCAGGGCCACGGCCTTGTGGCATTCCTCGGCCTCGACGGAAGCGTTGAGGTCGGGACCGTTGATCATGACATGACCCTTGGCCTTAAACCGCGCACCGACCGCCTGCTTGGCGTCAAACTCGAGTTCCACGCGGAGTCGGATGATGCGCTCCTCGTGGCGGAAGAGGCGCTCGGCCTTTTCCTGGACGAAGGTCTTCAGCGACGGCGTGAGTTCGAGGTGAATGCCGGAAACGATCATGTCATGCGGGGTGTTTTGTCTGTTCATGGTTCGGCCTATTCGTTGGTTTGGGCGGACGCCGGCGGGATGCCGGCCGCGGGATAAATTCCGTCTGATCCAGTTGTGTCATCGCCACGCGAAGAGCTCCAAAACCTGGCCGCTGTCATTGTGACAGGGGGATCTTCCGGTATAGGAAAATCGTTCATCGGAACGACTGCGAAGCTGCAGCCATCGCTCCAGTTTTGCAACCTTTCGCGGCGGATTCCGGACATAAATCTTCCCGAGCTTAAGCTGCGCCACTTCGCGTGCGACCTCGCGAGCGCCGAGGCAATTGAGCGGACCGCACCGCAGCTAGTAGCGCATCTGAACGAGGTCGCGCCGCTGGGGCGGGTGGTGCTCATCAACAATAGCGGGTTCGGCACCTACGGCCGGTTTCCCGAGCCCAATCTCGCGGAGCAACTCGACATGGCTGACGTCAACATGCGCGCCGTCCTGCACCTCACGGGACTCCTCCTGCCCGAACTGAAGAGGCGCGGCGGCGCGATCATGAATATCGCGTCGACGGCCGCGTTCCAGCCAACACCCCATCTCGGGACCTACGGCGCGACCAAGGCCTTCCTGCTCCACTGGAGCATCGCCCTGGGCGAGGAGCTGGGCGGCTCGGGCGTGCGGGTGCTTGCGGTGTGCCCCGGCCCGACCTCGACCGGATTTTCCCAGCGTGCGGGTCTGCAGCCCGGCCAGCTGGCCGAGGGGCCGCGGATGACCTCGGAGGATGTGGTCATGGCATCATGGCTGGCCCTCGCGGCCGGACGCAGCGTGGTGATTCCCGGCGCGAAGAACCGATTCCTCGCCGCGCTGGCCGGGCTGACCCCGAAACCGTTCGCGGCCAAGGTGGCGGGGCGTTTGATCTCGGGCCGGCGCCTGCCGCCGGAAAAGCGGTGAATGCCGACCCGGGCGAGGAACGCGACGTGACCGGCACGGATCCGCGCCGGGCCTGCGCCTGGCCGCGGCGGCTGTTTCAGGGGCCGGCGCGGCTGATCGCGCGCGAGGAGCTGAAGACGTGGATCCTGTTCGAGGACGAGCGCCTGCTGGTCATCAACAAGCCTGGCGATGTGGTCTGTCATCCCTCCAAGGCCGGCCCGTGGTCGAGCCTTGTTGGCGCGGCCCGCGAGTACACGGGGCTTCCGACGATGCACCTTGTTTTCCGGCTCGACCGGGAGACGAGCGGGGTGGTGGTGCTGGCGAAGGACGCCGCGACCGCGACGCGTCTGCAGACCGCGATGATGCGGCGCCAGGTCGGCAAGACCTATGAGGCGATCCTCACTGGTCGGCTGGCGGGTAAGGTCACCGTAGACCAGCCGCTGGGTGATGACAGTACGAGCCCGGTGTTCACCAAGTCGGCCGTCGTGGCGGGCGGGCAGGCGGCGGTGACGCATTTCGAATCACTGACGGCAACCGAGGCCTTCACCCACGCCCGGGTGGTGACGGAGACAGGGCGCAAGCATCAGATCCGGGCCCACGCGCAGTGGCTGGGGCATTCCCTCGTGGGCGACAAGATCTACGGTCCCGACGCGCGGTTCTACCTGCAGTTCATCGAGCACGGCTGGACGCCGGCGCTCGCGGAGAAGCTGCTCCTTCCGCGGCAGGCGCTGCACTGTGCGCGGATCGACCTGCGGCCGGCCCGGTGGGAGCAGGAGTTTGTGGCGCCCCTGCCGGATGATCTGCGTCGGTTCTGCGGGGAGCGCGGGCTGGGATAGGACGGTTACCCTCGGCAAGTCCAGGTTCACGATCCGGGCGAGGGGCGTAAACGGCCCGACCACTCGAAAAAAAGCGACGGGCGGCAAAGCCGCACCGTCGCTAGGGGAGGAAGGGACCGGGTTTACATCTTCTCCGGCAACGCGGCGGGGATCGGGTCGGCCGCAGGCTCGAACTTCTTCAGCCAGATGTTGCGGTACGCCACGGTGCCGCTGGCCTCCAGCTGGAGCGACAACATGCCTTGTGCGGCGCGGCGCACGGGGTCGTCGTCGATGCCGATGCAGAACACGTGGCCGTTCAGGATGTGGACGACGGTGTTGCCGCGGGCGATAATCTCGACCTGGTTCCAGTCATTGAGCTTCCCGTATTGCACGCCCGGGATGTCGACGATCTGGCTGATGATGTTGCGGCCACCGCCGGGCAGGAGCTGCACGACCTGGCCTTGGTTGGCCACCACACCGCGGCCTTGGCCCTCGTAGAGGGAGCCGGTGTTGGACATGTCGGCATAGATGTCGAACTGGTAGCCGCTGACCTGCCAGGGCTGGCCGGCGATGCCGGCGGCATTGGCGGCGGCCTGGGTGGTGATCCCGGCGGGGAGCGGGGTGCCGAGGGGGTCGGCCATTGTCGCGGGATCCGAGATCGAGCGGTTCGCACCGTGCCCGGTCAGGAGGCGGCTGCGGTACTGCACGCCGGCGTTGGCGCCGGTGGTGGCCTTGAACTCGAGCTTCAGGTCGAAGTCACCGAGGATCGGGCCCGGGAGGCCGGGGCCGCCGACGTAGTGGACATGGTGCTGGCCGCTGTGCTTCGAGTTGTCGTTGAAGATGGTGCCGTCCTGGATCTCCCAGATGTCGGACTCGCCGTTCCAGCCGGTGAAATCCTTCCCGTTGAAGAGCGAGACGAAGCCGGTGTGATCGTTGAACGAACTCTCCGGGGTGCCGACCGTGGCGCCACCGCGGCCACCGCCACCACCACCGCCGCCGCGACCACCGCGGCCGGCGGCCGCGACTGCCTGGGCGGGGGTGATCTTCTCGAGGGAGGCCTGGACCTTCGCGAATTCGCCCGCGCGGGCCAGCGCCAGCGCCGTTTCCGCTGCGGCGAGGGCTGCGGCCTTGGCCGTGATATCGGCCGGATTGGCCGGCTGGGCCAGGCTGGCCTGGGTGAGGGCGGTCTGGGCTGCCGTCGCCGCGGTGGTGAGGTCCGCGGGCACTGCCATCTTGGACAGGGCCAGCTGCTGGATGATGCTGAGAGCGGGGGCCGCCGGGGCCGCAGGAGCGGCGCCGCGACCACCGGCAGGGGCCTGAGCTTGGAGGGTAGCGAGTCCGAGGGACAGGCCAAGCGTGAAGGTCAGGACGTGGGACTGTTTCATGATGTCGGAGCTTAAGGCCGAAAGCGGCGCATCGGGGGAGACGGCTGCCTCGGCGGAACGAGGGGTTAAGAGCAGACCCAAGATGGGTCGGATGCCGCACCTTGGGTGGATTTATGACGATGGGCAAGATTCCTGTGAAAATCGCGCATAAGATTTTCCTTTGCCCAACAAAAAGGCGGGAGCCCGAAGGCTCCCGCCGAAAACCGATGGACCGGCCGAAGCTTAAAGGGTCTTCAGGTAGATGTTGCGGTACCAGATCTGGCCCGTGCCCTCGAGCTGCAGGGACATGATGCCGGAGAGGCTGCGGCGTACCGGGTCGTCGTCGATCGTGACGCACACCACGTGGCCATTGATGATGTGGATGAGGGTGTTGCCGCGCGCGATGACCTCGAACTGGTTCCACTCGCCGTCGAGCCCCTTGTGCTCCTTGATGAAGGGAACCACGCTGTCGGCAGTCGAAGCGATTACGAAGCGGAGTCCGTTCGGGAACAGCTGCACGGTCTGCCCGGGCGCGGTGACAATGCCACGGCCCTGGTTCTCGTAGAGCTGACCCGTGTAGTTGTTCCCCGTGTTCATGTCGAACTGGTAGCCGCCGAGCTGCCACGGGTTGCCGGTGATGCCCTTGGCCTGGGCGGCGGCGACGGTGGTCACGCCCGCTGGCAGGGGAATGCCAAGCGGATCGGCCTTGGTCTTGGCGTCGGCATGGGAGCGCGACGTGTTCTTGGGGCCATGGCCGTTGACGAGGGTGCCCCGGTACTGGAGGCCACCGTTCGCGCCGCCGGCGAGTTTGACCTCAACCTTGAGGTCGAAGTCCTTCATGATCGCGGGCACCCCGGGCATGCCGGTGAAATGAATGTGGTGCTGGCCGGGTGTCTTGGTGGTGTCGGCGTGGATGGCGTCGTGATCGACGGACCAAACGTCGGACTCGCCGTCCCAGTTCTTCAGGGTCTTGCCATCCCAGAGCGAGACGAAGCCCGTGTAATCGCTGTAAGGGATGGTGCCGCCCGGGGAGGTGTTGTTGCCGCGGTTGAGGCCGTTGTTCGCTTTCACCGAGGCTAGCTGCTCGGCATTGAGGCGTTCGGGTGAGGCCTGAACCTTGTCGATGACGGTCGCGCGCGCGACCGCAAGAGCGAGGTCAGCGTCAGCCAGGGCCTTGGCCTTGGCCTGGATGTCCTTCGGCTTGGCGGGAAGGGACATGCTGGCCTGCCGCAGTTCGGTGGTGGCGTCCGTGACGGCCTTGGTTAGGTCGGGAAAGTCGATGGCTCCGACGGCGATCAGCTGCTTGGTGGTGAAGGCGGGGCCGGCATTACCGCGGCCAGCACCGCCGCCGCCAGCACC
>OMJT01000085.1 GCA_900299415.1 Opitutales bacterium
ACGCTTTGAATGGCTGTCGCGGCCGTTGCTGGATGTACCCTGACCTGTTTTATGCGCCATGACGGGGAGGAGTTAGACCTTGATGGATTCGATCTTGATCACGGAAAGCTCCTGGCGGTGGCCGCGCTTGCGCTCCATGCCCTTGCGCTTGAGCTTCCGGAAAACGATGACCTTCTTGCCGCGCTTGTTCTCCAGCACCTTGGCGGAGACGACAGCGCCGGGAAGGGTGGGCTTGCCGACCTTGTAGCTCTCGCCCTCGCCCGCGGCGAGGACGGTCTTGATCTCGACCGTGGCACCCTTGTCGGTCTTCGGGTAACGGTTGACGATCAACACGTCGCCCTCCGACACGGTGAACTGCTGGCCTTGGGTCTTGATGGTGGCTTTCATGAAATAAAACCGCGGAATAAGCGGCCCTGCGTAGCCGAACGCAAGGGCTAAATTTGCCGCCGGCTCACCTCATTTTTCCGGAGGGTTTTCTGTGGTCGGCGGCGTGGCTCCAATGTTCTGCAAGTCGATGCGCATGTAGTAGTGCTCCCGGGGCTTGTAATCGCTCGGATAGGTGAGGCGGTTGGTCCAAGCACGGCGCGCGACGCTTTCGATCTCCTGCTGGCGCTTGAGCGCGGCGAGCCGGGCGGCCTCGCGGTCGTCGGCCTCGCGCTGTCGCTGTTGTGATTCGAGCCGGGCGATGCGGTCGAGCGCCTCGCGACGCTGCCGGTCAATGGCGGCGGTTTCCTGCTCGCGCAGTGTGGCGAGGCGACGACCTTCCGCGTCGGCTGCGTCCTTCTCGCGCTGCATCCGCTCGCGCTCGCCGGCGAGCCGGGCGGCGTCGGCCTCGGCCGCACGGCGCGCGTTCTCGGCGGCCTGCTGCGCGGCGCGGCTCTCGGCGAGGCGTTGCTCGGCGGCCTGCGCGTTCTGGCGGGCCTGTACCTCGGCGAGGCGGCGGGCCTCCGCCTCCGCGGCGAGGCGCTTGTAGATCTCATCCTTGCGACGCTGGGATGCGGCCTGCTCCGCGGCCTCGCGCTCGGCGAGTTGCGCCCGTTCGCTGTCGAGCTGGTAACTATGGTAGCCGAAATAGGCGGCGAGGCCGGCGAGCAGCACCACGGCGAGGGTCACGATGGTTTTTTTCATGGGGCGACGGGATGATGACCAGCGGGGCTTTGCCGCGGACCGCGGGGTCGGGAAAAGGTTCGGTCCGGTGACGGCCGGACCCTAAATCCTTAGGACGCGTCTGGCAAAGGAAACTCTGCGACCCCGGGATGGGCCGCGTTGGCGGCCGCGAGGGGCAGGGCGTCGGCAACCGCGTTGGCAAAGGACCGGCCGTGGCAGCACCAAGCCGCCAGGAGGGCGGCGAGGAGCACGTCGCCCGAGCCGGTGGGCGAGATTTCCTTCACGGGAGGCGGCGTGAGGCGGACCGGCGCGCCGGTCGCATCCTGGCACCAGACCTCGCCCGGCCCGGAGGTGATCACCCACCGCTGCACGGGCCAGCGGACTCGGGCAGCGGCCACCGCGCCGGGGGTGTCATCGGCGCCGTGCAGGGCGCGAAACTCGTCGACGTTGATTTTCACGAGGGCGAGCGGCTGCGACACCATCCAAGCCAGCGGCGGACCGTAGGTGTCGGCCACCAGCAGGCCACGGCGGGCCCAACGCGCGAGTTCCGACCGCAGCGGATCGTAGTCAGGTCCTTCCCAGCCGGGCAGGCTTCCGCACACTGCGAGAAGTTCGCCGTCGGGCCGTCCGGCCACCCAGGCCGCGCATTCCGCGAGGGCGTCGGGTCCCGGAGAAAAATCGGGGCCGAGGAAGGTGGTTTCCGCTCGATTCGCGGATCGCACCACCAGCCCGGTGCGGGTGGTATGGGCCGCAGGAAAAACCTGCAGGTCGAGTCCGGCCCGAGTCATCCAGCCGAGGCAGGCCGCGCCGGGCTCGCCACCGGCAAACGTGAGGGTCGTGCTCGCCACGCCCAAGCGTCGCAGCATGCGCGAGACATTGAGGCCCTTGCCGCCGGCTTGGAACGAGGCGCCGGTCGCGCGCTGCGTGCGACCGGGCTCCCACCTCGCGAAAGTAAAGGTGTGTTCGGCGAGTAGGTTGCCGGTGAGCGTATGAATGGCAGGGACCTTCATCGGGGCGGGCGGCCGCGGGTGGCGGGCTTGAAAAAGACGTAGTTCACCAGGAAGCCGAGGCCAAGCACGCCGCCGAGCGTGCGAATGTTGCGCATGGCGCCGAGCACCATCGTCAGCGGGCTCGCCTGCCGCTCGTGAACGCGGAGCAGGAGGAAACACCCGAGCAGGGCAAGCACGGGCTGCAGGAGGAAGCTGCCGTGGTAGACCGGCAGAGCGTCACTGTCGCCCGCGAGTTGCCGGCCTAGCAGCCAGCCACCGGCGACCGGGGCGAGGCCGGCGACGAGCGAGACCACCGCCTGGTACAGGCCCATCGCGAGGTTGCGCGCCTCGAGGGGAATGACCCGCAGCAGGAGCGTGAACTGCCCAAGCACGAAGCCGGCACTCGTCACCCCGGCGACGGTCCAGATCGGGTACAGCCAGGCGCGGTTCTCCGGCGTGACGAAGCACCACGCGAGGTTGTTGAGCTGCCAGAGCGCGAGCGACACCGCCATGACCGGCCGGTTGCCGTGACGGTCGAGGAGCTGGCCCCAGGCCGGCATCGAGAGCGCGCCGCCGAGTTGGGAGAGCGTGGTAAACACGCTGACCTCGAAGGCGGAGTATCGCAGCTGCTCGAACATGAAGACATGGTAGAACGGTCCGAACGCATTGGCCGCGCAGGCCCAGATTGCGCCGAAGACGATGAAAGCGTGGAGCGACTTCGCCTCGCGGAGTGCGCGAAACTGCTCCGCTAACGGCAGCCGCGGCGCCGTCGCCTCGCGCCGGGCGCGTGTCGGGCTGACCCAGAGCCCATAGATTGAAAAGACCCGGAGGAAGCAGGACCCGAACACGATGGCCTGGAAGGCCGGGATGGCGTACTCCCACCGGGCCAGGGCCCAGCCGGCGGTGAGCATGAATGCGAGCACCGCGACCTGCAGGATGGCGTTGCGCCGGCCGAAGTATTTCCCGCGGAGGCGCTCCGGGACGAGTTCCTGCATCCAAGCGTTCCACGAAACGCCGCCGACAGCGGACAGGAAGCTCGAGATCAGGAACCACCAGAAAATGATCCACCCGGCGCGGTGCGGGTCGTCGCGGGGCAGCCACGGGAGCATGAACCCGAACGCGATCCAGCTCACGAGGTGCAGCGTGGCGAAGGCCACCGTGATGGACTTGGCCGGGCGCCGCCGTGCGACGGTGGAGGCGATCGCCAGCTGCAGGAAGTTGCCCACGAAGGGCAAGGCGCTCACCAAGCCGATCATGGCTTTCGAGAGCACGAAGGCCTTCGCCACGAGCGCCGTCATAAAGACGTTAACCGGAAGCGACATCGTGACGATCGGCATCGCTACGATTCCCTCAACGATCGAGATGCGCAACGAACGCAGCAGATCCGCCTTGTGGCGGGCGGCGGTGGCCTGGGCGTTTGACCGTGACGAATCGGACATCGTCGCTAGCAAAGGAGCGTGGGGCGCCTGATTAAAGCGAAAGAACTTCAAGCCAAGAAAACGGTTGCGCTCGCTCGCTGGCTCCTCGGCAAGCACCTTGTGCGCCAGGGTCGAGGCGGCCGAAGGGAGGCGCATCTCATCACGGAGGTCGAAGCTTACGACGGTGAACGCGATCTTGCCTGCCATGCCCGAGCCGGGCGGACCCGGCGAACCGAGGTGATGTACGCCGCGGGCGGCTGCTGGTACGTTTACCTCTGTTATGGCGTGCACGAGATGCTCAACCTCGTCGTCGGCCCGCGCGACTGGCCCGCGGCTGTTTTAATCCGGGGTGTTGCGGCGTGGAGCGGGCCGGGTCGGCTGACCAAGGCGCTGCGCATCGGCCGCCAGTTCAACGCCCGTGCGGCGACGCGCGCCAGTGGACTCTGGCTCGAGGATCGCGGTATTCGCGTCGCCCGTGGAGCAAATCAAGCGACGCCGCGCATCGGCGTGGATTACGCCGGTCCGGTCTGGGGGAGGAAGCGCTGGCGTTTTGTCCTCGAGACCCGAGCGACCGTGGAAGCCGTTGGTGTGAACGCGGCAGAGCAACGCCGGAATGACGGCCAACTCAGGCTTCCTGAGTCGTAGGCATCGCCTCGGCGTGACTGCCTGGGTTGTATGTCGCCGGCAATCCGAGCCACTTGACCGCGTCGTCCAGCGTGCGAAACACCGCCGTTTCCTGACGGTGGCTTCGAGAGCGGAGAGCTGCAAAAATCCTCGCCAGTCCAAAATGCAACAGCGAGGCCACCACCAATGCGCGTCGCGAGCTCGCGGCAAAGATCGTCAGTCGACTCATTGCCTGGATCTCCGCCGACGTCAGGTCGAAATGGTCGAAGCCTCGGCAATCAACCAAGTGGTTGAACTCCGGCTGGAACCGCGGGTCGCGGCCGATTGTCTCCACGTGATCGAGATGATCGCGGTAGCAGAATGTGCCGGTTCCTCGCGAGGTGACCAGCCGCCGCGTTGGATCGATCATGTATTCGCAGGGCATGGGTTTTCATAAATGTTACGATTCCTGCTGGAAGTTCGATCTCTATTTCAAAGAATTCGGGCGGCGGCGGCGAGGTCGCGCTCCAGCCATTCCTTTTTCGGGTGCCGGATCAGTCCGGACAAAACGCCGGCGGTCTTCGTAACCGCGCCTCAATCGAAACAGAAGAACTTCCAGTGGGGCGCGGGACCGGAAAACTCCCGGACCCAGGTGCGCCGGACGCGCTGCTCGGCAACCGTCCAGCGGATGCGGTCGGTGTCGTTGCTGAGGCTGAGATGTTGGTCGTCCGGATTGTAGACCACGACCTCCTCGGCGCCGAAGACGGTCGAGCCCATCCGGAAGGAGAGCTGGAAGGTGTCGCCGACCGGCTCGTAATCGTAGCGCGGCACGCCGATGACGCCGAGCGGGTAGTCCTGCCAGAGCCCAACCAGCGTGGGCGGGTAGTGCCCGTTGCTCTTCCGGTACTGCTCGATCTCGGCGAACAGTGGCGCGGTATGCGCGATCGCCCGGCTGCGGGCGGCGTTGGCGGCGGGGGTCAGCAGGGTGAAGTGGCAGAGGGCGGTCACGACCGGGATTAGGACGAGGCCGGGCGTGGCGGCCCTGCCGGAACCACCAGGCGGCTCCCGCGGGGACGAGCAGGACGAGCCCGGCCGTGCCGATCAACTGTGCCATGCCGGAGAGGGCCGGCGCCAGCACATCATGCCGGCCCGGCAGGAAGGGAAGGAACAGGGCCAACTGGATGAGCCCGAGGTTCGCGGCGAGCCGGGCCGGCCGACTCGTGACGGCGCGGGTAAAACTCATGTCCCATCCTGGCCTGCGGGGATGAAGCTTCCATGAAGCCGCTGTGAATTGGGCGCGAATCCGGGATGGGGAGAATGGTGATGACGTGCCGGGGATTTCCGTCTTCGCTGGTCAGTAACCCATGAAGCACCTCTCCGGGCTTGTCCTGTTGTTCCTCACCATGGCCACGGCCGCGCTGGCCGACGATGTCCCGCCGCCCTGGGCCTATGGCTTCAAGGAGCCCCCGCCGCCCGGCACGGCGCAGGTGCCGCCGGGAAGCCCTGGGGTGTTGTCGACCGACCCGCAGAAATACGGCCTGCCGGGGACCGACCTGACCTTCACCCGGGCCGAGATCGCCCCGGTCTTTGGGCCGGCGGATTATTTTCCCGGCGAACATCCCGTGCCGCCCTCGATCGTGGCGCACGGCAAGGAGCCGGTCGTCTGGTCCTGTGCGCGCTGCCACTACTTCAACGGCAAGGGCCGGCCGGAGAACGCCGGCATCGCCGGGCTACCGGTCGATTACTTCGTCGAGCAGATGCTCGCCTTCCGTCGCGGCGACCGGGCGTCGTCGGACCCGCGCAAGCCCAACACGCCGATGATGGTGGAATTTGCTCAGGGCATGACCGACGCCGAGATCCGGGACGCGGCCGAATATTACGGGGCGATGAAATGGACGCCCTGGATCCGCGTCGTGGAAAGCGACCGGGCGCCGAAGACCACGATCTCCTCCGGCATGTACCTCCCCATCCCCGAGGGTGGCGACGATCCCCTGGGCAACCGCATTGTCGAGGTGCCCGAGGATCCGGCCCTGGCAGAAATCCAGCGCAGCCCGCATTCCGGTTTCGTCGCGTATGTGCCGGTCGGCAGCGTCAAGCGCGGCGAGGAACTCGTGACGACCGGTGGCGGCAAGACGGTCTCCTGCGCCACCTGCCATGGCGCCGACCTCAAGGGCGGGACCCTCGCCAACGTCGGCGGCGTGCCCGGCCTTGCCGGCCGCTCGCCGAGCTACCTCATGCGGCAGATGCTCGACCTGAAAAACGGCAAGCGCCATGGCGCGCGCACCGAGCCCATGAAGCCGGTGGTCGCGAGCCTGACCACCGATGACATGCTGGTCATCGCCGCCTACCTCGCCTCGCGTGTGCCCTAGGGCGCGCTGCCATCGTTTTCCGATACGGTTGGATCCTGTTACGAGATCCCGCTCCGTGGTGGTTGCGGTTTCCGGGCGGATCTGCATGCTTTCGTCAGACCTGACCCGGCTGTCGCCGGATAAACCAAGGACTCCCATGAAGCCTCTGCATTTCCGTGAGTGTCGTCCGGCCCGGTGGTTTGCCGGTCTCGCCCTTTTGGCTGTGGCGACCGCTGGTCCGAGGCTGGCGGCGGCGGACGCGGCTATCGTCTTGGACCAGGCGGCGGTGGACACCGCGCCGGTCCTGATCTCCCGCGCCTCGGCCATGCCGCCCCTGGCCTCGCGGCCCCCGTTCGGGGCGGAGCTCGTAGTGGAATTTGTCGTCGACGCGCAGGGGCAGCCCCGCGACGTGAAGGTCGTGGAGGCGAAGGCGACGCTGGCCTCGGGCCGGATCTTCGATGAAGCGGACCTCGCGACCATCCGGCGGCTGGGCGACCTCGACGGCATTTCGCCCAACGCCTCGTTCAAGGATGTGATCGACCAGATCACGCAGCCCTTTCTCGAACCGGGCCGGGCCGCCGTGCTCGGCTGGCGCTATCGTCCGGGCAACAAGGCCGGGGCCGCCGTCGCCACCCGTCTGCGGGCCACGGTGTCGGTGCCGGGCGCGGATTCCCTGCCTGCCCCGAGCCTGCGCACCGTGAGGACCGTGCCGGCGCCGACGCCGATCGAGCCGTCCGCCCGGTCGCCCGAATCTGACCGTCCTTCGGCGCCGCCCGGGCCCTCGCCGTCGACCTTGGCCATCGCCGGGGCCATCAGCGGCAACAGCACGATCACGACCCCCGGTCAGCCTCAGACCAGCATCGTGACCGCGGTAGGTGCCGACCGCATCGTCTACACCCCGGGCCAACCCCAGACGACCGTCGTGGCCATTCCCAGCGGCGGCAGCACGATTTACACCCCAGGCCAGCAGCCGAGCACGGTCGTCCGCGTTTCTGGCACGGAAAGCATCATCTACACCCCGGGCCAGCCCCAGTCGACCGTCGTCTCCAACCCGGGCGGCGGCAGCACCATCTACACCCCCGGCCAGCCGCCGACCATGGTCGTGCCCATCGCTGGCGGCGGCAGCATGATCTTCGCGCCGGGCCAGCCGCCGGTGACGATCCAGGCGAACCCGTGAGGAGGCAGTCTGCCTCGGCGGGGAAACTTGCAGGCTGACGGCAATCCGGAATCCGGTGGTTTTCCCGGCCGCCAAATCCCGTTTGCCACGGGGAGGGCGGTTGGCCCACGCTGGCCGTCCCATGTCCGCTTCCAGTCCCGCCTCGACCCTTGACCGTTTCACGCTGCCCGATGCCGGGGGCCATTTCGGCCCGTATGGCGGGGTGTTCGTGCCCGAGACGCTGATGACCGCCCTGCAGGAGCTGGGCGCGGCCTACGAGGCGGCGAAGAAGGATCCGTCGTTCCAGCAGGAGCTCGACCACCACCTGAAGGAATTCGCCGGGCGGCCGACCGAGCTCTATTTCGCCGAGCGGCTGACCAAGCACTGCGGCGGCGCGAAAATCTACCTCAAGCGCGAGGACCTCCTTCACACCGGCGCGCACAAGATCAATAACGCTCTCGGGCAGGCGTTGCTCGCCCGGCGGATGGGCAAGCAGCGCATCATCGCCGAGACCGGCGCCGGGCAGCATGGAGTGGCCACCGCGGCGGTCTGCGCCAAGTTTGGCCTGCAGTGCGTCGTCTACATGGGTGCGGTCGACATGGAACGCCAGGCCCTGAACGTTTTCCGGATGCGCCTGATGGGCGCTGAGGTCCGCGGCGTCGAGGCCGGGCAGAAGACCCTTAAGGAGGCGATCAACGAGGCGATGCGCGACTGGGTGACGAATGTCCGCGGCACGCACTACATCCTCGGCTCCGCCCTCGGCTCACACCCGTACCCGATGATGGTGCGCGATTTTCACCGGGTGATTGGCCGCGAGGTGAAGGCCCAGCTTCTCGCCCGCGAGGGCCGGCTACCCGACGAAATGATCGCCTGCGTCGGCGGCGGTTCGAACGCCATTGGCTTCTTCTTCGAATTCCTGGAGGACACCCAGGTGCGGTTAGTCGGCGTGGAGGCCGGCGGCCGTGGCATCAAGCGCGGTGACCACGCGGCCCGCTTCGAGGGCGGCAAGCTCGGCGTGCTCCAAGGCTGCAAGACCTACATCCTCCAGAACCCCGATGGTCAGATCGAGCTGACGCACTCCGTGAGCGCGGGTCTCGATTATGCCGCGATCGGTCCCGAGCACGCGTTTTACCGTGACCGGAAGCGGATCGATTTCGCTTATGCCTGCGATGACGAGGTGATGGAGGCGTTCCAGACCCTTTCCCGCCTCGAGGGCATCATTCCCGCGCTCGAGAGCACCCACGCCGTGGTCCACGGCCTGAAACGGGCCCGGGAGATGAAGCGGGACCAGATCCTCGTGATCAATCTGAGCGGGCGCGGGGACAAGGACGTCAACCAGGTGGCGAAGATGCTGGGCGTGAAGCTCGGTTGAACGAGCAGGCGCGCCCAAGCGTTAGATGTTGAGCGTTGAGCATTGTCCGTGCTGTTTTGATTCATGAACAGCATGACCGGCTACGGGCGCGCCTCGGCGGCGTTGGGGCAGTTCACGCTGACCGGCCAGGTCAGCTCGGTGAACCGCAAGTCGCTCGACCTGACGGTCAAGCTGCCCGAGGCGTGGGAATCGCTTGAGCCGGCGATCGGCGAGCAGGTGCGCCGGGTGGCGACCCGCGGCAAGGTGCATGTCGACCTCGAGTTGACCGGCGTCCGGGCGGCGGCGGGGCCGGAGTGGGACGAGACGGCGGCGGCCGAGACGATCGAGCGCCTGGCGGCATTCGCCAAGACGCAGAAGCTCGAATTTGAACCCACACCGGAGCTGCTCTGGCAGATTGCGAGCTCGCAGCGCCGGGGCGCCGAGCCGCCGCCGGTCGACGAGGCGCGGCCGGTGATCGAGCGCGTGCTGGCCGAGGCCCTGCGCGGCTTCGCCGCGATGCGGGCGAAGGAGGGCGAGGCCCTACTGGTGGACCTGCTCGCGCGGATCGCGCTCATCTCCAAGCACACCGCGGCGGTGGCGGAGCGGGCGCCGCAGGTGCCGGCGCACTATCGCGAGCAG
Source organism: Opitutales bacterium (assembly GCA_900299415.1). Lineage (GTDB taxonomy): Bacteria > Verrucomicrobiota > Verrucomicrobiia > Opitutales > Opitutaceae > CAIYFD01. Next base: position 9,612 of record OMJT01000085.1, read on the forward strand.
TTCCGGAAGCGCCTGCGTGAGGCGGGGCTCGAAATCGACCTGAACGACGAGCGCGTGCTGAAAGAGATCGCGCTCTTTGCCGACCGCTGCGACATCACCGAGGAACTTACGCGCCTGCGCAGCCACCTCGACCAGTTCGGCGTTCTGCTCAAGGCCGACGGCGAGATTGGCCGCAAGGCGGAATTCCTCCTGCTCGAGATGGGCCGCGAGGTCCACACCATCGGCAGCAAGGCGAACGACCTGACTATCTCCCGTGCCGTCATCGAGCTGAAGAACGAGCTCGAGAGGATCAAGGAGCAGATGGCGAACGTAGAATAAGCGCTGGGGCGCTTTTTCCACGGATTCGAGGTTTGAAATCCCGGGACGGCCGGTGGGCTAGTCCGACTTGGGGACCTTGTCGTCGGTCGCGGGCTGGCGGAGGGACCAGCCGATGTACAGGAACACGCCGACGCAGATGGCGGAGTCGGCAACGTTGAACGTGGGGTAGGCGTAGTTGCCGAAATGGAAGTCGAGGAAGTCGATCACCTGCTGGTAGCGGAGGCGGTCGACGAGGTTTCCGGCAATGCCGCCGGTCAGCAGGCCGAAGCTCACCTGGACGACACGGGCGCGCAGGCCGAGAGTGTGCCGCCAGACGCCGATCGCCACGAGCGTGCCGGCTGCGAGCAGGGCGAGAACGGTGCTCTGGCCCGTGAACAGGCTCCAGGCTGCGCCGGTATTGCGGACGTGCACGAGGTAGAAGAAATCCTCGATGATCCGGATCGCGCCCGGCTTACCGTAGGTCGGGTAGGGCAGGCGCGCGACGATCCAGCCCTTCGTCACTTGGTCGGCGGCGAGCGTCACGAGCCCGAGCACCAGCAGCAGGCGGTACGCAAGGAACCGCTGCAGGCGGGTGGGACTCGGGCCTTCAACGATCACTCGTCACCGCCGCCGCCGTCGTCGTCGCGCTTGCCGCCCTCCTCGCCCATCTCGCCGAAGAGGCCGGCCTGGGTGCGGGCGCGGTGGCGGTTGCGCTCGAGCTCCTTCTGGGCCTCGGCGGAGTAGCGGGGGAAGGGCACGGCGAGCAATCGCTCCTTCGCGATCGGCTTCTGGGTAATCTCGCAGACGCCGTAGGTGCCGTCGTGGATGCGCTTGATGGCGGCGTCGATCTCGGTGAGCGCCTCCTGCTCGGAAGAAACGAGGCTCAGGGCGAAGTCGCGGTCGAAGGTGTCGGTGCCCGCGTCGGCCATGTGCTGGCCGTAGGAGGAGAGGTCACCGGCGTCGTCCTTGGAGGAGCGCTTGAGAGTTTCCTCGGAGTGGAGCTCAATCCCGGCGGTGAGGTGCTTGCGGAGCTCGAGGAGGAGGCGATGGTAGCGCTTGAACTTCTCCGGGACCTCCTGCTCGGCGATGTCCTCGGCGGATTTGCCGCGGCGCGGGTTAAAGCCGAGAATGTCCGTGAGCGAGGCGGCCTTGACGTGGTGTGGGGCGGTCTTGGCTTTGGCGAGCAGCTCGGTCTTCTTGTTGGCGGCGGGCTTGGCGGTGGCGGTCTTGGCCTTCTTGGCTTCCTTGGCGGACACCGTCTTCGCGATGGCGCGGACCTCATCGAGGCTGAAAGCGATCGGCTTGGCGGGATTCTTCTTGGCCCCGAGCAGCCGGGCGCGCAGGTCGGCCTTGCCGTCCCCTGCGCCTTTCGCCGGCGCCGCGGCGGACTTGGCAGTAGCGGCGGGCTTGGCCGGAGCCGCCGGCTTTTTCGCCTTGGCCGGGGCAGGCTTGGCGGACGGCTTCTTCGCGGGGGCGGATTTCTTGGGCTTGGAGGACATGGCTTGAGAAATGGGGTGGGTTTTGGGGGTTAGCTGCCGGAAAGGGCCGTCGCGCAGCGCGGGCAGACGTCGCCATGGGCGGACGCCACCAGCGCGGACACCGAGCGCCAGCAGCGCGGGCACTTGACGTGACCGAGTTCGCTGCAGGGCCGGACGGAAATCGCCGGCGCGCCCGCACCCGGGACTAGGGCGACGTGTGAGACGATGAAGAGCTCCGGGAGAAAATCACGATGCTTCTCGAGAACGTGGAAGGAGGCGTCGTCGGGCGCACCCGTCAGAGTGATGGCGGCGTCGAGCGACTTGCCGAGCTTCCCTCCGGCCCGGAGGGGCTCGATCGCCTCATTCACCTGGGTGCGGACCTTGAGAAGGGTGGTGACTTCCGTGAAAAGTGCCTCGTTCGTCCAGTCGGCCGGGGCGACCGGCCAGTCCTGGAGGTGGATTGGCTCGGCGGAAAATTCGGTGCGGGTGGTGGCGTACGACCAGGCCTCGTCGGCGGTGAAGGTCAAGATGGGCGCGAGCAGCCGGGCCAGTGTGCGAACGACATGGTGGACGGCGGTCTGCGTGCTGCGCCGCAGCGGCGAGTTCGTACCGAGCGTGTAGAGCCGGTCCTTGATCACGTCGTGGTAGACCGCCGAAAGTGTGACCGCGCAGAATTGATTGCAGAGCTGGTAGACGCGGTGGAACTCGTAGGCCTCATAGGCGGAGGTGACGTCGCGGACGAGCGCGGCCGTCTGGTGCAGTACCCAGCGGTCAAGGGTGTCGAGCTGCGCCACGGGCACGGCATGCTGCGCCGCGTCGAAGTCATGCAGCACGGAGAGCTGGTAGCGGAAGGTGTTGCGGATCTGCCGGTAGGTCTCGCTGACGTGAGAGAGGATCTCCTTGGAGATCGGGATGTCGTCGCGGAAGTCCTGCGAGGCGATCCAGAGGCGGAGGACGTCGGCGCCGTAGTCGGCCACGTAGGCGTCGCTTGTCTGCGGCTTCTCGTAGGTGCTGCTCTTGGAGATCTTGTTGCGCTCGTGGTCGACAATGAAGCCGTGGGTGAGCACGGCCTTGTACGGCACGGCGCCCTGGGAGATCACACTCGTCCAGAGTGAAGACTGGAACCAGCCGCGGTGCTGGTCGCTGCCCTCGAGGTAGAGGTCGGCGGGCCATTGCGTGGCGCCCTGCCCGCGGCGGAGCACCGCGGCGTGGGAGGAACCGGAGTCGAACCACACGTCGAGAGTGTCACGCCCACAGGTGAGCTCGCTGGCGGCGGGCCAGCCGGCGGGGAGCTTTACGCCGGCCAGCAGTTGCGCCGGGGTGGCGTTGAACCAGAGGTTGGTGCCCTCGCTGGCGAACTTGTCGGCCACGGCGCGGACGACGCCGGCGTCGAGGTAGGCATTTTTCTTCGCGTCGTAGAAGGCCGGGATCGGCACGCCCCAGGTGCGCTGGCGGCTGATGCACCAGTCAGGCCGCGACTCGACGGCGCCGCGGATGCGGGCCTCGCCCCAGGCGGGGATCCAACCGCGGTCGGCGGCAAGGCGGGAGATTTCGGCGAGCGCGGTCTGGCGGGTGCCGGCGCGGTCGAGCGAGACGAACCACTGGTCGACCGCACGGAAGATGATCGGCGTCTTGGAGCGCCAGCAGTGCGGATAGCTGTGCGTGACCTTGGCTTTGGCGAGGAGGCTGTTGGTCGCGGCGAGCTTTTTCAGCACGGCGACATTCGCGGCAGAAGTCTTCTTGGCGGCGAGATCCTCGACGGACTCGAGCGTGCTCAGGCCGATGAGATCGGCGGGAACGCGGCCGTCGTCGAGGTATTTGCCGTCGTCGCCGACCGGGCAGTAGATCTCGAGCTTGTACTTCAGGCCGGTCTGGTAGTCCTCGGCGCCGTGGCCCGGCGCCGTGTGCACGCAGCCGGTGCCGCTGTCCGTCGTGACATACTCGGCCAGCACGACGGGCGAGGGGCGGTCGATGATAGGATGGCGCGGAGCGAGGCCCTCGAGCTTCTTGCCGGGGAAAGTGAGGACAGTCGCGGCGGCCGTGAAGGTGTCGGGCAGCGTCTTGGACTGGCGGGCGGCGGCAATGACGGGCTCGAGCAGAGCACGGGCGACGACGATGCGCTCGGCGCCGAAGTCGGCGACAACGTACTCCACCTCGGGGTGCAGCGCGATCGCGAGGTTGGCGGGCAGGGTCCAGGGAGTGGTCGTCCAGATGACGACGTAAAGGGGCTTGTCTGCGGGCAGGCCGAACTTGGCGGCCTCGGTGGCCGGCACCGCGAACTTTACCCAAATCGACGGAGAGGAGTGCTCCTTGTACTCGATCTCGGCCTCGGCGAGGGCGGTCTCGAACGGGATGCTCCAATAGACGGGCTTCTTGCTGCGGTAGACGAGGCCCTTCTCTACGAACGCGGCGAACGTGCGGACAATGTCGGCCTCGTAGGCCGGGGCCTTGGTCTTGTACTCGTGGGCCCAGTCGGCGAGCAGGCCGAGCCGCTTGAACTGCGCGGACTGTTTCGTGATCCAGCCCTCCGAGAACGCGTCGCACTTGGCGCGCAACTCGGCGGTGGTGAGCGTGAGCTTCTGCTCCTGGACCTCGCGGGAGACCTTTTGCTCGATCGGCAGGCCATGGCAGTCCCAGCCGGGGACGTAGGGCGTGCGGTAGCCGACCATGGACTTCTGGCGGCAGATGATGTCCTTGAGGACCTTGTTGAGCGCGGTGCCGATGTGGACGTCACCGTTGGTGAACGGCGGGCCGTCATGGAGCACGAAGACCTTGGCGCTGCCCGCCCGGCGTTGCTGGACGGCGTCGTAGAGGCCGAGTTTGGCCCAGTGCGCGATGCGCCCCGGCTCACGCTTCGGAAGCTCGGCGCGCATAGGAAAATCCGTGCGCGGGAGCTGCAGCGTGTCTTTCAAGTCGTGGGCCATGGCGGGAAAAAGCGCGCGAGGTTAGGTCCGTCCCCGAGTGAGTCAAGGGGAGGCTGCGGGGTTTCCGCGGGGCGCCTGGCAGTACCGGAGCGGGAGGGTGCAGCCCGGCACCGATTCCGACCCAACGGTCAGCCGGCGGGCCGGCGGGCCGTGTGCAGCGCCACGATCCCGCCGGTTAGCGTGTCCGCCGCGACCTCCTCGAACCCTGCGGCGCGGATCTCAGAGGCTAGTCCGGCCCGGTCGGGAAACTGCGCGATGGAGTCGCAGAGGTAGCGGTAGGCGCCGGGTTCGCCGGTGAGCAGTCCCGCGATGGCGGGCGAAACGCGCCGCATGTAAAAGTAATAAAACGGCCGCAGCCACGGGGCTGGCTGGGAAAACTCCAGGACATGGAGCCAGCCGCCCGGCACGAGCACCCGTCGCATCTCCGCAAGCGCCCGAGTTCGGTCGGCCATGTTGCGCAGCCCGAAAGCGATCGTCACGGCGTCCACGCACGCATCTCCCAGAGGCAGGTTCAGCCCGTCGCCCGGTGTGAACTCGATCCGGGCCAGGCGGTCGTCGCCCGCAATGACCTGCTTGGCCAGTGCGACTTCCAGCATGGGCTGGCAAAAATCCATGCCCGTAATCCGAACCTCAGGCCCAAGACCCCGGGCGAGGGCGAAGGCGACATCCCCGCTGCCGGTGGCGAGGTCGAGAATTCGGGCCGGCGATTGGGCCCGAACGGACCTTACCAGTCGCCGACGCCACCATAGGTCGATGCCTCCGCTTAGGACCCGGTTGGCGAGGTCATAGCGGTGCGCCACGTGGGCGAACATCGTGTTGACGGCGGTGGGGTCGGGCATGGGAGGGGGACACTCGGTGCCGGCTTCCGTCAGTCGCAAGTGCGAAAATGCCGGGACGAAAGCGGCTAAGGATGTTGACGCATTGGTAAACCTGTGGATAGGTTTGCCGATATAGGTCGGAGATTGCAGTACCCAACGAACAGGAAATCCACCCCATGTCGACGAACCTGACCAAACGTGAGATCGTGCTAGAGATCTACAAGAAGACCAACTTCCCGCAAAAGCAGGTGGTCGAGACGGTGCAGCGCACCTTGAACATCATCCAGAATGCCCTGGCTGCCGGACGCAACGTGGAGCTCCGCAATTTTGGTGTGCTCGAGGTCCAGGTGCGCAAGCAGCGCATCGGCCGCAATCCGAATAAGCCCGAGGCCGAGGTGGTGATCCCACAGCGCGCCGTGGTGAAGTTCAAGTCCGGCAAGATCCTCAAGCAGCAGCTCGCCAAGATCGATCTCGCCAAGCTTAGCCCGCCGACTCCGCCCGCGGTCTGACACTAGCGGTCCGCGTAGCCTCGCGGGTGCTCGCTGTGCCATTTCCACGCGGTAGCGACGATCGAGTCGATATCGGGGTACTCGACACTCCAACTTAGCTCGCGCTGTGCCTTGGAGGCATCAGCATAGAGTGCGGCGGGATCCCCGGGACGCCGTGGGCCTGCGAGAACTTTGATTTTCCGACCCGTGGCGCGTTCGACCGCGGCGATCACCTCGCGGTTGGAGGTCGGCCGGCCGGTTCCTAGGTTGTAGAAGAGCTGAGTGCCAGGGCGGGTGAGGCGGTCGAATACCGCGATGTGGGCGCGGCTCAGGTCATCAACATGAACATAGTCGCGCAGGCAGGTGCCGTCCGGGGTGGGGTAGTCCGTCCCGTAAAGATCCAGGTGCGGCCGGCGGCCAGTCGCGGCGGCGATCGCGAGCGGAATCAGGTGAGATTCCGGATCGTGGTCCTCCCCGATCGAGCCGTCCGGCGCGGCGCCAGCTGCGTTGAAGTAGCTGAAGACGGCGAAGGCCAGCCCATCGGCGATCGCGAGGGACCGCAGGGCCTGCTCGAGATCAAGCTTGGTTTGGCCGTACGGGTTGATCGGGCGCTGCGGCGTCTCCTAGGAGATCGGCAGGGTGGGAGGCGTGCCGAAGGTGGCGCAGGTCGACGAAAACACGAAACGGCGCACGCCGGCGCCGCGCATCGCTGCGAGCAGATGGAGCGTGGCCGCGACGTTATTGAGATAGTATTTGAGCGGTTGCTGCACCGATTCACCGACGTAGCAGAACGGGGCGAAGTGCATGACCAACTCGATCCGCTCCTCCCGCAGCACCCGTCCCACCGCCGTTTCATCGCCGAGGTCCGCCACATGGAGCTGCACCCCGGCCGGGACGGCCCCGCGGTGGCCGTAGGCCAGGTTGTCCAGCACGATTGGCCGGTGGCCGGCTCGGGCCAGCTGCCGGACACAGTGGCTGCCGATATAACCCGCACCGCCGACGACCAGGACGTTCATGGGGTGAAGCTTGTATTGCCTTCGGTTCGGTGATGGCTAGCGATTTCCGACTCTCCAGCCATGTCGCTCCCGCGCATCGTCATTACCGGTGTAGGTCTCACCGCCCCGAACGGCGACAATCTCGCCACGTTCCGCCGCAACTTGCTGGCGGGTGTGGCCGGCATTGAGCGCCTTGAGGTGCGCTACATGGGTCAGCTTCTGGCTGGGGTCTGCCACTACGATCCTTTAAAATATCAGAAAAAGAAGGAGGTCCGGGTCGGCACCCGCGCCGGTTCAATTTCAATCTATTGTGCCCGAGAGGCGCTGCAGGATGCCGGCCTCGATCCCGCCGCGTTGGTCAAGGATCGCACCGGCATCTACATCGGCTGCACCGAGCACGGTAACGTCGAGACCGAGAACGAGATCTGGGCGATCTCGAAGTTTAATCACGACACCAAATACTGGTCGCATTACCACAATCCGCGCACCGTCGCGAACAACCCGGCGGGTGAAACCTCGCTTAACCTCGGAGTCACCGGCCCCGCTTATACGATCGGCGCTGCCTGTGCGGCCGGCAATCTTGGGCTCATCCACGCCGCGCAGATGCTGCGGCTCGGTGAAGTCGACGTCGCGATCTGTGGGGGAGTGAGCGAGAGCATTCACACCTTCGGCATCTTCGCCGGTTTCAAATCGCAGAACGCGCTCGCCGTGCACGATGACCCCCTAAAGGCCTCGCGGCCCTTCGACCTCGCGCGCAACGGCATTGTCGTTTCCGAGGGCGGCTGCCTTTACACGCTCGAGCGGCTCGAGGACGCCCTTGCCCGTGGGGCGAAGATCTACGGCGAGATTTCCGGGTACTGCGTGAATTCTGATGCCAGTGATTATGTTCTGCCCAACCCGACCCGCCAGGCCGAGTGCGTGCGCAAGGCCGTCGCCCATGCCGGGCTCCGGCCCTCCGACATTCATATTGTCAACACACACGCCACGGCCACGCCCCTCGGCGACATCCAAGAATGCGAAGCCATCCGCAGCGTCTTCGGCGAAGGCTGCCCCGAAACGCATGTTAACAACACCAAGAGCTTTATTGGCCACTGCATGGGCGCGGCCGGCGCGCTTGAGCTGGCCGGCAATCTGCCCTCGTTCGAGGATCTCACCGTCCATCCCACGATCAACGTCGACAACCTTGACCCGAAGTGCGCGCTCCCCGGCCTCGTCTTGAACCAGCCGCGCCGCGCCGCAAAGATCGACGCCATCCTGAACAATTCCTTCGGTATGCTCGGGATAAATTCCACGTTGATTGTTCGGCGGTTTGTCCCCTAATTCCGCCCGATCCCATGACCAAAGACGAATGCAAGCAGGTGGTGCTCGACATCATCGCCGACATCGCGCCCGACGAGGCCCTGAGCAACGTGAAGCCGGACGTGCGCCTGCGCGACCAGCTCGAGCTCGATAGTATGGACTTCCTGGACATCGTCATGGAGCTACGCAAACGCCATGGCATCGAAGTGCCCGAGGCGGATTATCCCAAACTCGCCTCACTGGATAGCTGTGCCGAGTACCTGACGCCAAAGTTCAACGCTGTCGGCGCCAAGCAGTAAGGGTAGTTTCAGCGGTTTCTTTTCGCCCATTCAGGCCGGAGGTGTCTACGTCCGGCCCAACCCGGCGTCAGGGCCGCCTCGGTCGCCTTTTGACCTCCAAACCGTTCCTGTGTGACATTTTGAGGAAAAATGCATCGGACGCTTGCTATTGTCGTTAGCAGGCTAACTATCCGCCGCTCCATTCATGCCTGCCCTGCTGCTCAAGGACCTGCCGCGCTTCGAGTGCCTGCTCGAATATGCCCGCCACAATCCAGACCTGGATCCCTCCGCGCTCGTGGCGTACCTGCACCTGTTGCGGGCCAGCGACATTGCCTTTGCCGCTGCGGACCGCAATTTTACCCGTTTCGGCCTCTCGCACGGGCGTTTTGGCGTCCTGATGCTCCTGCTTCGCAAGGAACAGGCCGATGGAAGTTGCAGGGTGGACGAAAAAAGCGGCCGCACGCCGGCCGATCTCGCCGCCGCCGCCGGCGTTTCCCGGGCAACCATGACCGGCCTCATCGACACGCTTGAACGCGACGGCCTCGTTACCCGTCAGCCCGACGAACAGGACCGTCGCATGATGGTGGTGAAGATGACTGAGCAGGGCCGCGAGCGTCTGTCGCGCTTGTTGCCAATTCATTTCCAGACCGTCGCCGAACTGCTCGCCCCACTCAGCGAATCGGAGCGCCAGACCTTATTGCAGCTGCTCTCCCGCATCCGCGATCCGCGCGCCGTCGCCCTCGACCCGGTGGCAGCGGACGCCCCGGCCTCCTTTTCAACCTAATTGCTGCGTTTCCTTTCCTCATGATTAAGAAATTCGCCATCGCGTTCACTGGTTTCCTCGTGGTTGTCGGCGTGCTCACCGCCATCAAGGCCGCCCAGATCAAGGAGCTCTCTTCTGTTCCGCGTGTGAGCCCGCCAGTCGCCGTCACTTCTGCCACGGCCCAGACCATGGTTTGGAATCCCCTGCAGCGCTCGATTGGCACGCTCGCCCCGATTGAAGGTGTCACTCTCGCGCCCGATGCCGACGGCACCGTGACGAAGATCCTGGCCGAAAACGGTGCAGCCGTGAAGGAAGGCGATCTCCTGCTGGAGCTCGACGCCAGCGTCGAGCTGGCCCAGCTCGTGGCCGCCGAGGCCCAGCTGAAGTGGGCCGACCTCGAATTTCGCCGTGCGACGGATCTCGTGGCCAAGAACAGCGCGCCGCGGAATCAACTCGATACCGCCGAAGTCCAGCTCGCCCAGGCATCGGCCGCGGTGAACCAGATCAAGGCCCAGATTGAGAAAAAGCGTCTGCGCGCGCCCTTTGCCGGCCGCATCGGTATCCGCCAGGTCAACGCCGGGCAGTATGTCAGCCGCGGCCGCGGGCTCATCCCGCTCCAGAAACTCGACCGCATGTATGTTAATTTCAACGTCCCGCAGCGCCAGCTACCCGCGTTGAGCCCAGGCCAGAAAGTCTTTGTCCGGGTGGATGCCTTCCCTGCGCCGTTCGCCGGCACCATCTCCGCCATCAACTCCGAAGTCGACTCGACGACCCGTAACATCTCCGTGCAGGCCGTCTTGCCCAACCCGGAACAAAAGCTCCGTGCCGGCATGTTTGTCCAGGTCGAGGTCGAGCTGCCGGGCAGTCGTCCCCAGGTGGTGGTGCCCGCCACGGCCGTTTCCTATGCCTCCTACGGCAACTCGATCTTCGTCATCACCAAGCTCAAGGACTCTGCCGGGCGAGAGTATCTCGGAGTCCAGCAGAAGCTCGTGAAGCTAGGCGAGACCCGCGGTGACCTCATCGCCATCGAGGACGGTATCAAGGCTGGCGAGGAAGTCGTCACGTCCGGCGTCTTCAAGCTCCGTGACCACGCCGAGGTCCAGATCAACAACGCCAACACGCCGTCGGCCGAGGCCGCCCCGCGCACGCCCAACACCTGAGTCTCGGACTCCTCCGCACCCGCCATGTCCGCCTCAACGAAAAGCTTCACCGACTTGTTCATCCGCAAGCCGGTCATCGCCTTGGTGGTGAATCTCGTCATCCTGATTGTCGGGGTCGTCGCCTATTTCAACCTCAACACCCGGCAGTACCCGCGCAGCGACGCCGCCGTGGTGAACGTCACCACCGTGTACTTCGGTGCCAGCGCCGACACCGTCCGCGGCTATATCACCACCACCCTCGAGCGCGCCATCTCCAGCGCCGACGGCATCGACTACATCGAGTCCACCAGCGGCGCCGGCCTCAGCACGATCAAGGTCTACCTGCGGCTGAACTACGACACCAACGCCGCCCTCGCCCAAATCAGCGCCAAGCTCGACCAGGTGAAGAACGAGCTGCCGCCCGAGTCGGAGAATCCCAGCATCAGCGTCGAGCTCAGCGACAACGCGTTCGCGTCGATGTACCTGAGCTTCTACTCCGACACCCTCGACCAGAACCAGATCACCGACTACCTCAACCGCATGGTGCAGCCGCGCCTCTCGGCGATCAACGGCGTGCAACGGGCGGACGTCCTCGGCGGCCGCGTGTTCGCGATGCGGGTCTGGCTCAAGCCCGACGAACTCGCCGCCCGCGGGATCAGCCCGGCCGACGTGCGCCAGGCCCTCCAGGCCAACAATGCCCTCGCCGCCGTCGGCTCGACCAAGGGCTCCATGCTCAGCGTTAGCCTCGTGGCCGACACGGACCTGCGCAATGTGGACCAGTTCAAGAATCTTGTCGTGAGCGAGCGCAATGGCATCATCACCCGACTTTCGGACGTGGCCGAGGTCGTCCTTGGCGCCGAGAACTACGACACCGAGGTGCGTTTTGGCGGCCAGACCGCAACGTTCATCGGCCTCTGGGTTCTCCCGACCGAGAGCACCGTCGAAGTCATCAAGCGGGTCCGCGAGGTCATGCCGGACATCCAGCGCAGCCTGCCCCCGGGCCTGCAGGCGAAGATCGCCTACGACGCGACCAAGTACATCGACGACGCCCTCAAGGAGATCCTGCACACTCTGCTCGAGACCCTGCTGATCGTCACCCTCGTGATCTTCTTGTTCCTCGGCTCGTTCCGCTCGGTCATCATCCCGATCGTGGCCATGCCGCTCTCCCTCGTCGGCGCGCTGTTTCTCATGCTGGCGTTTGGCTTCACCATCAACCTGCTCACCCTGCTGGCGATCGTACTCGCGGTCGGCATCGTGGTGGACGACGCCATCGTCGTGGTGGAGAACATCGAGCGCCATATCCGCGAGGGACGCGACCGCAAGGAGGCCGCGATGCTCGGCGCCCGCGAGCTCGTCGGGCCGGTCATCACCATGACCATCACCTTGGCGGCGGTCTATTCACCGATTGCCTTTCAGGGTGGCCTGACCGGCGCGCTCTTCCGCGAGTTCGCCCTCACGCTCGCCGGTGCGGTCACTGTCTCCGGTCTCGTCGCCCTCACGCTCTCGCCGATGATGAGTGCCTATCTGCTGCCCGACGCGGCGCACGAGGAGACCGGACTCACCGGCGTGGTCAACCACGCCTTCGACAAGCTGCGCAACGGCTACGAGCGACTTATCGCGCGCAGCCTCGGCTGGGTGCCGGTGACGATCACCATGGCCGTGCTGCTGACCGCCCTGCTCGTGCCGTTCTTCCTGTTCGCCCAGAGCGAGCTGGCCCCGAAGGAGGACCAGGGCGTCGTCTTCAGCATCCTCCAGACCTCGCCCACCTCCACCATCGACCAGAACATGCTCTACGCCGGGCAGGTGCAGAAGATCTTCGAGAGCCTGCCGGAGTACGAAACCTCGTTCGCTCTCATCGGCGCGAACTACGGCTTCTCCGGCGCGCTCCTCAAGCCCTGGTCCGAGCGCAAACGCACGTCCGTCCAGATCCAGGAGGCGCTCCAGGGCCCGGCCGCCGGCGTGCCGGGTGTCACCGCGGTCGTAACGACTCCGGAGCCGCTGCCTTCCGGCGGCCAGTTCCCGATCGAGCTCGTGCTCCGGTCCACCGCCGACCACCGCGAGATGCTCGAGTACGCCAACCAGCTCGTGCTCTACGCCAATACCGAGGCGAACACAGAGGATGGCGGAGGCGCGCCGGTCTTCTACTTTGCCGACTCAGATCTGAAGTACGATCTGCCGCAGGTCGAGGTGGAGATCGACAAGGACAAGGTCGCCTCGATGGGCCTCAATCTCGTCAACGTCGCGCGCGACCTTGGCTCCATGCTCGGCGGCGGTTACGTCAACCGTTTCGTTTCCGACGGCCGCAGCTACCGGGTCATCGCCCAGGTCGAGCGTGGCGAGCGCCTCAACGCCGACCAGCTGCTCGATTACCACGTCCGCGGCCCGAACGGGCAGCTGATCCCCCTCTCGACCATCGCGACGCTGAAGCCGACGGTGCATCCCCGCGCGCTCAACCGCTTTCAGCAGCTCAACTCGGTCAAGATCACCGGGGTCGGCCCGAGTATCGACAAGGCGCTCAAGAAACTCGAGGCCAAGGCCGCTGAGGTCCTCCCGCCGGGCTACTCGATCGACTACGGCGGGCAGTCGCGCCAGCTCCGCAAGGAGGGGGCCGCGCTCTGGCGGACCGCCGCACTCGCGGTGGTGCTCATTTTCCTCGTGCTCGCCGCGCAGTTCAACAGCTTCCGCGATCCGTTCATCATTCTGCTCGGGTCTGTGCCGCTCGCGATCTTCGGCGCCGCGCTGCCGATCTTCCTCTGGAAGACATCGCTCAACATCTACTCGCAGATCGGGCTGATCACGCTGGTTGGCCTCATCGCCAAGAACGGCATCCTGATCGTGGAATTCGCCAACGTCCTCCAGCGCGAGGGTCTGGCCAAGGCCGAGGCTATCCGCCGCGCCGCCGCCACGCGACTCCGGCCCGTGCTCATGACCTCGGCCGCCACCGTGTTCGGCCATCTCATGCTGATCTTTGTGTCGGGTCCGGGCGCCGCGGCCCGCAACAGCATCGGCTGGGTCCTCGTCGTTGGCATGGCCGTTGGTACGGTCTTCACGCTCTACGTGGTGCCCGCGTTCTACATGCTCATCGCCCGCGATTTGTCCAAGGCCGCCGCCGCGGTTTCCGCCGCCCCCGTTGCCACGCCCTCGCCGTCTCGCGCCTGAATCCACCTCCCATGCATTCCGCCCGCCTCCTGCCCGCCTTGTTCCTCGCCGCCGCCGGCGTCCTCCGCGCCGCTCCGGCGCCTCAGCAACCCGTTCCGGACCAGCTCGACCTGAAGACCGCCGTCGGTTTTGCCGTCGAGAACAACTTCGCCATCCGCCAGGCCCGCGAGCGCATCCGCCAGCAGGAAGGCGTGGTCCTCGAGGTCAGCGCCCGTCGCAACCCGAGTGTGGCCGCGGCTGGCAGCGTGCAGCGCAACGCCGATGCGCTCAGTCAAAGCTTCCCGGTCAGCGACCGCTACTGGACGCTTGGAATCACGGCCACGCAGAACCTCTACTCCGGTGGTGGCGTGACGGCGAACGTGGCTGGCGCGCGCCTGTCGCGTGAGGCAGCTACCCTCGATCTCAAGTCGGTCATCCAGGATTCCATCCTCGGCGTGCGCACGGCTTTCTACCGCGTCCTCCTTGCGGGAGAGCGCATCAAGGTGCAGGAGCAGAACGTCACGCTGCTCCAGCAGGAGCTGAAGAACGCCACCGACCGCCTCGAGGCGGGAACGGCCTCGGCTTTCGAAAAGACCCGTGCCGAGGTGGCCCTCGCCAATGCCCGGGTCCCGCTCATCACGGCCAACAACGATCGCCGCCTTGCCATCGAGGCCCTGCGTCAGCAGCTCGGTTTCAGCACCAATACGCCCGAAAACCTCAGGAAGATCCCGCAGTTCCTCGGCGCGCTCGAGTACCGCCCGGTCGAAATCGAGCTCGGCACCGCGATGGAAACCGCCCGGGCCCGCCGCCCCGAACTTCAGCGCCTGGGCAAGCTCGTCGAGGCCGGCGGCACCCAGGTCAAGGCCGCCCAGGCCGCCCGCCGCCCGACGCTCGACCTGGTCGGAGGTTGGCAGCTTCGCAAGGGCGCCACGAACAGCTTCGGCGACTCGCAGAACGGCAGCTACGTCGGGCTCCAGTCCCGCTGGAACGTCTTCGACGGCCGCGCCACCACGGCCCGCGTCAGCCAGGCCCGCTCGGGCCTCGAGCAGGTCCGTCTTCGCCTCACCGAGGCCGAGCTCGCCATCGAGGTCCAGGTGCGCAGCGCCCACTCCGCCCTTCAGGAGGCGCGCGAGCTGGCAGAGGCCTCGCAGAAGGTCGTCGAGCAGGCGCAGGAGGCCCTCCGCCTCGCCAACGTCCGCTACGAGGCAGGAACCGCCACCCAGCTTGACGTCCTCCAGACCAACGTCGACCTGACCACCGCCCGGACCAACCAGGTCCAGGCCTATTATGCCTTCAACGTCGCCCTCGCCGAGCTGCGTGCCGCGATGGGCTTGCCCGACGAGTTCATTGCGGAATAAAGGTGGGTACGGTCGTGGCCCCGCCCGTTCCTGACGGGCCGGGTCGGTCTCCGCCCATCCACCACCCATGAAAGCGCGCCGCAAATGGATCATCGCCGGGGTGGTCGTCGCGGCTCTGGCGGTCGCGGGGATTCTCACCCTTGGTTCCGGCGCTTTCCAGACGTGGGCATTCCACCGCTGGCTGGCTGCGCATCCTGGGCTCGGCACCACGGTCGGCCGCGTCTCGGCCGCCCCCGGCCGGCTGCAGCTCACGCAGGTGCGCATCGCGCGCGAGGGCTATACCGTCGTAGTGCCCACGCTGGAGGCTGACTTGCCCCTCTTCGCCGCGTTGCGGGGCGAGGTCACGGTTTCCCGCCTCGTGGCCAAGGGGCTGAGCGTCGATCTATCGCAGGTGGGTGCGGCACCCGGTACCGCCGTCGTCCCGGCATCCTTTCCGAGCTTGCTTGGCCGCATCCACCTCCCGGTGGACCTCACTCTCGACGGCGTTGATTTGGCGGGCGAGTTCGTGGTGCCGGCCACGTCCGGCGAACCTCCGGTCCGCACGCGGCTCACCATCACCGGCGGCGGCCTTGGAGCGGGTCGGACCGGGCGGCTGGATTTCGCGGTGGCCGCCTCGCTGTCGGGGGATGCGGCGGTGACCACCGTCGAGTTCTCCGGCCGCGCGGCCGTAAAGATGTCCACGCCGCGCGAATTTTCCGCCGTCGAAGTAAACCTCGATGCTAGTGCCCGTGGTCCGCGACTGCCGAACGGCGCCACGCTCGCCGCGGCCCTAGCCGCCACCCGAGCGAATTCCGGCGAGGACTACTCGGTGAGCCTTGAGTCGGGCGGTAGGAGTATCGCCGTGATTCGCGTCCTGCAGGCGGCCGGAGGAATCGGCCCGCTCCGCGGTGTGTGGTCGCTCAACCTCGCGGACGCCGACGTGTCCCCGTTCACGCTCGGCCGCGCGCTGCCGGAATTCCGCATTACCGGCGGCGGACGCCTCGAGGCTGACCTGGCCGCCTCCAGCCTTGCCTTCGACGGGCAGGCGGAACTTTCACTGAATCGCCTCGAGGCCGTGGAACCGCGACTGGCCGCACTCGGTGCGTTGCGGATTGCGGGCACCTTCGATTTGAACCGCTCCCCCGCGGGCTGGGCGGTCCGACGCCTGGCGCTCGACCTCGCCGGGGCCAACCCGGTGCTTACCCTCCGGGCCGGGCAGCCGTTCGAGTTCAATCCCGTCGGCAGCCTCCTCAAGGTAACCGACCGCGATCGTGACCTCGTGGCGGTCGACGTACGCGCCCTGCCGGTCGCCTGGGCCCAGCTCTTCCTGCCAGAGGGCACGGCGTTGGGGGGCGGCGACCTGCGCGGCGGTGTCACCGTGGCCGCCCGCGACAACAGCTTTTCCCTGCGCACCACGACGCTGACGGCAGCGGCGGTGTCGCTCACCCGGGAGGGGACCCGGCGCTTCGGTCCCGCGGATCTGTCGCTGCGGATGCGGGGCGAGTATTCGGTGCAGGGCTGGACCCTGGATGTAGATGACCTGACCGCGCGTTCGGGCGGCATGAACGGGTTGACCCTGTCGGGCAGCGTTGGCCGCCTCGCTGGGGCCGGCCAGCCGCTGCGGCTCAAGGGAGCGCTGACCTCGGATCTTCCCGGTCTCCTCGCCCAGCTGGGCCTGGCCGGCGCCTCGGGGCTCTCGGCCGGGAAGGCCACCGGCGATTTCCTCGCCATCCTTGGCCCCAAGCGGGATATCGAGGCGCACTTTGACGTGAAGGATCTGGTGGCGCTGCCCGGGGTGACGCGGGAGACGCTGCCCACGGTGACGGCGAATCTGCGGGCGCATTGGGAGGGCGACGGCCGCATTGATCTGCGCCTGCCCCTGGCCTTCGAGCGCGACGGCGGGAGATCCGATGTGAACTTGGCCGGCTTTGTGACCGTCGGTCAAGGCGGGGTGGGTCTCGATGCCAAGGCGGTGAGCGAGGTGTTTGCCGTGGATGACGCGCAGCTCCTGTTCGCCTTGGCCCTGGCGCCGGGCTCGGCAGGGACGGCCCCGTCGGCCGCGGCGCCGACGCCGGCTCCGTTCTGGAGCGGTTTCACCGGCAAGGTGGCCCTCGATTTCCGCCGACTGGCCTACGGGGCGGGCCAGGAGCTGCAGGAGATCTCGGGCACCCTGCGCCTCGAACCGAATTCCTTCCGGCTCGACGAGGGCCGGGCGGTGATGAGCCGCAGTGGCGAGGTGAAGCTCAAGGCCGAGCTCGCCTTTGACGGGCGCGCGACCGAGCCCTATGCACTAAAATCGGATTTTGAGGTGGCCGACCTGGAGGCCGGCGCTTGGCTGCTGGCGCTGAACCCGGGTCACACGCCGATCGTGGAAGGCCGATTCAAGGCCACCGGCCAGCTCACCGGTTCCGCCCGGGAACCGTCCGCCCTCCTGGACCGCGCCCAGGGCCGGCTCGAGATCGCGAGCCGGAGCGGACTCAGTCGCCTGCTGCGCACCAACATCGTGGACCAGATCCCGGGCGCCTCGACCTTCACCTCCCTTATCGGACGCGCGGGTTCGTTGCTCGGCTCGGACCGCGTGGAGAACGCGGCCAACCGGGCGCAGAACGTCGTCGAGGTCGTGAAAGCGCTGAACGAGGTCAAGTTTGACCAGCTCCTGGTGAACTTCACGCGCGGCCCCGACCTCAACCTGAAGCTCGCCGAGGTCGGCCTGCTCTCGCAGGAGCTCCGGCTTACCGGTGCAGGTGAGGTCAAGTACGCGGCTGGCCAGCCGTGGTTGCGTCAGGAACTGGCGCTGCGGCTCCAGCTCTCGGCCCAGGGCCAGACGGGCCGGCTGCTCTCCCGCGCGGGTCTCCTCGGCGAGAAGGTTGACCAGCTCGGCTTCAGCCCGTTCGTCACGCCGATCAACCTCGAGGGCCCGTTCGGCGAGCCCGCCGCGAACGACTTGGGCGCGACCTTGCTCAAGGCGGCCAACAACTCGCTCTACGACAACCTGCGGGGCAAATGACGGCGGGGGCGTTCAAACCCCCAGCGCGGTGCGGTAGAGGCGCGGCACGCGCTTCGTGACGGAGCAGAGTGTTTCCCAGGGAATCGTGTCGGCTTGGCGACTGAACTCGGTGATGGTGATCTCGGCGCCGTCCTGCCGACCGACGAGGATCACTTCGTCGCCGCAGGCCACGGCCGGAACGTCGGTCACGTCCACAATGGTTTGGTCCATCGTGACGCGGCCGAGCACCGGGCAGCGGCGACCGTGGATCAGCACCTGCGCTCGGTTGCTGGCAGCTCGGGGAATGCCGTCGGCATAGCCGGCGCAGAGCACCGCGATGGTCGTGTCGCGCGCGAGGGTTTTGGTCCGGCCGTAGCTTACGGTGGTGCCCGCAGGGAGCCGCTTCACGAGTCCCACGCGGGTACGGAAGCTGAAGACCGGCTCGGCCCGGACCTGGGCCAGGAGCGAGTGGGGGTGGGGGAGGATACCGAACTGCAGCAGGCCCACGCGCACCGCGTTGAACGGGCTTTCACCGGGTAGGGTCTCGATGCCCGCGCTGTTGTCGGCATGCACAAAAAGCTCGGCCGGGCGCAGTCCTGCGCAGCGGTCGAGCGCGGCGAGGAAGCGTTGGCGCTGCAGCGCGGTGAAGGCGGCGTCCTCGTCCGGGCTGGCGAAGTGCGTGAACACCCCTGCGAGCTGCAGGGAAGGTGCGGCGGCGATGGCGGCGTGCAGGCGCTCGGCCTCCTCGTGCCAGACGCCGAGGCGCCCCATGCCGGTGTCGATCTTGAGATGCACCGAGATCTTCCGTCCGGCGGCCCGGCCCGCGGCGTCGAGGCGCTTCACTTCGTCGGCCGACGAGACCGTGGCTGAGAGGTCGTAGTCGGCGATGAACCGGTCCTCCTCGGGCAGCAGCGGGCTGAGCAGAAGGATGGGCCAGCCCGGGCCGAGTTCACGGAGGGCGGCCGCCTCGCCGACGTTCGCCACGGCGAAGAGGTCGGCGCCGCCATGCATGAGCCGGGCGGCGACGTGGTGCAGGCCGTGGCCATAGGCGTCGGCCTTCACCACCGCCACATACCGCATGTGCGCGGGCAGCGAGGCGCGGATGAGCTTCAGGTTGCGTTCGAGGGCGGCGAGGTCGATTTCAGCCCAGCAGCGCAGCGGCAGCGAATGGTTCGGCACGCTCATGGGGTGGCGGGGGCGCGGTGGACCTGCGGCGTCCATGTCGCGTAGGCCGGCTCCTCGTGCAGGAACGCATCGGGCGTATTGGTCGCCGTGAACAGGTCTGCTCCGGCGACTTCGGGCCGGGCGAATAGCCCCTGCAGCCGGTAAGGGTGGCTGGCCAAGCCCGCCGGCGGATTCGACCAACGGCGAAAGCCTTCGGGCATCACGCAGGGCCCGGTGAGTTCCGCCGCCGGCACCCGGCGCAGCGGGGCGCCGGCCCGGTACACGTGCCAGCTCTCGCGCCGCGCATCGGCCACGACCGCGATCATTGGATCGGCCAGGGCGGTCGCGACCACGGCCAGGCTCTGGTAATGATAGCAGGGGCGGGGAGTGAGCGCACTCCAGGTGCGGATCGCCATCGCGGCGGTCCGGATGCCCAGGATCGAGCCCGGTCCCTCGCAGAAAGCGAAGGCCGGCACCGTCGCCGGATCCACGCCCAGCGCATCTAGGCAGCGGAACAGTCCTTCGCCGGCTTCCGCGGACGACTCCGTCCACCGTCCGCTGTCCACCGCGCACAGTCCGACCTGGATCCGCTCCGAGGCCGCGTCGAGCAGCAGGCAAGAACCGTGCTGGGCGGTGATCTCGCGGAGGCTCGGCATATCGGCCCACGAAACGGCCGGGCGCCGCCGCCTGCAAGCCCACAGCGGTGCGGCGGGCCAGACGTGGACGGTGCCGCGGGAATCGATGGGCGTCACCGATCCGGGTGACACCATCAGGCCGCTCACCCGATGATACGAGTCACGGCGCCCCGCCGGGCGTTACCGCTTGCCGTCCGGTTTGGATCCGCCCGCGCCGAAATTCCCGTTGACGCCACCCGGAGCCGCCCTTTCCTCTGACCCTTCCTTTGGGGCCAGATAGCTCAGTTGGTAGAGCAGAGGACTGAAAATCCTCGTGTCCTCGGTTCGATTCCGAGTCTGGCCACCAGTGTCTTTCCGAAACGGCAAGGAAAACGTCCGCCCCTCTCTCGCCCTGCACAACCGAGGCGTTCGCCGGACGAGGCTGAGGGCGATCCGCGCGGACGCACGGAGTCGTTCACGCCAGGCGCATCGTGTCGGCAATCAACTCCGCGACGGAGCCGGCGAGCGGGCGGACGCCGATCATCCGGCGGTTCCAGACCAGCACGTAGTCGCGGCTCAGTTGTTGCAGCGGCGCACCAGTCAGTTTGTGCACCGAGGCGGCGGGCAACTCCGCGGCGGCGAGTTCCGGCAGCACGGCGGCGAAGCGGCCCGAGCGGACCGCGGCTAGGGTTTGCGGGAAAGACTGGCAGGCGAGGGCCGGTTCGAACGCCGGCACGAAGCCGCGGGCGATGTCGAAGAGCTGTTTTCCGAACTGGCCATCGGTCGTCTGGATCGCGATCGGCAGTTGGAGGGCGGAAGCGAGCGACAAGCCCGTGCCCTTGGGTACGAGGGTTTTGGGCACGACGATGACGTAGCTGAGAGCACCAAGGTCCGCCGCCTGGAGTCCCGGGATCATGGCGTTCTTGCGCACCAGACCAAAATCGACCCGCAGATTCGACAGGTCTTGGATGATGTCGTCGGTTCGCGAGCTCTCGGTCGCAAAGCGCACCTTCGGGAGCCGTTTCAGCAGTGTGCCGAGGCGCGGGATGATCAGCCACTGCATGAGGCTGTCGCCCGCGGCGATCTTGAAGTGGTCGTGCTCGCCGCGGCAGGCTCCGGCGAAATCCTCAAGGGCCCGCAGATATTCGCGCGAGATCTCGGCAAGGCGCGTGCCGTTGGCGGTGAGCTTCACGAACTTGCCTCGACGCTCCGCCATCTCGGCGCCGAAGAATTCCGACAGCTCGCGCAACTGGCGGCTGTACTGGCTGTGGCGCACGGGGTTTCCCGGCACGGCGTGCGAGATGCTGCCGGCATCGTGCACCTCGAGCAGGGCGCGGAGCCGGTCGAGAGAGAGGCCGCGGCGGGAAAAAAGAGATTCAAACATGACTATTTAATCAGGGATGTTGCAGTCTTCGCGCGGTCGAATCGTACAATGGCCTTTACGAATGAGGGCTCTGGCGTGTCCGATGCAATGGTTGATTTCGTTGCCCGCGTTTTTCTCCTCCCCCATGCGCCTCACCCCCATGAAACGTACTTTTCTGTTTTTGTGCGCCGCCGTCGCGCTGCACGCCGCCGACGCCGATTTTCCGCTGCTCCGCAACACCAACTCGGTGAACAACGGCACCGAGGCGCCGCCGCTTACGGCGGCCGAGGCGCTGGCGCAGATGAAGAGCATCCCGCCCGGCTTCAAGACGAGCGTGTTCGCCTCTGAGCCCGACATCCAGAACTCCATCCAGATGGCGTGGGACACCCGCGGTCGCCTCTGGGTCGCGGAGAACTACACCATGGATAGCGACCGTTTCGTGGACACGTTCCACGATCGGCTCGTCATTCTGGAGGGCAGCGACGGCGGCACAAAGCACACGGGTCGCAAGGTCTTCATCGACAATCTCCAGAACATGATGGGCTTCGCCTTCGGCAATGGCGGCGTCTGGGTCATGGCGAACCCGAACATCCTCTTCATCCCCGACCGCAACGCCGACGGCGTGCCGGACGGCCCGGCGGAAATCGTGTATGACGGCTTCAATGCAACCGGCGGCAATATGCACACCAGCGCCAATGGTCTTGAATATGGCATAGACGGCTGGATCTACGGCCGCACCGGCCACGGCCACCTCCAGATGGTGGGGCCCCCGGGTACACCGACCGCGCAGCGCGCCCGCCTGCACGGCTCGCTTTTCCGCTTTGATCCCAAGACCCGCGTATTCGAGGCGCTGAGTTCCGGCACGGTCAATCCCTGGGGCCAGGACTGGGACAAGTACGGTGAGCACTTCTTCGACTCCACTATCGTTGGACCCTACTGGTACGAGATGCCCGGCGCCAAGTTCGTCAGCAGCTCCGCCGAGCCTAACCTGAAGGCCTACGAGCTCATCGACCAGATCGGTAACTTCGACTTCCGCGGCACCACGGCCCGCGGTGGCGCTGGTGGCGGCGGCCGGGCCGGTGCGGGTGGCGGAGGTG
>OMJT01000086.1 GCA_900299415.1 Opitutales bacterium
GGGGCGGAGTGCGGCCGCGGCCCGGGGCATCGCGCTTGTGACGGCGCTCGCCACCTGGGGCGTGGCGTTGCTGGCGGCCACCGGCTTCACGGCGGGCCCGGGACTCACTACGCTGGTCGACGCGCCATGGATCCCGGCGCTGGGCATCCGCTACCACCTTGCGGCCGACGGCATCAGCCTCGCGCTCCTCGTGCTCACCGGCCTGGCGGCGACCGCCGGCGTGCTGTTCTCCTGGAACATCAGCGAACGCACCGGCGAGTTCTTCGCCTACTACCTCACGCTCATCGGTGGCGTGTACGGCGTGTTCCTGAGCGCGGACGCCTTCCTCTTCTTCGTGTTCTACGAGATCGCGATCGTGCCGAAATACTTCCTGATCGCGAACTGGGGCTCCACCAACCGCGAGTACGGAGCGATGAAGCTCGTGCTCTACTCCTTCGCGGGCAGCGCGCTGGTCCTCGCCGCCCTGCTCTGGGTCTACGCCGCGGGCGGCGCGAGCGGCTTCGGCCTAGGCGAGCTCACCACCGCGGCCGCCGCGCTCGGGCGCACCGAGCAACTCGCCGTCTTCGCCCTGCTGTTCCTCGGCTTCGCGGTGCTGGCGGGCATCTTCCCCTTCCACACCTGGGCGCCGACCGGACACGTCGCCGCCCCGACCGCCGTCTCGATGCTCCTCGCTGGCGTGGTGATGAAGCTCGGCGCCTACGGCTGCCTCCGCGTCGCCCTCCCGCTGGTGCCCGGCGCGCTGGCGTTCTGGCAGCCGGCGATCCTCGCGCTGGCGGTGATCGGCATCGTCTATGCGGGCCTGATCGCGCTGGTACAGGACGACTTCAAGTTCGTCATCGGCTACTCCAGCGTCAGCCACATGGGCTTCGTGCTCCTCGGCCTCGGCGCCGGTAACGTCCGGGCCGCGAGCGGCGCGGTGCTGCAGATGTTCTCCCACGGTGTGATCGCCGGCCTGCTCTTCGCTGTGGTCGGCCGCATGGTCTACGAGCGCACCCACACCCGAAAACTCGCCGACCTGCGCCAGCTGCCGCTGTTCAAGCTTCTCCCGTTCGCCGCGGTGGTGTTCGTCATCGCCGGCCTCGCCTCGATGGGCATGCCCGGTTTCAGCGGCTTCCCCGCCGAACTCGCAATCCTGATTGGCGCCTGGCAGACCTCGCACGTGTGGGCCCTCGGCGCCGCGCTCGGCGTGTTTGTCGCGGCGGCCTTCACCCTGCGGGCCATTCAGGTCTCGTTCTTCGGCAAAGGTGACCCCGGCCACGCCGCGCCCTCCGGGGACGACCATCATCACCATTACGACGCCATCTCCCTCCCCGAGAAGGCCGGCGCATTCCTGCTGATCGGCGCGAGCCTGGTGGTCGGACTCAAGCCGGACCTGCTCTTCGACTGGATCACGCCCGCGCTGCAGTCGCCGGCGTTCCAGGCCGTGCTGAAGGGAGGCACCCCGTGAACGTCGACTACTCCCTCTTTTTCCGGGCGATGCAGCCCGAGTCGCTGCTCGTTGAGGCCGCGCTGGCCGTGATCGTGCTCGACCTGACGGTGATGCGCCGGAAGGACCTCCGCGCCCGCCTCAACGTCGCCAGCCTGATCGGCGCCCTCGCGACGGTCCTCGCCGCGGTCTTCGCGCTCCGGAACGGCGTCATGGGTGAGGTGCTCAACGGCGTCCTGACCCTCGACACGCTTGCAGTCGCCACCCGAGTGGGCGTGCTTGGCCTGACCCTGCTTGTGCTCGGCCTCGGCACCGGCGGTCGCGCGATCCGGCATCCCGCCGAGTACGTGGTCATCGTGCTCTGCGCCGCGGTCGGCTTCATGGTGATGGCCTCCGCGCAGCAACTCCTGCTCGTGTTCCTCGCCCTCGAGCTCGCCAGCCTCTCGCTCTACGTACTCGCCGGTTTCGACAAGGACCGTCCGGAATCGTCCGAGGCCGCCCTGAAGTACTTCCTCTTCGGCGGCACGGCGGCGGCCTTCCTGCTCTTCGGCTTCAGCCTGCTCTACGGCCTTACCGGCACGCTCGACCTGCCCGGAATGTCCGTGGTCATGGCGGCCAGCGGCTTCCATCCCCTGCTCGCGGTCGCGATGGTGATGATCCTCGTCGGCTTCGGCTACAAGGCGGCGGCAGCCCCGTTCCATCTCTGGGCGCCCGACGCCTACCAGGGCGCCCCGGGCCCGGCAGCGGCGTTCATCTCCTCGGCCTCCAAGCTCGCCGGCTTCGTCCTCTTCACCCGTCTGCTCTGGGGCCCGGCCGGCCTCGGCGGCGCGGCCACGCCGGGCTGGGTGCCCGTGGTCTGGCTCCTCGCTGGCGCCTCGATCCTCGTGGGCAACCTCGCCGCCCTGGACCAGACCAACGTCCGCCGTCTCCTCGCCTACTCGGCCATCGCCCACGCCGGCGCCCTGCTGCTCGGCGTCATCGCCAGCGGCCGCTCGGGCCCGGCGCCGCTCTACTATTACCTCACGACCTACGGCATCGCGACGGCCGGCGCGTTCGGCGTCCTGCACGTCCTCGAGAACCAGGGCGGGGCCCAGAACCTCGGCGACCTCGCCGGGCTGCACCGCCGTTCGCCGCTGCTGGCGGGCTGCCTGATGGTCTTCATCCTCTCTCTCGCGGGCGTGCCCCCACTGGCCGGCTTCTTCGGCAAGTTCGGCGTCTTCGCCGCGGCCCTGAGTCCTGCCGGACTAAACTCGCCGACCGGCTGGCTGGCTGTCTTCGCCATGGCGATGAGCGCCGTCGGCCTCTACTATTACCTGCTGATCCTCAAGGAAGCCCTGGTGAAGGCCCCCGCGGCCAACGTCCCGGCGGTGAAGATTCCGGCCGTCGCCGCCCTCACCCTGCTCGCTGCCGCCGCCCTCACGATCGCCTTCGGCGTCCACCCGGACCTGCTGCTGCGCTGGTTCTGAGCTAGTCGGCCCTTAGCCGGCCTTCGGCCGGTTGCGGGTTTTTTCGTGTCTTCCGCGGCGGGCCTGCGCTAACTGTCCCCCGTCGCCACCGTGTCCTCCCGCAAACGCATCGACCAAGCCCGGCCCTTCGCCACCCTGGGAATCGCGCTCGCGGTCTGGCTCGTCATGCCGGCTGTGTTCCGCGGCTTCGTGCGCGCCAGCTTCTTCGAGTTCCAGGCGCCGCTCACGTACACGGCCTCCCGCATCCATGACCTGCAGCTGTACTGGTCCATGCGGGGCCTGCACTCCAAGGACGAACTCATTTCCGCCAGCGCCGAGGTGGGCCGGCTGATCGCAGACTACGAGGTTGTCGCGCACGACAACACCCAGCTGCGCGCCGAGCTGGGACGCTGGGAGACCGAGTTCCGGATCCCGGAGCGCACCGGTTACCGCGCCGAGCCGGCGCGGGTGGCCCGCCGCGATCAGTCGGGCTGGTGGCAACAGATCGAGATCCGCAAGGGCAGCGTTCACGGCATCGTCGTGAACTCTCCCGTGATCTTTTCCGGCGGGCTCGTCGGCCTGGTTCGCGAAGTCCACGCCTACAGCTCGCTCGTCGACCTGATCAGCAGCCCGTCCTTCCGCGTCGCCGGCTCGGTCGAGGGCGACAATCGGCCCATCACCTACGTCGGCGACAACAACCTGCCTTTCGCGAATCCCCGCGGCTCGATCACCTACGTGCCGCTCGACATCTACGCCAATCGCTCCAACCCGAAGGTGCTGGTCACCTCCGGCCTCGGCGGCACCTATCCGCCCGGCCTTGTGATTGGGCGCATCGTCCGGATCGAGGCGACGAACGATGGCATTTACTCCGAGGGCACGGTGGAGCTCGATCCCCGGCTCAACGCCCTCAGCGAGGTCACGGTGTTGGTCCCGACTGGCGCCGATCCAGCGCCCTGAACGCGATGCGCGCCATTCTCATCCTCGTTGCGAGCGCCTTGCTCCTCGGCCTGGTCACGGGCGAGGTGAACCACGCCCTCTCGGCGTGGCAGCTGCATGTCTTCGCCGGCGGGCTGGCCGTGACTTTCGCTGGGCTGCACTTCCCCCGCGGGGCCGGTCTCACCGTGGCCCTGCTCGCCGGCCTGCTGGCCGACGCCACCAGTCCGGTGGCCTTCGGCACGCAGGCCATGCTCTATGGCGCCGCCTTTCTCTTCGTGAACCAGATCCGCGACCGCGTCCCGACGGACCTCGCCTGGCCACGCGTCCTGGTCGCGCTCGCCGCCAATTTCGGGATCTTCCTCGCGCTTTCCCTCCTTCGCAGCCGCGTCTTCCCCTCGGCCGGGCCGGCCTGGTGGCGCCTGCTCTGCGACCTGCTTTGCTCCCAGGCGCTGATTGCGCTGATCGGTCCCTGGTTTTTGGAACTGCAGGGCCAGGCCCTGCAGCTCGTCCGCTTCGAACCCGCCCGCCGCCGCTGACCATGGCGAAGTCCCCCGCCCAAACTCCGGAATCGCCGGCAACGCTGATCGAGTCCCAGAATGGCTACGACCTGCGGGTGATCTTTTTCTATTTCGCCTTCGCCGCGCTGGTCCTGGTGCTCGCCGGAGGACTCGTGTTCCAGCAGATCTTCAACAACCAGAAATACACGTCGAGCGGCGAGCGTCAGAGCCAGCGCCGCATCGTGATTCCCGGGCAGCGCGGCGAGATCTATGACCGCAACGGCCGCGTGCTCGCGACCAACCAGCCGCGCTTCTCCGCGGTCCTCTACATCGACGAGCTCCGACGCGAGTTGGCCGACGAGATGACCGCGATCAGTCGCAACTATCGCAAGGCCGGCGCCGGGACGTTGACCTACGACCAGCGGCTGCGCATCGCGCGCACCACCGTCGTCCAACGCTACGTCGACCGGCTCAACCGCCTGCTCGAACGCCCGGAACCCGTAACGCTCGACCCGAAGGCCCTCACCGACCAGTTCGGCAGCGACCTGCTGATACCGTTCACCCTCGTCGACGAACTCACCCCCGATGAATACGCCCGCCTGATCGAGCGCCTGCCCGTCACCTCTCCACTCCAGGCCAACGCCACCACGCGGCGCTACTACCCCTATGGCGCCAGCGCGGCCCATGTGCTCGGGCGGGTGAAGCGGGACAAGGAAGTCGAAATCGAGGATTTCTACGACGACCTCCGGGCCTTCAAATATCCGGGCATCGTGGGCTTCGATGGTCTCGAGGCCCAGTACAACGCCCAGCTCGACGGCCAGGCCGGCGGCCGCGTCATCCTCGTCGACCCGCACGGCTACACCCTGAAGCGCGACCTCCCCGAGCGGAAGCCCGTGCAGGGAAAGAGCCTCACGACCTCGCTCGACATCGAGCTGCAGAAGGTCGCGGAGGACGCCATCGGCGACCAGCACGGGGCCGCCGTGGCCATCGACATCGCCACCGGCGAGGTGCTCGTGCTGGTCAGCAAGCCCGACTATGACCTCAACGAGGTCTCACCCTCGGCCTCCGTCGCCAAGTACGCCGAGATCCAGGAACAGGGCGGTTGGTTCAACCGGGCGATCCAAGGCCTCTACCCGCCCGGCTCGACCTTCAAGCTCCTGACCACGATTGCCGGCCTGCGCAGCGGCGAGCTCACGCCGGACAAGAAGATTATCGACTGTGACGGCTACATCACGATCGGCACCCGCAAGTTTTACTGCGACAGCGGAAACGGGCACCACCACTGGGTCACGCTGGCTGACGCCATCACCGACAGCTGTGACATCTATTTCTACAAGGCCGGCGAGTTGATCACGCCCGCCCGCATCGCGGTCGAGGGCCGACGCTTCCGCATGTTCGAGAAGACCGGCATCGAGCTGCCGAATGAAACCCGTGGGATGATGATCCCCGATCCGGATTGGAAACAACGCACCAAACACGAGCAATGGTACCTCGGCGACACCTACAACATGTCCATCGGGCAAGGCGATGATCTCGTCACGCCGCTGGAGATGGCCACGTTCGTGGCCTCCATTGCTCGCAACCAGGTAAGCACGAAGCCGACCCTGATCCATAACCCGAACGCCGCGCGTCAAGAGTCCGAGTCCATCGGACTCACCGCCGAGCAGCGAGCCGCCCTGCTGCAGGGCATGGAGGGAGCGACCACGGTCGGCACGGCCAAGACGCTTTCCGCCCGCAATGCACCCTACTACGTGCCTGGCCTGCGCATCGCCGGCAAGACGGGCACGGCCCAGAAGACCGAGACCATCGACGGCAAGAAGGGCACCACCAACTACGCGTGGTTCGTGGGCTTTGCGCCCGCGGAGAACCCGCAGATCGCCGTGGCTGTCCTCGTCGAGCCGGAGTCTTTCAGCGAGCAATACGGCGGTGCCGTTTCCGCACCCATCGCCGGCGCGATCCTGAAGAAGTATTTCGACCAGAAGGACCCGCCCGCGGCGAAATAACGCTAGCGGCGTCTGGCCGATCGCTCTCGGCGCCGGCTGGACTTCCAGGCTTGCCGCGCCCGCTGGAACACCTCGCCGGGCTCGGACCAACTCGCCCGCGGGCCGTAGCGCAGGCGCTCCAAGTCGCTCACTGCCTTTCCGTGGCTGGTGGCCGCGTCATCGGTGTCGCGCAGCTGGGCCAGCCAACGCCCCGCCTCGCGGCGGACCGGGTCGGGCCGGCCGCGGGTGTCCGTCCCTCCGATCCGCCAACGCCAGCGGGTCGCGAGCAAGCGCCCGCCCCACGCGAGGCCGGCCAGCACCAGAAGGCCGGCCGCCGTGCGCAGCACCCGGCGGGTGTCCCAAGGAGAGGATAACCACGTGAGGTGACCGCCGAGAATTGATCCGCTGGCGGCGTCAGTCTGGGGCCGATAGAAAGGAACCCAGACGATGAAAGGCAAACGACACACGACCGAGGAA
>OMJT01000087.1 GCA_900299415.1 Opitutales bacterium
CCGCGCCCCGGCCTGATCAGCCGCTTCAAGGAGCCGATCGCGTACAAGCTCACCGCCACCTACAGCTTCGGCGGGGGCGCGAGCCGGTAATCCAGTCAACCTCGGAAAAGGCTCCGCCTTCTCCCTCGGCGGCCGGTGTCCTCGGACACCGGCCGCTTTCTTTTGCCCAGGTCCAAGGGTGCGGGCATGAAAAAAGCCGCGCCTCGCGGTGCGGCCAAGAAGAGGGGCGAGCTCGCTTACTGCAGGTAGGTCAGCGTGCGGGCGCCGGCGATGCCGCTCACGATGATAGCCTCACCCTGGGTGAAGTTGAGCGGGTAGGCCTCATTCGCCACCGTGTTCAGGGCCTTCACGTAGGCTGCGGAGCCGATCAGCGAGGTCAGCTGTGCGGTAGAGGTGCCGTTTTCCAGGAAGTATTGGTCGGCGGCTGCGCCCAGCTGGCGCATATTGTTGGTCACGGCCTTGTCTTGGGAGCTCGAGCGCACCTTTTGGAACGCGGGGATGGCCATGGCGGCCAGCAGGCCGATGATGACGACCACAATCATGATTTCGACCAGGGTGAAACCCTGCTTGGAGTGCTTTTTCATGGATGGATATCTGTATGTGGGTACGAAACGTGGGCAGGTTAGTGTGCTGCTGGGACGTGTCCAGTATTCATTAATTACATAACGCGGACCAGATAGTCCCGTTCCGGCCTAAACCATTGTTCCCCTCCGGGGGTGCCCGAATGGCGCGAGCCGTCGACCATCGACCGACCAGCTCTAATCCGCGGACGGACCTCGGCCCTTGGGGCGGCCGGGGTGGGGTGCGAAATCCGAGAAATCGTTGTCGATGCCCTCATACGGTCGGTCCTGCTTGTAGATCTGCAGGATCCGGCCGTGCTCGTAGTCCGTAGTCGGGAAGATTCGGGCCTCTTCGCCGGGCAGGAAGATTGCGGTGTAGGCCCGCTGGGCGTCTACCAGACGTCGGATCACGATCATGTTATGAACCCTTGCCGGGATCGCGTCCGTGGCCAGCGCGAAGATGATGGATGGTGGCGCCTTCGGCCGTTTCCCGCGTGCCGGCCCCCGGCCGAGGCCGGGTGCTTTCCGCCAAGGTCTAATTTGTGGTATTCTGCAGCCATTTTTTATCACAGGTGCGCCCCCGGGGCTTGACTCAACTTGGCTGTTTCCCCTCTGCTCAAAGCCCGTTCATTTAGCCGCCTTTACGCCACGAGCCGAGTGGGCATCCCCGCCTCAAAGCCAACCCCTTATCCCTTTCTCCGTTCCCGACCGCCCTACGGTCTCAACCTGTCTAATGCCTGGTTGAGGTCATCCCGCCGGCAACCGGCCCTCGCCCGCTCCCTGTGCCAGCCGGGGCCACCAAGACCTGAATTTTCTCACTCCGAAATCCCAAATCCCAACACGTTCCCAACATGTCCGAGAACAACTATCCCAAACTCCACAACGCCATGTGGCCCGGCCTGGTGGGCAAAAAGAGCATGGGCGGCGACGAGGCCGACATCTCCCTCGACCAGATGCTCGACCTCACGGCCAAGGCCGAGGTCAACGGCGTCAAGTTCGACGGCGTCGACATTTTCCTCAACAACCCGCATACCCCGATCGACGTCACCGACGACGGCCTGAAGCAGCTCGCGGACAAGGTCCAGAGCCGCGGCCTCGTCATCGGCTCGGTCGTCGCCCCCGTCTGGTTCTTCGGTGCCGCCATGGGCGACGAGGCCAAGCGCAAGGGTTGGGTGGATTGCGTCCGCAAGACCGTCGAGGCCTCGGCCAAGCTCCGGGAGCTCGGCGTCCGCCCTTACGGCTGCGTCCGCATCGACAGCGCCGCCGGTGTCACCGCCTGGGATGCCGATCCCAAGGGCAACACCAAGCAGATCGCCGACACCTTCCGCGAGGCCGGAAAGATCGCCAAGGACCATGGCGAGCGTCTCGCCGCCGAGGGCGAGATCTGCTGGGGCGGCATGCACAGCTGGAAGAACATGGTCAACCTGCTCGAGGCCGTCGGCATGCCGAAGGTCGTCGGATTCCAGGCCGACATGTCCCACACCCACCTCTACATCCTCGGTGCCAATGCCGAGGAGCACCGCATCGTCCCGAAGAACTTCCACTGGGAGCCCGATGCCTTCCACAAGGCGATGACCAAGATGACCGCTGCGCTCCGCCCCTGGACCATTGACTTCCACGTCGCCCAGAACGACGGCACCGCCTACGGCTCCGGCAGCCACGAAAAGACCGGCAAGCACTGCCGCATCGGCGACCCGAAGGGCAAGCTGAACGTCACCCGCGATTCCGGCTACTGGCTGCGCGATGGCGCCGGCAAAGTCACCAAGAAGATGAAGCACATCTGCTGGGACGGCTGCATGTTCTCCAACGAGGTCATGCTCAACCAGCAGACCTGGAATGACATTCTCGCCGGCATGGTCTCCGTCCGCGAAAACCACGGCTGGTCCGCCTAAACCGCAATTCTCACCCCTCCGTTCCTCCTATGAAAAATCTCAATGTCGGCATCGTGGGCTACGGCTTCATGGGCCGCACCCATTCCAACGCCTACCGCCAGGTCAACAACTTCTTCCCCCTGAAGCACCGCCCGGTCCTCAAGGCCGTCTGCGGTCGCGATGCCGCGAAGGTCAAGGCCTTCGCCGACAACTGGGGCTACGAGTCTGTCGAGACTGATTGGAAGAAGCTGATCGAGCGCAAGGATATCGACATCATCGATATCGCCACGCCGAACAACCTCCACGCCGAGATCGCCATCGCCGCCGCCAAGGCCGGCAAGA
This sequence comes from Opitutales bacterium, assembly GCA_900299415.1. Lineage (GTDB taxonomy): Bacteria > Verrucomicrobiota > Verrucomicrobiia > Opitutales > Opitutaceae > CAIYFD01. The sequence goes on from OMJT01000087.1 coordinate 2,774, forward strand.
TGATCCTCTGCGAGAAGCCTCTCGCGCTCAACGCCCCCGAGGCGCAGAAGATCGTCGACGCCGTCGAGAAGGCCAAGGTGCCGAACATGGTCTGGTACAACTACCGCCGCGTTCCCGCCATCACCCTCGCCAAGCAGCTCATCGACGAGGGCAAGCTCGGCAAGATCTTCCACTACCGCGCGAAGTTCCTCCAGGACTGGACGATCAACGCCGACGTGCCGCAGGGCGGCGCGGGCACCTGGCGCCTCGACGTCAATGTCGCGGGTTCCGGCGTGACGGGCGACCTCCTCGCGCACTGCATCGATACCGCTCTCTGGCTCAATGGCTCGATCGACAAGGTGACGGCCATGACCGAGACCTTCGTCAAGGAGCGCAAGCACGCCGAGACCGGCAAGATGCAGAAAGTCGGCATCGACGACGCCTCCGCCTTCCTCGCCCGCTTCTCCAACGGCTCGCTGGCGACCTTTGAGTCGACCCGTTACGCCCGCGGCCACAAGGCCCTCTACACCCTAGAGATCAACGGCGAGCACGCCTCGCTCGCGTGGGACCTGCATGACCTGCACCGCCTCCAGATGTTCGATCACCGCGATGCGGGCTACGTCCGCGGCTGGCGCTCCATCCACGTCACCGACGGCGACCAGCCGTACATGAAGCACTGGTGGGTGCCCGGCCTGCAGATCGGCTACGAGGAGTCGTTCGTCCACCAGGTGGCCGACTTCCTCAAGGGCCTTGAGGACGGCAAGGCCGTCGGCCCGACCTTCAAGGACGGCCTCGCGACCGACAAGGTCACCGACGCCGTGCTCAAGTCGGCCCAGACCGGCCAGTGGGAAAGCTGCAAGTAATCCTGACTGCGATGCCCACCACGACAGTCCAGAACATGTACGGGCGGCCCTTCGAGATTCTCGAAGGCGACGACCTGAAATCCCTCTGCGAGGCGACGATCAAGCAGGGTGGGGGTGCCTTGGCGACCAACACCGCCATGATGTGCCGTCCCTTCTGCGCCTCGGGCGCCGGTAACCCGATCATTTCGGCCCACCGTTCCCCCATTCCGGGGTTCGAGTGGGACGAGGTCTGGTTCGGCTTCGAGGACTTCACCTCGGAGGAGGAATTCCTGCGCAAGCATGGGTACTACGGCTCCGGCCGCTGCTATATCGTGGTCCGGGTCGACGGGCGCAAGAAGCTCGTCGCGCTCAAGGACTTCATTCAGCACGTGCCCGACGCCATTCTCGGACCGAAGCTCAAGGCGCTCGGTCACGGCATGTTCCGGTACTCGAAGTTCTTCATCAACAAGAACCGGCTGCCGCACCACACGCACGACGTGAAGGAGGAGGCCTACTGGATCGAGCCGACGATGATCCCCGACTACGACCTGTTCGACGAACAGTGCTTCATGTCCATCGGCCTGCACCAGGATTTCGGTCCGGCGGAGCTGCGCAAGCTCCTGACCGTCGAGGGTTGGAACAACCCGATGAACAAGATCAAGCGCCACGCCCGCTGGTTCTACATGCGTCCGGGCAACGCCATGATCATGAAGACGCAGAACCTGCATGGTCCGGCGGCGTTCCCCCCGCACTACGAACCGCAGTATCTCGACGACGGCTACCGCATGTACGAGCCGATGCCGAAGATTCCGCGTAGCCTGCTGGTCGGCCGTGAGATTCCCGCGCGCCTGCGCGTGACGGACGGAGACGCCGAGGCCAAGCTCGACCGCGACGAGGTACTCGATTACCTCGTCTCCGAGGAGGCGCTCGACTGGAAAAACATGCACGATCCGCTGTATGGCGAGAAGCATTCGTGCACGCCGATCCTCGATACGGAGACTTCGGATGGCAAGGATGTCACCGACCACTGGGTGATCTACGGCGCCTTCGGCCGGAACAACAATCACCAGGTCCTGGCCTCGAAACGCCTCGTGCTTCAGCCGGGCGCCGAGTACCGCATGAAGGATCCGGTCGGCAGCGACATGATCTGCACCGCCGGCGTTGGCACCGTGGGCACGCACATCGCCGCGGCGCCGCGCGCCCTCAAGCCGGGCGACCTGGGCAACTGGTGCTTTGTCATCCCCGCGCAGACCGCGAAGGACGTCGTCATCAAGAACACCGGCGATTGCGAAATGGTGCTCCTGCGGACGTTCGGCCCCGACCACCCCGGCATGCCCGTGCTGTCCTGGCAGGACCGCAGCAAGCTGGTGGTGAAACCGCGGCAGGCCAAAAAGTAAAGCGAACCAAAACGGCGCGAGGACGAAAGTCCTCGCGCTGCTTTTTATCGAGGCAGAGGGCAGGTCGGGCGGGTTGCTCCTAACCCGGCGCGTTCCTCCGAAGCCTTCTCCGAGACGGCAGGAGCCCCGGCGAAACGCCTGGGGCCATTGTCATCGAGTGGGGTGAAGGCGCCTGGGTCCGGCCGTGGAACGCAATCCCCACTATCATTCTTGGTAATCCGGGGATCGTGCACCGTTGTTATTTCGGCCCGAGGCCGATCGTGCGCCGCCCCGGGACTTGTCATTCCCGGGCCCGGTTGACGACGATGGCGGCGTCCGCA
>OMJT01000088.1 GCA_900299415.1 Opitutales bacterium
CGCTCGGGCTCGTCATGTTCCCGCACGGCGCCCAGAAGGCGCTCGGCTGGTTCGGCGGCTACGGCTACAGCGGCACGATGGGCTTCTTCCCCGGCACGATGCACATCCCCGCCGTGTTCGCGTTCCTCGCAATCGCCGCGGAGTTCGCCGGCTCGATCGCCCTGGTCTTCGGCGCGCTCAGCCGCGTCGCCGCCCTCGGCATCGCGTCCGTGATGGCCGTGGCCATCGCCACGACCCACGCCAGCCAGGGCTTCTTCATGAACTGGACCGGCGCCCAGAAAGGTGAGGGCTTCGAATACCACCTGCTTGTCCTCGGCCTCGCCCTGATCGTCCTCGTGTGGGGCGGCGGCAAGGCCTCGGTCGACGGCCGCCTGGCCCGGAAGTAAACGCGTCCACTCCAACCCGGCCCCCGTTCCCCGACGGGGGCCGTTTATTTGCGGCGAATTTCCCCTCGCCATCACCGGTGACCCCGGCACCGTCGACGGCCGGCATGCCGGCCGCGTCCACCCCCACGCCGTTCCACCGCGGCGAGCTGGCCTGGCTCGCGGGCCTGCTGACGGTGCAGTTCGCGCTCGGGCTCGGCGGCATCCGCGGCTACGGCTACATGGGGCAGGACTTCTCCGAGCACTTCGGACAGATCCTGGGTTTTCCCGGGACCTACTCCTACCGCCTGACGAATCCGCCCGGGCTCTACTGGCTCGGCAGCCTCATCCGCCGCCACCTGAGCGACGCACACTGCCTCGAGGCGCTCGCCCTGCTGACGCTGGCGCTCAACACCGCGGCGCTGGCTCTGATGTTCCGCCTCACGCGGGACATGATCCAGGATCGCTGGATGCGCGGCGCCGCCTGCACTGTCATCGCCCTCGTGCCGTTCCGCGTGATCCATTCGGTCGTGACCGCGGCCGACAGCTTCACCGTGCCGGTCTTTGTCCTCGCCGCATGGCTCGCCCTGCGACTGGTCGCGAATCCCGGTTCGACCCGGCACTGGCTGGCACTCGCCGCGACGCTCACGGCCGGGATGTTCCTCAAGTACACGCTCATCGGACTGCTGCCCCCGCTCGCGCTGGTCCTCGGCACCGCCGTCTGGCGCCAACGCCCCGCCACCGGGCTGGCCCGGCCGGCCGCCTGGCTCGGCTTCACGCTCGCCCTGCCCGCCACGGTCTTTGCGGCCGAGCAATCCGCCAGCCGCCGGGCAACCCCCGCCGACGCCCCCCGCGGGTGGCTGCAGCCCGGCGAGCCCTCGGTGATGCGGCCGCGCGACCTGCTCTGGGTGCAGACGAGCGACCGGAACCTGCTCCAGGCGCCGGACTATTTCCGCGGCGAGGTCTACGACACCCGCAAATACAGCTATCCCGGCCTGCTCTACCTCTCGACCTTCACCGACGTCTCCAACTTCTTCCAGGGGCCGCCGCCGGGCTTGCCCGTGGGCTGGCACGAACGGCTGCAGGCTCCGCCGGAGCGCGGGCGCACCGCCTGGTCCCAGCGGCTCCAGATTTGGGTAATGCACCTCAGCCTGCCTCTGGCGCTCGCGGCGGTGGTCGGCACGCTCGGGTGCGGGGCCCTCGCCGTGAAAGGACTATTCCGGGGCGACTCGGCCCTCTCCCCCACTGCGGCGGTCCTGACCCTGCTCGCACTCGGCATGCATGCGCCGGTCATGGTCGGGCTGCTTCGTCTGGTCGATCCGTACGTGCCGGGCTTCTGGCTGCCGCGCCTCGCCATGCCTTCGGTCACCACGTTCCTGGTGCTCAGCTTCGTCCTCGCCGACACCTGCCTCGCGCGGAGCGCGGCCGCCGGCGGACGCGTGGCCCGGGCGGTCCCTCGCCTCACCTTCCTGTACGCCACGGCCTGTGCGGCCGTCTATGCGGGTTTCCTGGCCCCGTAACCGGATCACTCCGGCACGGGGGCGACGTCGTACAGGCGGCCGAGACGGCGCAGCGCCGGGGAGAGTTTCGCGACGAGCCCCACCACGAGCAGCGCGCCCGCACCCCCGGCAACAATCGCCGGGACGGTGCCGAGGAACTGGGCGGCCAGCCCCGACTCGAAGGCGCCGAGTTCGTTGGAGCAGCCGATGAAGATGTAGTTCACGGCGCTCACCCGGCCCCGCATCGAGTCGGGCGTGATGAACTGCATCAGCGTCTGGCGGATCACGACGTTGAGGTTGTCGCACACGCCCGTGAGCACGAGCATCGCCAGCGAGAGCCAGTAGTTCCGCGAGAGGCCGAAGACGATGATGGCCGCGCCGAACCCGACGAACGACCAGAGCAGCACCCGCCCCGCACGCCGCCACGGCGGCAGGTGGGCGGTGACGAAAGCCATCGCGACCGCGCCGATGGAGGGCGCGGCCCGCAGCCAGCCGAAGCCCGCCGGTCCCGTGTGCAGGATGTCCTTGGCCACCACCGGCAGCAACGCCGTCGCCCCGCCGAGCAGGACGGCGAAGAGGTCAAGGCTCGCAGCCGCGAAGAGCAGCCGCGCCTTGAACATGAAGTGCAGCCCGCTGAGCAATCCGGCCAGGTCGGGCGCCTTCGGCTTCACCTCGCGGGGTGGCACGTGGATCGAGGCGAACAGCACGCCGGCGAGAAGCGCACAGGCGGCCGCAGTGAAAAACACCGCGGTGGCGCCGCCGCTCAGCGCGATCACCAACCCGGCGATCCCGGGGCCGACCATGCCGGCCAGCTCGAAGAGCGAGCTGTTCCAGGTGGCCGCGTTGGCCCACAGCCCGCGCGGGATCACCGAGGGCAGCAGGGAGCCGAGCGCCGGTACGGTGAAGGCCCGCGCCACCGCGACGAGAAAGAGCAGCGCATAGGTCAGCCACGGCGCTCCTTCGGTCCACGACAGTGCGGCGAGACCGAGCGAGCAGAAGAGATAGAGCGACAGACCGCCCGCGACGATTCGGCGGCGGTCAAAATGGTCAGCCACATGGCCAGCCGGCAGCGCAAGCACGATGACCGGGATGATTTGGACGAGGCCGACCATGCCCAGCGCCAGCTTCGAGCCCAGCCGCTCGTAAATCTGCCAGCCGACGGCGGTCATCTGCATCTGCCCGCCGATCAGGAAGACCGCTCGCCCCACCAGGAACCGCCGGAAAGCGGTGTGCCGCAGCGCCGCGTAGGGATCGCGGGTCTCGGCGGGGGCGGCGGTTTCGGGCATCTAGGAGACAAGACGGGAAGGGAGGATAGCGGAAAATGCAACGGCGGGACGACGGCCCATGCACCGCCGCTCGCTGTTCCGCGGGATGGGCGATTTCCGCCGGCCAGCCCCGTCATCAATAATCTGGTTTTCACGCTCGGGGTGCCTTTTCGTGGGCGCCATGTCCGACAAGCTCGACGAAATCATGGCGTGGAAGCGCCGCGAGATCGCGCCCGTAGTCCGCCCGGTCACCGAGGCGGAACTGGCGCGCGTGCACGCCGCCCTGCCGCCCGTGCCGTCCTTCGCCGCGGCCCTGCGGCGCGCCGACGGCCAGCTCGGGGTGATCGCCGAGATCAAGCGCCGCTCGCCCTCCGCGGGCGACATCGCCGCCGGCCTCGCCGCGCCGGACCAGGCCCGCCGCTACCGGACCGCCGCGGCCTCGGCACTCTCGGTGCTGACCGACGAGAAGTTCTTCGGCGGCACCCTCGGGGACCTCCAGGCCGTGACCACCCTCTTCCGCACCCAGCCCCCCGCCCTGCCGTGCCTGCGGAAGGATTTCATGGTCCATCCCTTCCAGGTCTTGCAGGCCCGCGAAGCCGGGGCCAGCGCGATCCTGATCATCGTCCGCGTGCTCACCGACCCGGAGATCGCCACACTGTACGCCGCCGCGCAGGCCGCCGGGCTCGACGCGTTGTTCGAGATCCACACCGAGCCCGAGCTGGAGCGCGCCGTCCAACACCGCGCCCGGATCATCGGCGTGAATAACCGCGACCTCGCCGTCTTCCGGACCGATCTCTCGCTCAGCGATCGGCTCATCCCCCGGTTCCCGCGCGACGTGATCGCCGTGAGCGAGAGCGGGATCTTCACCGGGGCCGACGCCCGCCGGGTGCGGCAGGCCGGGGCCCACGCCGTGCTTGTCGGCGAGGCCTTGATTAAGGCGAAGGATCCCGGGCAACTAATCGCTGACTTCCGGGCTCCCTGAGCCATGCCCCTTTCCCCCTCGGCCACCCGCGACCTGCTCACGCAGATCAGCCACCATCCGAAGCGCGCGCTCGGGCAGAACTTCCTCGTCGACGGCAACATCGTCCGAAAATCCCTTGAGCTCGCGGACATCCGGCCCGGCGACGCTGTGGTCGAGATCGGCCCCGGCCTCGGAACCCTCACCTCCGCCCTGCTCGAGGCGGGCGCCGAGGCCTGGGCGGTCGAGCGCGATGCCGCCCTCCACCGGCACCTTGCCACCACGCTGGCACCCCGGTTCCCGGAGCGCCTCCACCTCCTCGAGGGCGACGCCGTCGAGCACCCCCTGGCCGGACTGCCGCCGGAACGCACGGCGGACTTCAAGATCGTCGCCAACCTGCCCTACGCGATCTCCAGCGTGTGGATGGACGCCGTCCTCGCCGGACCGCTGCCCGCCCGCATGGTGCTAATGCTCCAGCTTGAGTCGGCCCGGCGTTTCACTGCCCCGCACGGCACCAAGTCCTACGGTGCGATCACGATCCAGCTCCAGGCCGCCTTCGCGGTTGCGCCCGGGCACAAGGTCGCTGCGGCATGCTTCTTTCCGCGGCCCGAGGTCGAGTCATTCATCCTCAATCTCGTCCGTCGCCCCGAGCCCTACCGCTACCCCGCAGCGACGCGGGCCGCGATCCGCGCACTGTTCCAGCAGCGCCGCAAGCAGATCGGCAGCCTGCTGCGCGAGCGCCTGCCCGACGGCGGCGCCTCGTGGCTTGGCGAGCTCGCCGCCGCAGGCCTGTCCGCGCAGGCCCGTCCCGAAGAGATCTCGCCCGAGCTTTGGCGGAAATTTCCTGCCAACGCGTTACCGGAGCCTTCTTGATGGCTCCTGCCGTTGGCGTACGTGTCTAGCATCCGCCGTCGTATGCGCCGCCTGATTATCCTCATCCTCGGCCTCTTGGCCGGCACCCGGCTCGCCGCCGGCGAGGCCGCGCTGGCCGGCCGGATCGAGGACCGCACCTACGTCGCCAGCGGCGGACTCTACCGCGTGCCGATCCCGGTACTGCCCGAACTCGGCGGCACGGTGTCCGACACGGCGAATGTCGTTACCTTTGCCGATAACTTCACGACCTACCTCAGCATCGCTTCGTTCCCGCTCGATGCCGCCCAGCTCCGCGAGGACGCGGCGCGGGGACGCAAGGATTACCTGACGAACTTCTTCACGGCGCTCGTGCTGCCGGATTTCCTCCAGCGCTTCCCCGGAGCCCGGGTCGAGAATCCACGCTTCCTTCCGACCCAGAACGACGGCGCGCTCCTGCTCTATCTTCTGCTGCCGGGCGGTACCATGTTCAAGGACCGGGCGGCCCGGCTTAGCCTGGACCCGGCGAAATCCGCCGTGGCCAAGCGGGGCAATCTGCTCTTCGTCCGAGGCGACCGCGTGTTTGTCCTGAGCACCGAGCTGGCCGAGCGCGTGCTCGAGCCCACCACCTACAACAAGACGTCTGCCGAGGAGGACGAGATCCTCCGGCAACGCCTGCTCGCACTCCTCGCGAAGATTGAATTCCGCGGTATGCCGGTGACGGCCGCGAGGAAGTAGACCTTACGCCATCGGGGATCCCGGGCCGCCGCGCTGGTGCTGCTCCCGGTAGACCCGCGGGGTTGTGTCCATGAAACGCCGGAACTCCTTCGTGAAATGGCTTTGGTCGGTGAAGCCGAACTGCGCCGCGATCTCCGCCAGCGTCTTGCTCGTGAACACGAGGGCCCGGCTGCTCATGCGGACGCGCAGCTGGCGAACATAGAGGTGGGGCGTGGTGTTGTAGGTCGTCTGGAAGAGGCGCTCGAAGACGCGCACCGACAGGCCGCAGGCGCGGGCCAGGTCGTGGTTCGAGAGTGACTCGTCGAGGTGCTCGCTGGCGTAGAGGATCGCGGCACTCACCGGCGAGTTGCCCGGTACAGCAGCGTGCTCGCCCTGGAGCTGACGGGTCATGCCGACGGTGCCAACGATGCGACCGGCGGCGTTACGCAGCGGGATCTTCGTCGTGGCGTACCAGCGGGCGGCGTGGTCGAAACGGCCGACGAGCTCGACGCGCGCGATGATCCGCTCGCCGCCCAACACCTTGTCGTCATCGATGCGGTACTGGCTGGCGAGAACTTCAACGAAGAGGTCGAAATCGGTGAGCCCGATGTGGTCCGAGAGGTTCCTGCTCAGTCCGTAGGTCAGCAACCAGGAGGTGTTGCCCCAGACGAACCGGCCCTGCCGGTCCTTCACCCAAACCTGCATGTCCTCGACATAGTTGAACAGCTCGATGAGTTCCGGCAGTTGGGTGCCGATCGGAACAAATGCGGGGGCCTCGGCTTCAGCGGGGGGCTTCATGGGAAGATGAGAGATGTGAGGATTGACGAACGATGCGCGCCGGGGTGGCGCCGGGCCACCGAAAATTGCAAGGTCCCGTCACGCCGTCAGTTCCACCACGACTTGGATCTCGGCGGTGGAGCCGCGGGGCAGACCGTTGACCGCGACCGCGGCACGGGCATGCCGGCCGGCGTCGCCGAAGACCTTCACGAGCAGGTCGCTCGCGCCGTTGATGACCGCGGGGCTCTCGGTGAAGCCGTCGACCGCGTTGACGAAGCCGTTGACCATCACGACCTGCTTCACCCGGCTGAGGGAGCCGACGGCGGCCTTGATGTTGGCGAGGGTGTTGAGGGCGCAGACCTCGGCGGCGGCGCGGCCGGTCTCGACGGTCTGCTCGCGGCCGACCTGACCGGTATGCGTCATCTGCCCGCTGGCGAGGCAGATGGTCCCGGCACAGTAGAGCAGGTTGCCCGTGCGCACGGTCGGCACGTAGCTGCCCGCGGCAGCAGGGGGATTCGGCAGGGTCAGGCCGAGCTCGGCCAGGCGGTTTTCCGGCGTCATGGGAAGGCGTTCAGCCCGCGGAGGGATAGCTCCCGAGCCACTTCACGAGCGGGCAGAACTTGCGCAGGTCGGCGACGGCGGCCGCGACGTTCGCGTCCTCCCAATGGCCCGCTACGTCGAGGAAGAAGTAATAGTCCCACGGGCGCTGCTTGCTCGGGCGCGACTCGATCTTCGAGAGGTTGATGCCACGGTCGGCGAACGGCCGCAGCATGCCGAGCAGCGAGCCCGAGTGCGCGGCGGCCTCGTCACCGAGGGAGACCAGCAGGCTGGTGGTGTCACGCCCTGCGCCGGCGGAGCCAGACGATTGCCGGCCGATGACGAAGAAGCGCGTGGTGTTGTCGGCCTTGTCCTGGATCTGACGGGCCACCACCGGCACGCCGTAGTGCTCGGCCGCGAGTTCACCCGCGATAGCCGCGGCGCCGGCCTCCCCGGCCGCAATCTGCACGGCGCGCGACGTGCTCGAAGCCTCGACGAGGGCCGCGCCCGGCACGTGACGCTGCAGCCAGGCCCGGCACTGGGCGAGCGCCTGGTCCTTGGAGTAGACCTTCGTGATTCTCTCCAGTGGCGAGCGCGAGATGAGCGCGTGGCTGATCTCGAGGTGCACCTGCGTGACGATCTTCAGGTCGCTCGCGACGAAGCAGTCCAGTGCCTCGCGCACGGAACCCTCGGTGGAGTTCTCGACCGGCACGACCGCGTAGTCGGCCTCGCCCTTCTCCACCGTGGTGAAGAGGTCGGCGACGGTGGCCACACCCTGGTAGCCCACGCTCGCGCCGAACTTGCGCATCGCCGCGGCATGGGCGTTTGACGCCTCGGGCCCGAGGTAGGCCACGACGAGGGGCTTCTCGAGGGCGATGGCGGCGGACATCACCTCGCGGTAGATCGCGCGCAGCGCCTCCTCCTTGATCGGGCCGCGGTTGAGGGCCGCGATGCGCCGGAAAACCGCGTCCTCCCGCTCGGCGACGTAGACCGGGGCGCCCTTGCTGCGCTTCAATTTCCCGATCTCGGCCGCCAGCTCGAGGCGGCGGTTGAGGAGTTCGACGATCTGCTTGTCCAGGCCGTCGATCTGCGCGCGGATCGGTTCGAGGTCCATGGCTCAGGATTGCGGCGCGGCGTCCTCCGCCGCGGGCTTGGCCGGCTCGGCCGCGACCGCGGCGGTCTCGAGGGGCAGCTGCTCCTCGGAGGACAGCCCCATCTCGGCGTCACCGAGGTGCGTCGGGTTCATCGCCTTTTGCAGCCAGTCATCGAGCTGGCGGCTGGAGAGCACGTCGGAGGCCGGCAGCTCGTCGATCGATTTCAGGCCGGTGAACTCAAGAAAGCGGTCCGTCGTCCCGTACTGGAGCGGGCGCCCCGGCAGGTCGGCGCGGCCGGTGACCTGGATGAGGTCGCGCTCGAGCAGACGGGTGATGCCGGCCTCGGCGGACACGCCACGGATGGCCTCGATCTCGCCGCGCGTGACGGGCTGGCGGTAGGCGATGACGGCAAGGGTCTCGAGGGAAGAGCCAGAGAGTTTCACCGGTGGCGGCTCGGCGCGGAGGATGCGCACCCAGCGGGCGAAGCGCGGATGCGTGACCAGCCGGTAACCGCTGGCACCCTCGACCAAGAGCAGCCCGTCGTCGGCCGCGCGCAGCTCGAGGGCGATTTCGTCCATCACGTCGCGCAGCTGCGCGGCGGTGACCATGGTGGGCACTTCCTCGTAAAGCTCGGGATCCTGCGGGGACTCGTCGGCGACCTCCGCCGGCTCATCCGCCGGCGCCGCGGGGACGCCCTCCGCCGGCGCGGCCGGCGCCACCGTCCCGGCCGGCTCGGCCGTGGCGGCCTCGTGCAGCAGCGCGGCCATGGCCGACTTCTGCTCGTGGAAACGCGCCACCGCATCCTGGAGGTCTTTGATCGCCAGCGGTTGGCTGCTCGAGAACAACAGGGCGCGGACGACTTTTTTCAGGTTGAAGGCCATGCGGAAGGACCGGCCAGTGAAAGGTCCGGCCCAAAGTCGAAGCAATCCCGAAAAACGCCACACGCGACCGCTGTGAATGTCACCTATCAGTGGAGGTTACAGTTGGGAACCCTGCCTCGCCTTTCCCGGCCGGCCGGCCATGCTGGCCGTGGGATGAACCAAATGCCCGAACCCGCCGTCAGCCAGCCCGCCCCAGCGCGCGACAACTTCAAGTTCCGCTGGGATGTCCTGCTGCTCGTGGTTTTCCTCGCCACCTGCGCCCCGAGTGTCACCGGCATCCCGCTGCACGAGTGGGCCAGCCTCGGCATCGTCCCGATCGTCGCGATCCATCTCGCGTTGAACTGGAACTGGATTATCGACGTCACGCGCCGCTCGCTCGGCCGGCTGTCGGGCGAGGTCCGGTTTAATCACGTCCTCGACCTCTTGCTGTTCGCCTCCTTCGCGCTGCTGATGGTCTCCGGCATCATCGTGTCGGAGTCCGCCCTGCCCGCGCTGGGCGTGCCGCGCAAGACAGACGGATTCTGGAACGGCCTGCACAACGCGACGGCCAACATCTTCCCGTCCCTGATCGGCATCCACCTCGCCATGCACTGGCGGTGGATCGTCGCCAAACTCCGCGGCACGAAGCCCGCCGCGTCGAGCCCCGGAGGCCAACCATGAAAACGCTGTTTCGCGCCCTCGTAATCCTGCTCGCGGGCATCGCCCTCGGGCTCGCCTTCCTGCCGCTCGGCACCACCTCCTGGGCCGAGAACCAACGCAACCGCCGCGGGCGCGGACGCCCCCCCGGGGCCAGCCTCGAACGGCCTGCGTCGCCACCCGGAGCCGACGGTACCGCGGCCGCGGCCAACGGTGGCGGCGAGAACTTCCGCGGTGGCCGGGGTCAGCCCGGCGCCCCCGGAGGTCGGGGCGGACGCGGCGGGCCCGGCGGCGAACAGGGATTGTTCGGACATTTCCGCGGCAAGCAGTCGTTCACGGGCGATGCGTTGCGCTTCACCCAGATCATCGTGATCCAGCTCGGCGTCCCGGCCGGCCTCACCTTGGCCTTACTCGCCTACGCGCGCCGCGGCCGAAAATCATCGGTCAGCGCCTAAGCAGCCGACCTTCGATCGCCGACAGCGGTTGGCCTCGGCCCCGCCTGATCGATTCCAGCTCGGCGGCTTCGCGACTCGAACACACCCGAGGAAACGCGCGAAAAGCAAAACGCGCCAAGGCCGGCCGGCCTTGGCGCGTCGAATGGATTCTGGCTCGCCTCAGAAACCGCCGCGACCGCCAGCGGCGGGAGCCGCGCCGGCGGCGCCGCCCCGGCCACCCGCGCTCAAGGGAGCGGTCACCAGTTCGCCCAGCGCCGCCTTGGCGTCGTCGGGAACCTGTGAGATCGCGTCGGCCCGGATGGTCTGCAGGGCGGTCACAAACTGGTTGCCGCCCCGGTACTCCGCGGCCGCGGTGTTGAACCAGCGGAAGTACTCCTCGCGGAGCTGCGGGGTCCAGCCGGTCTTCAGCACGCGCAGGAACTGGGCGTACATGATCTGGTCCTCCTGCTTCGCGAGGAAGGCCTGGGAGAGTCCCGTGTTGGGCCCAACGACCTCACCGCGGTCCTGGCGCTGGCGGAGCTGGCGATTGATGAACTCGTGGATCCCGAAATACGGGGTGGTCGGCGCGGTTCGGAGCAGCCCCATCAGCTTCGAAACGGCGCTCGGGGCCTCGAGGTAGGTGAGCATTTCCGCGAGTTCCCAGTTCATTTCCCGCTGCGCCGCCGGCAGGTAGGGATCAAACTTGGCCACCAGACGCTGGCGAGTGGCCGTATCGGGGGCACCGAGGCGGATGAAGGTCAGCTGGTAGGCGCGCAGCAGATCGAGCTTATCCTGGTAGGCCAGAGAATCCCAGTCGATGCGGTCGAGAGCGGCCAGCATGCGGGTTTGCAGGGCCTTGTCCGGGGCGGGCGCATTCGGCGGACGATTGTAGTCGTCCTGGCCATTCAGGCGCGCGAGCGCGACGACCAGCGAGATGCTCTTGCGTGGATCGGTCTCGGCCAGCGCCCGGTCACGCCAACCGGACTGGTCCTGCCACTCCAGCGCGATGCGGGCGGCATACCGGATGGCCCGGTCGGAGTCGCCGAGGTAGGGCCAGACCGCCGCCACCGCGCCGGCGGTGTTCTTGCCGTGGAACTTCTCGAGGTTGTGCCGCACCTCGCGCAGGGCGGCGAAGCGCGTGTCGGGCGTGGTCGCCGCGGTGGATTCGCTTCCCGTGTAGGTGACGCGGTAAAACTCCGTGCCGGTCGTGGTCGCCAGCAACGAGCCATCGGCCGGATTGACGATCACGCCTGAGACCGCAAAGGGCCGGCCGCTGACAAAAGGCGAAACCGCTGCCTGGTAGCCTGCGCCGTCGGGCCGGATATCGACCGCCCAGAGGTTGCCGTAGGACCAGTCGGAGATGAACATGCCGTCCTGGTAGCGCGCGGGGAACTTCGCCTTCGTGCCGAAGGTCACGCCGGTCGGCGAGCCGGAGCCGACCGTCTCGATGACGCCGTAATTATCGATGTAGTAAGCCGGATGCTTGCGGGAGCCGTCGCGAAAACCGGCATCGGCGCCGCTGATCACGTGCTGCACGTTGGTCGGGCGGTACCACGGCGTGCCCATGTCCCACTCCATGTCGGAATCGTAGAGGAACAGCTCACCGTCCTTGTTGAA
>OMJT01000089.1 GCA_900299415.1 Opitutales bacterium
ACTACCCGGCGGCTTTTTCGTGTTCATGTGATGCCCCTCAAGAACGGTAGGACCGGACCGCTGGCCCGGCCGGGTTCGACATCGCGGCCGACCCGGCAGCCTTCGCCGGGCCTACGGCTGACAAAGCGAGGCGGCCCTACCTTCTGATGAAGGCGGCGGGGAGACCACCGATCAGAACGTCGTGCCGGTCGGCAGGGTCGCGCCCTTCGGGACGGCGAGGACGCCGTCGCGGATGATCACGGCGCCTTCGAGGTATTTGCCGTCGGCCTTGCCGGCGGGGTCGAGGGTGACGTTGTCGCCGATGCGGGCGTTCTTGTCGATGATGGCATGGCGGATCCGGCAGTTGCGGCCGATCCCGATGGGCGGGCGGCCGCGGGGCTTGTTCTCGGCGAGCTGCTCCGGGGTCTCGTAGTAGTCGGCGCCCATCATCACGACGTCCTGGAGGACCGTGCCTTCGCCGACGCGGGAGCGGACGCCGAGGACGGAGTGCTTCAGGGACGCGGCGGCGAGCATGCAGCCGTCGGCGATCACGGCGCACTCGACGGCACAGCGGTCGACCTTGGCGGCGGGGAGGTGCTGCTCCTCGCTGTAGATCGGGGAGGTGGCGTCGTAGAAATCGAACGGGGGGTTGGCCTGCGCGAGGGCGAGGTTCGCCTCGAAGAAGGCGCGCACGGTGCCGATATCCTCCCAGTAGCCCTCGAAGATGCTGGCGAAGAGGCGCCTTTTGCCGAGGAGCGACGGGATGACTTCCTTGCCGAAGTCGGTCATGCCGTTGTCGAGCGCCTCGGCGAGGACCTGGCGATTGAAGAGGTAAATGCCCATCGAGGCGAGGCAGTGCTTCTCCTTCACCGGGGTCTTGAGCCGGGACTCCACGGTGCGGCTCAGGGTGAGGCTCTCGATCACGGCGGGGTCCTTCGGCTTCTCGGCGAAGCGCTGGATGGCGAGGTCGTCCCCCACCCCCATCAGGCCGAGGCCCTCGACCTTCGAGACGGGGAAAGGGATCGCGGCGATCGTCACGTCGGCCTTGTTCCGGATGTGCTCGGCGATCACCGCGCCGAAATCCATCCGGTAGAGCTGGTCGCCCGAGAGGATGAGCACGAGGTCGTGCGGGGAGCTGCGGAAATGCACGAGGTTCCGGCGGACGGCGTCGGCCGTGCCCTGGTACCAGTCGGCGCGGGTCTCGGTCTGCTCTGCGGAGAGGATGTCGACGAATCCGCCGCCGAAGGGGTCGAAGTGGAACGAGCTCTGGATGTGCCGGTGGAGCGACGCGGTGTTGAACTGCGTCAGGATGAAGATCCGGTTGATGTCGGAGTTGATGCAGTTGCTGATCGGGATGTCCACGAGCCGATACTTTCCGGCCAGCGGCACGGCGGGCTTGCAGCGTTCCAGGGTCAGCGGGGACAGGCGCGTGCCGCGGCCGCCACCCATGATCACGGCCAAAACTCGGTTTTTATTCCTCATGAGAGAAGGGGGATTGGGTTCGCAGGAGATCCTGCTAAAGCCTTGATTGACCATGGGGTGGCACCCTTACTTTCGCCAAACAAAAAGCGAAAAACATGTGCGGCATTGTCGGCTACGTGGGCAAACAAAAGGCGGCGGCCATCATCCTGGAGGGCCTGAAACGGCTCGAATACCGGGGCTATGACTCCGCGGGTGTCTGCGTGCTGCAGGCCGGCAAGCTCGACGTCGCCAAGAAGGCCGGCCGGGTCGAGGTCCTCGTCAAGGAGGCCGCCCGCCACAAGTTCACCGGCACCTCCGGGATCGGCCACACGCGCTGGGCCACGCACGGCGGCGTGACCGATGCCAACGCCCACCCGCACGTCAGCAGCGACGGCAAGTTGGCCCTGATCCACAACGGCGTGATCGAGAACTACGCCGGGATGAAGAAATTCCTCGCCGGCAAGGGCTACACCTTCAAGTCGGAGACCGACACCGAGGCGCTCTGCAACCTGATCGCCTATCACTACGCCAAGGAGCCCGCGCCAAAAAACGGCGGCAGCCGCTTCCTCGAGAGCGTCCGCAAGGCCCTCCGCCACGTCGAGGGTACCTACGGCATCGCCGTGCTCTGCGCCGACTGCCCCGACGAGATCGTCGCCGCCCGCAAGGCCTCCCCGCTCGTCCTCGGCGTGGGCGACCAGGAGTACATCCTCGCCAGCGACGCCGCCGCGATCGTGAGCCGCACCCAGAACGTCGTCTACCTCAAGGACGGCGAGCTGGTGCACATCACGCCCCGCGCGTTCGCCATCTCCACGCTCGACCAGGCCGACGTCTCGCCGGTGGTGGACACGATCACCTGGAAGGTCGGCGACGCCGACCTCAACGGCTACGCGCACTTCATGGAGAAGGAGATCTTCGAGCAGCCCCAGGCGCTGGAGAACACCATGCGCGGCCGCTTCGCCGAGGACGGCAGCACCGCCCAGTTCGGCGGCCTCAACCTCTCCGCCGCCGAGTTCCGCCAGATCGACCGCCTGCTGTTCTGCGCCTGCGGCTCCGCGTGGCACGCCTGCCTCGTGGCCGAGCACCTGGTCGAGTCCTTCGCCCGCGTGCCCGTCGAGGTCGACTACGCCTCGGAGTTCCGGTACCGCAACGTGCCGCTCGACCGCAACACGCTCTGCTGGGTCATCAGCCAGTCCGGCGAGACGATCGACACCCTCGCCGCCCTGCGCGAGGCCAAGCGCAAGGGCCACCGGGTGCTCGCGATCAACAACGTCGTCGGCTCCACCATCGCCCGCGAGGCCGACGGCGGCGTCTACCAGCACGTCGGCCCCGAGATCGGCGTCGCCTCGACCAAGGCCTTCACCTCCCAGCTCCTGCTCGGCGCGATGATCGCCCTCTACATCGCCCGGATGCGCGACATGAGCTTCAGTGATGGCGTCCAGTACGTGCAGTCCCTCAAGGGCGCGCCGGACCTTGTCCGCACCGTGCTGAAGCAGGCGCCCAAGATCCGGAAGATCGCGAAGAAGTACGCCAAGCACGCCGACTTCCTCTTCCTCGGCCGGCTCTCCCTCTTCCCCGTGGCCCTCGAGGGCGCGCTCAAGCTGAAGGAGATCTCCTACATCCACGCCGAGGGCTACCCCACCGCCGAGATGAAGCACGGCCCGATCGCGCTCGTGAGCGAGCAGTGCCCGAGCGTCTTCCTCGTGCCGAAGGGCGATGTCTTCAACAAGATCGTCTCCAGTATGCAGGAGATCAAGGCGCGCAAGGGCCCGATCATCGCGGTCGTGACCGCCGGCAGCGAAATTCCGCCCGGCGTGGCCGACGAGGTCATTCCCATCCCCGACTGCCATCCCGCCGTCCTGCCGATTGTCGCCACCATCCCCGTGCAGCTCCTCAGCTACTACATCGCCCTCGAGCGCGGCTGCGACGTCGACAAGCCGCGCAACCTCGCGAAGTCAGTGACGGTGGAGTAGATTCCCTATAACAATCCCGAAAGGGGAAGTGAGGGTAAGATTTACGGCAGAGATTGACGTCGAGGGGCTGTCAGAATTTGCCGTTCC
>OMJT01000090.1 GCA_900299415.1 Opitutales bacterium
CCGATCTGGATCGCGTCCAGCAGCTCGGGGGAGCCGAAGTCGTCGGTGATCACCTTGGCGTTGTAGCGGGCGATGTCCGCGGTGGGCCAGGCCATGTGCTCGCCCATCACGCGGGTCAGGTCGACGCGGCCCCGGAGCGGCGCGTTTAGCGGGCCGGGGGCGGGCCACTTCGCGGGGTCGGTCATGACGGGCGTGCGGTACTTCACGGCGCAGGCGATGACGTTGCCCGGGTTCTCGGTGTTGCGGAAGAGCACGACCTGCGGGAACACCTCGGCGAGGGTCTTGAGGTCGGCATAGAACAGCGCGGTGGTGGCGTGGAGGTTGGAGAGCATCACGCCGTCGTCGGCGAGCTTGGCGGCGCATTCCTGGTAGAACTCCTTCGTCTTGAGATGCGGGGGCACGTAGCCGCCGCGGAAAGCGTCGAGGATGATCCAGTCCCACTTCTCCGTGCTGCGCTTGATGTAGAGGCGGCCGTCCTGGGTCGCGACCGGGGTCTTGTCGGTCGGCTTGAAGTACATCCGGTCCTTGGTGAGCTCGACGACCTTGGGGTCGAGCTCGACGGTCTGCAGGAGGGCGTCGGGGTACGCCACGGTGAAGAGCCGGTGGAAGCCGGCGCCGCCGAGGCCGACCATGAGCACCTTCTTCGGCTTCGGCTGGAAGATCAGGCCGGAGTAGACGGTCTTGATGTACGGCACCTGCGGGGTCAGCGGGTCGGCGAGGTCGACGGCCGACTCGCGGAACACTCCCGCCCGCGAGCGGGCGCGCAGCTCGACGATTGTGCCGGTGCGCTGGACGGTGAGGCTGTTGTAAATCGTGTCGAAGCTCTCCGTGTAGTCCTGTGCCGAGGCGGCGGCGTGCGCCGTGGCGAGGACGAGGGGAAGCAGCAGGAGGAAACGGGCTTTCATCGGGGTGGGGTGACAGGGGAAGAGGCGGCGGCCGGCGCGGCATTCCCGGCCTCGGCGCGGCGGAGCAGGGTGAGCAGGCCGGCAAGCGCCGTGATCGCGACGCCGAGCCAGACGTAGAGCAGGCTAGAGACCTTGATGTTCGGCAGCAGGACGAAGGCGGTGAGCATCACGCCGGCGATATTGCCGACGGTGCTGATGCCGTAGATCACGCCCGAGGCGGCGCCGGGTTTGGTGCCGCGAGCGGCCAGGAACTGCACGCACTGCGGCCCGAAGCAGGAGAGCATGGTCACGGGCACGAAGAACAGACCGAGGCAGGAGACGAGCAGGGCGGTGCTGACGTTCTCAAAGCGGATCTCGATCGCGTCGAGCACTCCGCGCCCGAAGGCCGCGGTGAACGCGAGGGTGAGCACGGCGCCCGTGGCCGCGGCGAGCTGGAGCCGAAAGCGCCGTGGGGCGGGCAGGCTGCTGATCCAGCCACCGAGCAGCGAGCCGAGGCTGAAGGCCGCAAGGAAGGTCGAGATCAGCCAAGCCCAGACGATGATCGACGAGCCGAAATGGGGGTTCAGCAGGCGCGAGCCGAGCAGTTGGAAGCCCATGCTCAGGATGCCCAGGACGATCACAATCAGGTAAAAGACAGCGACAATCACGCCCGGCATCACGCGGGAGAGTCGCACCCGAATCAAGGAAGGTTTCGCCGGCGCAGGGCTTTAGGCCCGCGGCCATGGATCCAATTCCCCCGGCCGGGGTCTGCACCGTCGCCATCTGCGCGCTTGCCAACCCGACCCCGCCCGACCTGCCTTGACCTCCCCCATGACCAATCTCTCGCCGGCCCGACCCCTCCGGTTGTCTCTTTTTGCAGGCGCCCGCGGCCTGTTGGCTCTCGGTTGCGCGAGCATTCTGCCGACCGGTGCCCGGGCGGCGGACGCCCCGCCGGCCCAGCCCGCGGCCAATCTCAGTTCGCCTCAATCCGGCACCGCGGCGGACGAGAGCCCGGAGTATTTCTCCCGTGTCCGCGGCCTCTTCGACATCGACCTCCCGGCCACGGTGAAGAAGTACGACCTGAAGCTGTTCATCCATCCGCATTTTGGCGACTTCACCCGGCGGGCCTTCATCCGCATCCCGGTGGGGGTCCGCTTCGGCCTCAATGATCGCACCGAGGGCGACTTCGAGGTCGAGAGTTACGTCAGCCATGGCTTGAAGGACCACACCGAGGGCAACGGTTTGTACCAGCTGCACCTTGGCGCCAAGTATGAGTGGGCCCATTGGCTGAAGTCCTATGTCGACACCAGCACGGGCTTCACCACGACCATCCCGGTGGGCCGCCCGCCGCTGGAACTGACAGACGGCCTGAATCATTTCGCCCCCTACGTGGTTTTCTCGAAGACGTTCCCGGAGGCGCCCCATTTTGCGCCGTTTGTGAGCGTCGGCGCCGACTTCGTCTCGAAGTCCTCCGTGCCGGGCTCGACGCGGCCGAATACGCCGCGTTCCGACGCGATGGGGGTGTCGCCTGGCTTCATCTACGATGCGGGGGCATTCAAGTACACGCTTGTCCTGAATTACTCGACCACCGCCCTCATCGGCACGGGGAACCATCACTACTATGCCGCCAATCCCAGCGTGCTTTGGGAGTTGCCGAAAAAGCTCACCTTCAACTCGAGCGGCAAATGGGTCGTCGGGCTCGGTTACAAATGGACCGACGGTCCTGACGGCACCGATTCCGGCACGAGCCTCAAGCTGCGCGGCGAGTTCAAGTTCACCCGGCTGTTCGACCCGATCCGGCGCCGCGTGACCGCCTGGTCGCGCTGAGCCGGACCGGAGGCGACCAGCCCCGGTGCCGGGCGGCTGCGGCGTGGTAAATTACCACGCGATCTTGGCCATTCTTAGGCTTGTCTCGCCCCGGAATAGGCGGCGTGATCCGTGATCTCACCCCACCTGTCGCCCGGTCATCCGACCGGGCTTTGTGGCTTCTGTAGAAAGTTTTCCCCTCCGATCCCTATGAGCACGCTCCTTCGTACCTTGGCGGCTGGCGCCGCCCTGACCACGGCCGTCACGGCCTTTGCCCAGATCTCGATCACCGAAAAAGAGGTGGTCATGATCAACGGCACGGGCACCCCGGCCCTCAATGGCCCGCTGGGCTCCTTCGTCGGCAACGTCGGCACCAACACCGGCGTCCAGCCGCGGCAGTCCGACGGCAACTCCGGTATGCTGCCTTTGGACCGGATCGCCTCCACGCCGCTGCTTACCCCCGCGCTTCTCGACGCGGCGCAGAATGCCGTCACCGTCCCCGATGAATTCGTGGCCAAGGTCTACGGCCTGCCCCCCGTCGTGAGCTTCCCGACCGGTGTGGCGGCGGCGCCTGATGGCACCGTTTTTGTCGCCCTCGACGGCAACGGCGCCTCGAACGCCTGGGACCACATGGGCCGGGTTGTCCGGCTCAAGGACAACAACCACGACGGCGTGGCCGATCAGGCCACCGCCTTTGTGCCCGACGTCGACAGCCCGCGCGGCGTGCTCTGGTACTACGATCATCTCATCGTCCTGGCTGCCCCGAACCTCACGGCCTACTATGACCGCAACGGCGACGGCGTGGCGGACGAGTCGAAGGTGCTGGTGAAGAACTTCGGCCGCACCATTGCCGACGCGCGCGTCGACCATGGCCAGAACACCCTCGAGATGGGCATCGACGGCTGGATCTATATCGCCCTCGGCGACCAGGGCGTCCGCGACGCCACCGGCACGGACGGCCGCAAGCTCACCCTCCGCGGCGGCGGCGTCATCCGCGTGCGCCCCGACGGCAGCGGCCTCGAGGTCTGGGCCCACAACACCCGCAACGTCTACGGCATCGCCGTCGGCCCGACCCTCGAGGTCTTCGGCCGCGACAACACCAACGACGGCGGCGGCTGGAACGTGCGCTTCCACCACTTCAGCGGCATGACCGACCACGGTTACCCGACGCTCTTCACGAACTTTGCGAATGAAGTCGTGACCCCGCTGGCCGACTTTGGCGGCGGCTCCGGCGTTGGCGGCCTTTGGCTCGACGAGCCCGGCATTCCGGCAAAATGGAACGACCTGCCGCTCACCGCCGACTACGGCCAGCGCGCCGTCTTCGCCCACCATGTTCAGCCGAAGGGGGCGACCTACACGCTCCCGGGCTACGCGGTGCAGGACAATTCCGTCAACGGCGTGCCGCTCCGCTCCCCCGGCCAGGCGGAGCCCGCCGGGAACGAGCCCTTCATCGAGCTGCCGACGCCGATGGATGTCGATGTCGACGGCAACAGCGTCATCTACGTGGTGAAATGGGCGCGCGGCATCCCGGTCTCGGGCTGGGATAGCGAGAGCGCGATCGTCCGGGTCTCGCTGAAGAACTTCACGCCGGCCCCGATGCCAAATTGGGACACGGCCTCCGCGGCCGAGCTCGTGCAGGTCCTCGCTGGCAACAGCAACGTCCGCCGCATCGAGGCCCAGCGCGCCATCCTCCGTCGTGCCGCCCAGATGGGTAACGGCATCGACCAGCAGCTGCTGGCCCTGGCCCGCGACACCTCGAAGTCCCTCAACAACCGCACCGCGGCGCTCTTCACCTACAAGCAGCTCCGCGGCGCCGCCTCGACGCAGGCCATCGCCGCGATGGTCTCCGACCCGACGATCGCCGCCCTGGCGCTCCGCGCCCTCGGTGACGATCTCACCCAGGCGAAGAACATCCCGATCGCCACGGTCACCGCGCAGCTCAAGTCCACGGATCCCCGCACCCGCAAGGAAGCGCTGATCACGCTGGCCCGCGCCGGCTCCGTCGCCTCGGCCCCGCTGATCGCCCCCCTGATGGGCGACGCCGACCCGATCATCTCCCACACCGCGATCCAGGTCCTGCGCAGCCTCAAGGCGGTCGACCAGGCCTTCGCCATCATCGACAACGCCAGCTCGGCCCCGCAGGTCCGCTGGGGCGCCCTGCAGGTGCTGCACTCCATCCACGATGCCAAGGTCACCAACGGCCTGATCCAGCGCCTGCGGGACGACCAGCCGGTCGCCCGTCGCCAGGACATCGTCTCCGCGCTGTCCCGCCTCTCGAACACCGAGACGGCGTGGAACGGCACCTGGTGGGCCACCCGCCCGCAGAACGTCGGTCCGTACTTCGCCCCGACCTCGTGGGCGGAGACGGCCAAGATCCAGGCCGCGCTGAACACGGTGCTTGACCGCGCCGGCCCCGAGGAAGTGCTGGCGATGGGCAAGACCTTCCAGAAGGAAGGCGTTTCCGCCGGTCCGGCCGTGGCGAAGTTCCTCGCCTATGCCGACTCCGCGCCGGAGCTGATCCCGCAGATCACCTCCTACTTCGCG
>OMJT01000091.1 GCA_900299415.1 Opitutales bacterium
CCCGGGGCGGCCGCGACCGCCGCGGCCCCGCTGCCGGCCGCCCCGGTGCGGGCGGGGTCGGTGGGCCGGGAGAACCCGAGGGCGACGCGCTGGTAGCCGGCGTTGAGCAGGCGCCCGGTGTTGGCGCGGTCCTTGGTGTCCTGGTAGGGCTCGAAGGTCTTGCCCGGCTTCCGGTAGAGCAGCGTGATCGGCGTGTAGATGGCGATGAAGGCGAGGATCGCGATGACGATCCACTTCATGGGCCAGGGCTTTCTTTCGGGCGGCATGGGCTTGCGGGAGGGCAGGAGAAGGCAGCGGGCCCCGGCCTGCAATGGTGAACCCATGGGCCCTATGGGTCTTATGCTTGCCCCCGCTCCCGCGGGCTGCACCGTTGGCCGATCCGCATGAAACTCTGGTCGCAGTACTTCGTACCCACGCTCAAGGAAAGCCCCGCCGACGCCGAGATCGCCTCCCACAAGCTGCTCGTCCGCGCGGGCCTCGTGCGCAAGCTCGGCGGCGGGCTCTACACCTACCTGCCGCTCGGGCTGCGGGTGATGCAGAAGCTCACCCAGATCTGCCGCGAGGAGATTGAGCGGGGCGGCGGGATCGAGGTCTGGATGCCCCACGTGCACCCGGCCGAGGTCTGGGAGGCCGGCCCGCGCTGGGCCGCTGCCCGCGAGATCATGTTCCGCGTCGACCACGCTGGCGCCGGCAAGGGCCGGTCGAAGGAGCCGGAGTACGTCCTGGGGCCCACCCATGAGGAGGTCATCACCCCGCTCGTGAAGACCGAGATCACCAGCTACCGTGACCTGCCGAAGAACTTCTTCCAGATCGCGACCAAGTTCCGCAACGAGATCCGCCCGCGCTTCGGCCTGATGCGCGCCCGGGAGTTCGTGATGATGGACGCCTACTCGTTCGACGCCAGCGACGAGGGCGCGATCAAGAGCTACCACGCGATGAAGGCCGCCTACGAGGCGTTCTTCCGGCGGATCGGCGTGACCGCGATCGCGGTCGAGGCCGACACCGGCGTGATGGGCGGCAGCTTCTCCCACGAGTTCATGGTCCCGGCCGAGATCGGCGACGACGACGTGATCTACAACGAGGAGAGCGGCTATGCGGCCAACCGCGAGAAGGCCACCAGCGGCCTCGTGCCCGCCGGTCTGGCCGACGCGGCGCCCGCCGGCGCCACCGAGGAGTTTGCCACGCCGGGCGTGGTGACCATCGCCGCCCTCGAGGCCGCGCCCTACGCGGTGCCGGCGGACCGGCAGTTCAAGACCCTCGTCTATGTCGGCGACGGCAAGCCCTTCGTCGTCATCCTCCGCGGCTGCGACGAGCTCGAGGAGGCCAAGCTCGGCGCGCTCGGCTTTACGCTCTTCCGTCCCGCCACGGCGGAGGAGATCGAGCCCGTGCTCGGCACCAAGCCCGGCAGCCTCGGTGCGGTCAAGGGCACGATCCGGAACCCGTCAGCTCTGGCCGGCGTGTTCGCCGACCATGCCATCCGTCTGATCGGCAACGGCACGACCGGCGCGAACAAGGACGGCTTCCACCTGCGGAACGTCAACGTGGCCCGCGACCTCGCGGTCACGAAGTTCGGCGACTTCCGCCGCGTGCGCCCGGGCGAGCCCGACCCGAAGTCCGGCCAGCCCCTAAAGGTCCGCCGCGGCATCGAGGTCGGCCACATCTTCAAGCTCGGCACCAAGTATTCCGAGAAGTACGGCGCCGCCTACACCGACGACCAGAAGCAGTCTCACCTCATGGTCATGGGCTGCTACGGCATCGGCATCAGCCGCACCCTGCAGGCCGTGATCGAGCAGAGCCATGATGCCGACGGCATCGTGTGGCCTTGGGCGGTGGCGCCCTTCCAGGTCCTGGTCTGCGTGCTTGATCCGCAGCTGCCCGAGGCGATGGACCTCGCGCGGAAACTCGCCGCCACCGCCGAGGCGGCCGGGGCCGATGTGCTGGTCGACGACCGGGCCGAGCGGCCGGGCGTGAAGTTCAAGGACGCCGATCTCATCGGCATCCCGCTCCGCCTCACCATTGGCGGCAAGGGCCTCAAGGAAGGCATCGTCGAGTTGAAGTGGCGCACGAAGAAGGACGTCGAGAAGGTCCCCGTGGCCGAGGCCGCGGCCCGCCTCGGCGCGGCCGTCTCCGCCGCGAAGTAAGCATGCACCCCGGTGAGTCGGATCCCCTCGGTAGTCCGGAACAGCACGGCGAGACCGCGCTGGCCACGGAGGGGCTCTGGCACGTCGTGGTGCTCAACGACCCGGTGAACCTGATGTCCTACGTGGTCCTGATCTTCAAGAAGGTGCTCGGCTTCGACGAGCAGACCGCCCGCCGCCACATGCTCGAGGTCCACGAGCAGGGCCGTTCCGTGGTCTGGACCGGCGTGCGCGAGAAGGCCGAGGCGTACGCCCACACCCTGCAGCAATGGCACCTGACCGCGGTGCTCGAGCGCGATGAAGCACGGTGAGAAACAGATCGTGGTGACGCTCAGCCTGCCGGTGGTCGCGCCGCTGCTGGATATCGTGAAGTTCGCCGCCGACCGGATGCAGGGCACGACTGCCGCGCCGGCCGCGCTGCCGGATATCGATCCCGAGATGAAGGAGGCGTGGACGGACGAGCTCATCGCGGCGCAGAACGCCGACGTCCGCGCGCTGCTCGCGCTGTTCGACGACGAGTTCTTCAGCACCGGCCGGATCAGCTTCCGCGCGGCCAACGCCGAGCCGATGATCCGGGCCTGCGCCGCGGTGCGGCTGCACCTGCGCAGCGGGCCGCTTGCGGTGCTGGGCGACGACGTGCTCGAGACCGGCGAGATCGCGCTCGACCGGCTGGAGGATCCCGTCCGGAAGGCTTTCATGACCTATCTCTTCCTGGCGACGATCCAGGAGCTGATCATCCAGCACCTGGACGAGACGATCCTGGAAGGGTGACGGCGTTCAGCGTGCGGCGGGCACGGCCGGCGGAAACCACGAGGCGACCAGCGAGGCGAGCCCGCTGGCGCGGGCCTGCAGGTACAGGCGCGGCGCAATGCCCTTCTGGCCGAGGGCGGACTCGACGGTGTCGCACAGCCGGTTGATCGAGGCGACGGAGAGGCCACCCTCCGAGAGCTCCTTGAGGATCTCGCGGTAGCGGGTCTGGACCGCGGGATCGTCGAGCAGCCAATAGATCAACGGCTGGTTTCCGCTGTAGGGGACCGCCATGGTAAAGTTGCGGCCGCCCATGCCGCCGCGGGCGCCCATCGCGAGGTCCTCGTCCCACGGGAGGAAGCGGAACTTGTCGTCGGACGGGTCGAGGTAGAAATAGTAATTGTGGCTGCCGCCGATGTAGCTGTCCCAGTTCTCGATGAAGGCGTTGACGGCGACGAAGCGCAGGAACTCATCCACGTCGAGGTAGGTGCCGACCTTGCTGCGGAAGAGGGCGACGTCCGTCTGGCTGATGAGCTGGGAGAACTCCATGACCCGCTGCTGCTCGTGCGGCGTGGCGGTGCGCTCGGGGCGGAAGCGGCTCTGGTAGACGGTCCAGCTGGCGCCCTGGCCCTGGATGCCGCCGCTGAGGCCCTCGGGTTTCATCAGAAGCCCGTCGCCGGGCGGGAGGACCTCCTTGAGGAACGTCTTGTTGACGTTCTCGATCATGACGTAGTTGCCGCCGCGGACATGGTTGTAGAGGCCGGGCACGGTGAAGCGGAGTTCGGCGTAGGCGGTGCGGGACGCGGGCACGCCGGAGGCGCGGAAGAGGGCGAAGGAGAGGGCCTCGCGGGTGAGGGAGGTATCGAGCACACCGGCGTTGAAGTTGAAGGTCTTCACACCGCGCCAACTGCCTTTGGCGCCGTAGACGTCGATCTTCAGCTTGAAGTTGGCCCGCATCGGCGCGGCGGCGCTCGAGGAGGTGAAGCTGTAGTTGCCGCGGTAGCGGAGGCCGACGTTGCCGAACTCCTCGCCGGCGAAGCTCGCGTCGGCATGGGCCCAGGGGAAAAAGCCGCCAAAGCCGCTCCCGATGTGGACGATCCGGCCGTCGGCCTGCGTGTAGTCACTGCCGCCCTGACCGCCGCCGGCGCCGCGGTTGGCGGAGCTGGTCTGGAGAATATTCCATTCCGGCGCGGCGAGGGTGAGGGCGATCTGATGCATCCGGCCGAGGCCGAAGACCGGGTCCTTCGGATCATCGAGGTTCACGCTCACCATCCGCGGCGCGACCACGGTGGCCGCGGGCAGCACGGGCACCGGGGCCGGCGTCAGGACCGCCGGGGGCAGCACGGGCGCGGGCTCGACGGGCGCGGGAGTGGGGACAACCGGGGCGGGCACCGTGGGTGTGACCGGTGCAATTGTCACGGCCGGCGGTACCACGGGCATGGCGGCGGGCGGGGCGGAAGGCGGCCGGACCGCGCTGCATCCGACGAGCCCCAACACCAGCGCGGTGCATGCGCCGCGCTGGATCCAGGCAGGGGTGGGGGCCATCATGTCGGGGCACACTGGACGGGCGCCCCGGGCCAGCGCAACCCGCAAGCGGTAACGCGCAGAATGCGTCTGAGTCATGTGGGGATTGGTGTTCGCATTTGACCGCCCGGGGGGCGGCCGTACCTTACTCACGACACCCTGCAGTGTTCGAGGTGCTTTCAATAACTGCTCTTTGCCTTGCGATAATCACGGGAGCTGAACCCGGCGCGAAACAGGTCAGGCCGTAAACCGGAAGGCCGGAGCCGCGACGGAGGTTCCCACCTTAACCTAAAAAGGTCTTGAGCCTTTGGGCATACGGCACAGGCGGGGTGTCATCTTCATTTTTCTAAACTTCATGAGTCCCATCGTTTACCAGATCCTGCATGTCGCCTCGCTGCTCGCCCTGACGGGCGGCGCCTTTTACGGCTTCGCCGGCGCGCCGGAGACGCGGAAGAAGGTCATGATGATCACGGGCATCGCCAGCCTGCTCATGGTCGTGAGCGGCTTTGGGCTACTCGCCAAGCTCTACTCCGGCCAATTCCCGGCTTGGGTGATCGTGAAGCTGGTCGTCTGGCTGGCGGTCAGCGGCCTCGCCGGCATCGGTTACCGCAAGCGGGACCAGGCTGGACTCTTCATCAGCATCATCGCGGCACTCCTGCTGGTGGCGCTGTTCATGGTCTACTACGTGCGCGTGCACGCCTGACGCCTCGCCGGCGGCGCGGGTTCATTGCCCGAGGGCGGCCTGCCAGGCGGCGGGATCGAAGCCCAGGAGCCCGGACTTTTTCCCGAGCACGAACGGCCGCTTCACGAGCCGTCCGTCGCTGGCGAGCAACCGGAGACTGTTGGCCGCGGACATCGCGGGCAATTTGGCGGCGAGTCCCAGCGCACGGTACTGGATGCCCGACGTGTTGAAGAGGCGGCGGAGATTGCCGTCTTGGAACGCCAGCATGCGCTTCAGCTCGGCGACCGACGGCGGGTCGGTGTAGATCGGCTTCTCGGTGAAATCCACCCGGTGCGCCCGCAGCCATTTCACAGCGTCGCGGCAGATGCTGCAGTTGGCGTAGGTGTAGACGGTGAGGGCCATGGCCGGGACGGAGCCGGGCTGGCCGCGGGTTGTCAAAGCCTGAACCGGTCCCGCCCCGGTAGCAGCGTGGCGTTCGACGGCTCGACAGCGGGCGGCGCGACTGACTCGTTGAATGCATTCCGCGCCTCCCATGCCCGATCTTGTCCTCGCCCCGCTATGGTACCCGCTGCTTTTTCTAGCCGGGTTGGCGGGCGGGCTGGTGGACACGGTGGCCGGCGGCGGCGGACTGATCACGGTGCCGGTGCTGCTGAGTCTCGGCCTGCCTGTGCCGCTGGCACTGGGCACAAACAAGTTTCAGGCGTCGTTCGGCTCGGTGTCGGCCGCGGTGCACTATGCGCGGGCGGGGGTGGTGGACATCCGCCGGTGCGTGGCCGGCATCGCCTGCACGCTGGTCGGTGCCGTCGCCGGGGTGCTCATGCTGCGGACGATCGACCCGGATTTCCTTGGGCGTCTCGTGCCGTGGCTGCTGACGGGGCTGGTGGTGTTCATGTTGTTCCGGCCGCGGCCGACGGATGTGGATCATCCGCCGCGGCTGGCCGAGGGCGCGTTCTTCGGTGTCTTTGGCGTTGGGCTGGGTTTCTACGACGGCTTCTTCGGGCCGGGCGCGGGCACGTTCTGGACACTTGCGCTGGTGCTCGTGCAGGGCCGGAACCTCGTCGGCGCCACCGGGACAACCAAGGTGATGAATGCCACGAGCAACGTGGCCTCGCTCGCGGTCTTCGCGGCGGGCGGACAATTCTTGCTGCCGGTGGTGGCGGTCATGGCGCTCGGGCAGCTGGTCGGGGCGCGGGTCGGCGCCCGCCTCGTGGTGCGGCGCGGGGCGCGTTTCTTGCAGCCGATCTTCCTCGGCATGGCCGGGGTGGTGATCCTGCGGCTGCTGTGGGTGAATTATGGAGGGCGCTGAGCCATGACCCGACGCGTCGTCACGGAGGGCACCCCGCGCTGCGAGCGCTGCCGCTTTGCCCCGCGCTGGTGCATCTGTGAAGGCTTTCGGGCGCTGGAACTGCCGCTGCGGATCGACGTCCTGATCCATCACCGTGAATTCTGGCGGCCAACCAGCACCGGGCGGCTGATCAACCGGGTGATCCCGGCCTCGCACGGCCATGTGTTCCGGCACGATCTGCCGCTCAACCAGGCGGCGATCGTCCTGCCCGACCGAGAGCTCTGGATCCTGCACCCCAAAGGCGAAGTGCTGCCGGAGGGGAGACCCCCGGGGAATGTCCAGATCCTCCTCCTCGACGGCAGCTGGCGCGAGGCGGCGAGGATGCTGCAGGGCGTCGAGCGCTGGGGGCGGGCCATCAGCCTGCCGATGACCGGCCCGGGCCGCTACCTGCTGCGCGACCAGCCGGCGGCAGGGCATTATTCGACCGTCGAGGCGCTGCTTTTCCTGCTTGGGCGGCTGGGCTTCGAGGCCGAGCAGGAACAGCTGCGGCTGCAGTTCGAGCTGCATGTCTACGCGGGTCTCCGCGCCCGCGGGGAAAAGGCCGCGGCCGAGCGATTCCTGGCCGATTCGCCGGTTCGGGCGGCGTTCCCGAAACTGCTGGCGAAGCTCAACCTGAAACAGGCGCGGTGACGCCGGGAATACATCCCGGATTGCAACCCGGCGGATTTCGCCGTGTCTGCTGGGCATTCTGGCCGTGGCCATTCCCCCCGATATTGCACCCGTGGAAGACGTCTCCGCCCTTGTGCGCCGGGCACAGGCTGGCGACCAGGAGGCGTTTGGCACGCTGGTGCAGGCGCACTACGAGCGCGTCTTCCGCACGGTCCTCGGGATGATCCGCGACGAGCACGACGCCCGCGACGTCTGCCAGGAGGTCTGGATCACCGTCTGGAAAAACCTCGGCACCTACCGCGGGGACTCCCAGTTCACCACCTGGCTCCATCCGATCGCCGTGCGGCGGGCCGTGGATCACTTGCGCCGCCGGCAGAAGTGGTTCCACCGGTTCCTCCCGTTTGCCGGGGCGGACACCGAGGAGCACGCCGCCGTGGCGGAGCCGGCGGACGAGACCCCGGATCCGCGCCAGGCCGCCGAGCGGCGCGAGGGTTCCGGCCGCTTCGAGCGCGCCCTGGCTGCGCTGCCCGAAAAGCACCGGATGGTGCTCGTCCTGCGTGAGGTCGAGGGTTTGTCTTACGAACAGATTGCCCACACCCTGAATTGCCGGACAGGAACGGTCATGTCCCGGCTGTTCAACGCGCGCCGACTCCTGGCGCAGAAACTAGGACATCTCCCATGAAGACGACATTCCGACTCCTCCTTGTTCTCGCCACCCTGGTGGCGCTGACGTCCTTCGTGTCCGCCGCCGCCAGCAACAGCCTGGGCCGGGTGCGCGTCATCCTGATCGTGGCTTCGAACAAGAAGGCCGAAAAGGACCCGAAGCTGACGGGCTTCGACGCAAACCTGCGCAGCCTCCTGCGCTTCGAGAGTTTCCGCTGGGTGGCGGAGGGGACAGCCGCCGTGCCCGATTCGGGCGTCGCCACCGTCGCACTCGTGCGCGACCACAAGGTCGAGCTGACCGCCGATGGCCGCGCGATCCGGGCTACCTGGTTCGAGGGGTCCAAAAAGGTCATTGCCCTGAACCTCCCGGAAGGTCCCTCGGTCCTCGGCGGGCCGCCGTGGAGCGACCAGGGTGAGGTGTGCGCCATCATCCTTCTGCCGGAAGGATCTGCGAGGGGCGGAAAATAAATGAATAAGGCCCGCTGAGGCTTCGTCCCATGGTCGAATCCAACCAGGAGGAACCATGAACCACCCAATCGCCTCTGTTTCCCTCGCGCTTTTCACCGCGTTCGCCGGCTCGGCGGCTACGCTCCATGCCGGCACGGATGTGCACGTGCACATCGGCCTCGGCCCGGTCATCACCCGCCCGCTGCCGCCGCCGGTCGTGGTCGTCGAACGCCCCGCACCCCCGCGGGGTTATTGGAAGACCGTCACCGTCAAGGAATGGGTTCCGGGCCGCTGGGTCATCACCCGCAGCAGCCGCGGCCGCGAGATCCGCAGCTTCGAACCCGGCTATTACTCCTATCGCGATGAGCGTGTCTGGGTAAACTTCGACCGGGATCACAACGACCGCGGCCACGACGGGCGGGGCTGGGACCGCGACGATCGCCGCTGAAAACCGCCTTGCGACCTCACGCCATGGACTGCCACGCCGCCCAACGCCTCATTTCTGCCGCCCGCGACCGGCCGTTGGGCGACTCCGAGCAGTCCGGGCTCGAGGCGCACCTGACGGGATGTGCGGACTGTCGCCGCTTGAGCGAGACCCTCGCTGCGGCCGCCCAATCCTGGCGTGCCACCGTGGATGCGGCCGCGGTGCCCGACGCCAATCTGGAATGGCAGAGGATCCAGCGCCGATTATCCACCGGGAGCCGTCCCTCCGCCACAAGGCGGCCGGCACTTTGGTGGGGCCTTTCCCTAGCGGCCGCCGCCGGGCTCGTCCTGGCGCTGTGGGCGCCCCGCTCCGCGCGTGGCCGGGAAACCACCACCGGGTTTGTCGAGGTGGGTGAAGGCCGGGGTTCGGCCACAGTCTACGTCGACGCCCAGACCGGCTGGCTCGTGGTCTGGGCCGTCAGCGACGCCGATCGCACTTAGCCAGCTATTTCGCCGCGGGCGTGGCCGATGCAGCCGGGGTGGCCGGAGCTGCCGTACCGCGCGCTGCGCCACCGCGGGCGGGGACGGGCGTGCGATTGGTCAACAGTCCCCGGTTGCGGAACCAGGTTGAAAGCAGGGGCGGCCAAGCCTCAAGGACGGCGTCGCCCATGGCGAGTCCGACGCCATGCGGCCCGGGCTGGAAAATGTGGATCTCGGCCTCGACGCCGGCTTTCCGGAGCGCGAGGTAAAACTGAATACTATTCTCAGCCGGGACGCCGGTGTCCGCGTTGGTGTGGAAGAGGAAAGTCGGGGGTGTATCCTTCGTGACGCGCAGGTCGAGAGACAAGTCGTCGAGCAGCGCCGGGTCGGGGTTGGGCCCGAGCAGGGCGTTGAAGGAGCCCTGGTGGGCGTACGGGGCGCGGGAGAGGATGACAGGATAGGCAAGCACGAGAAAGTCCGGCCGACTGCTGACGCGATCGATCGGGTCTGCCGCGTCGGGCTTGCCGGCGTCGAAATGGGTGCCGGCCGTGGCGGTGAGGTGGCCACCGGCGGAAAAGCCCAGCATTCCGATCCGGTCGGGCAAGGCGCCAAATTCGGCCGCCCGGGCCCGGACCAGGCGTATCGCGCGCTGGGCGTCGCCGAGTTCTACGGGGTGCCGGTAGCGGGGCCCGAGGCGATACTTGAGCACCAGGGCGGAAACCCCGAGGGAGTTGAGCCAGTTGGCCACCTGCCGTCCCTCGTGGTTCATGGCGAGCCCCGTATATCCGCCGCCGGGGGCTACGATGACGGCGGTGCCGGCGCCGCGGCCGTTGGCCGGGTAGTAGGTGAGGGTGGGCTTGTCGGCGTCGGTGGTCCCGAGAGCTCCCGGCGCGCCATCCTCCCAAAGGAGAAAGGTCCGGGGCTCGGTGCTGGGGACTCCGCCCCGGGCGGCCGGGGCGGCGGCGGGCGCCGAGACCGAGGGGGCGGGACTGACGGCGGCCGGAGGTGTCTGGGCCAGGGCAGTCATGGCTCTGGCGAGCAGCAGACAGGAGATCATCAAGCTGGGGTGCGCGTTCATGCAGAGCTACTCTTAGGAACGGCGGAGAGAGGATTCAACTCCTTTGGCGGTATTATTCAAATGGCCCCAAAACGCGGCGCGGGACGGCGGTTTTACCGAGGAGAAAGTGGATTTTCCCAGCGTGGCACGAATATCCAAACAATAGACGTAGTGATACTATGGCCGGCGGAAGGAATAGTCTAAGCTGGAAGGTCGATGCTCCCGTTCCCCAGCCATTGCTCCGCCTTGATGCCGACGCATAACGAAGTCCTGCGCGGTTCGGCGTGCCGCGGCGCCTGGGGCCTGCCCGGTAGGCTGAACCGATGAAAATGCCCGGCACGAGCGTTGGTCTGGGCTCAGGCCCGAACCGAAAGGTTTCCCGAGGAAACCAGCGCGGCCGGCACTCCACTCCGCAAACCATGAGAGATGCCCACTTGCAGGATGACATGCTTGGTGCCCTGAGGTTGATCGGGGCCGACAAACCGGAGTTGGTGAAGCTGTTCGATCAAATCGAGAACGTGGAGTTCTGGATCAAGGACGTGCACGGTCGCTTCATCTGGGTTAATCTTCCGCTGCTGGTTAATTTCGGCCTGCAGAAACGCTCGCAAGCGATCGGCCGTACCGACTTCGACATCGCCGACGCGACGCTGGCCAGCCAGTACCGCGCCGACGACGAAGAGGTGCTGAAAGGCCGCCACATCCAATCCCGCGTCGAGTTGGTTGGCCGCTTCAACCACACGTCCCACTGGCACCTCACCTTCAAGATTCCGCTGCACAACAGCGCGGGGGTCGTGGTGGGGACGGCGGGCGTTGCCATGCCCTACCTGAAGCAGGATATGAAGCGGCCGGATTCGGGCCTGAGCAACGCCATCGACCACATCATCAAGCACCACGGCGAGCCGATCACGAACCGAGGACTCGCCAAGCTGTGTCACCTTTCATTGCGGGTCTTTCACCGCAAGTTCCTCGAGACCTACCATACCTCGCCGCACGAGTACGTTCGGCAATACCGGGTGCGGGCGAGCTGCAATGCCCTCGTGTTTTCCTCGCTCAGCATGGCGGAGATCGCCCACAAGTTCGGCTTCTCGGACCAGAGCCACTATTCGCGCGAGTTCCGCCGCCTGATGAACGAGACACCCAGCGATTACCGGGTGCGCTTCCAGAAGGGACTTCACCAGAAGGGCGGCCCGAAGCCGGCGATCGTGGTCCCGGCCAAGAAGGCGGCCAAGCGGTCCGGCAAGGCCGGGCGCGCGCCAAAAATTTCACGGCGTCACTTGACTGTTGGTGACACCGTGAACGTCAGAGAAAAGGGGTTATAAGAGTAGTAGATGGCGAAGACCCTCATGGTCCTTCCTATCGGCGGCCGGTGATATGAACGGATCACCGGCCGCTTCTTTTTTGTCCTGAAGGGACCGTCCGCCCGGACTGCCTTGCGGTCGTCACGGCTGGTCCCGAGGCTGGGCCGCTTGAAGATCTCGCTCGTCATTCCCGCCTTCAACGAGGAGCGCCTGCTTGGGGCGACGCTGGAGCGGATCAACGCGGCGCGGGTGGTGTTCGGCGCAGCGGCCTGGGACTCGGAGCTGATCGTGTGCGACAATAACTCGACGGATCGCACCGCGGAGATTGCCCGCGACGGCGGCGCGCTGGTGGTGCATGAGCCGGTCAACCAGATTGACCGGGCCCGGAACCGCGGCGCCGCGGCCGCCACCGGGGACTGGCTGCTCTTCATCGACGCGGACTCGCTCCCAAGCCCGGAGCTGTTCACCGACTTGGTGGCGGCGATCCGCGGGGGCCGCTGCTTGGCCGGCGGGAGCACGGTGTGTATCGAGGCGGGCCCGGCGGCGCGGCTGATCTCGGGGGGCTGGAATCTACTGAGCCGCGCGCGGCGCTGGATGGCCGGTTCGTTCATCTTCTGCGAGGCGGCGGTGTTCCGCCGGATCGGCGGGTTCAGCACCGAGCTCTACGCCTGAGAGGAGATCGACCTGAGCCTGCGGCTCCGACCCGTGGCGCGGGAGCTGGGCCGCGAGATTGTGATCTTGCACCGCCACCCGCTGCATACGTCGGAGCGCAAGGTGCACCTCTATTCCGCGCGGGAGCATGTTTGGTTCCTCCTGCGCCTGGTCCTGCGTCCGCGGGCCATCCTGCGGAGCCGCGAGGCCTGTCACATCTGGTACGACGGCCGGCGTTGACGCCGTGGCTGCGTCCGTGGAGAGTGGATCCATGAACCGTGCTTTCTGGGTTCTGGCTTTGGCCGGCGAAGTCATGCTCGCCCCTGCATTCGCCGCTTCCGCCGCGCCGGCGGTCCCGCCCGCTGCCGCGGTGCTGACGCTGATGGAGCGCGTCGCCGACTGGCAGCTTGCGAACATCCCCGCGGACCGGCCGCGCGATGGCTGGGTGCAGGCCGCCGGCTACACCGGCATGATGGCGCTGTCGGGCATTTCCCGAAACCCGCGCTACGACCAGGCGATGATGAAGATGGGCGCCGACAACCAGTGGAAGCCCGCCGGGCGCGTATACCACGCCGACGACCACTGCGTGATCCAGACCTACCTCGAGCTCAATACCCGCCACCCGGACCCGAAGATGCTGGCGCCGGCCATCGAGCGGTTCGACGCGATCCTGGCGACACCGACGCCCACCGGCCGCGAGTTCACGGCGCCTGACCGTTTGATCAACTGGTGGTGGTGCGACGCGCTCTTCATGGGCCCACCGGCCTGGATTGGGCTGTGGCGCGCGACGGGCAAGCAGGCCTACCTCGACTTCGCGGTCCAGCACTGGTGGGAGACTTCGGACTTCCTCTACGACAAGGAGGAGCACCTGTACTTCCGCGACGCTACCTACTTCACGAAGCGCGAGGCCAACGGGAAAAAGATCTTCTGGTCCCGGGGCAACGGCTGGGTCTTCGCCGGGCTGGCCCGCGTGCTGCAGGCTCTGCCGGACAACCACCCGGCCCGGGCGCGTTTCGAACAGCAGTTTCGCGAGATGGCGGCGAAGATCGTCAGTGTCCAGGCCGAGGACGGCTTCTGGCGCTCGAGTCTCCTCGACCCGGCCGAGTACCCGGCGAAGGAGGCGAGCGGCACCGGCTTCTTCTGCTACGGCCTTCTCTGGGGTCTGAACCACGGCCTGCTCGACCGCGCGACCTACCTCCCGTCGGCCCTCAAGGGCTGGACCGCCCTCACCACCTGCGTGCAGCCCGACGGCAAGCTGATCCACATCCAGCCGATCGGTGCCGACCCGAAGAAATTCGACGAGAACTCGACCGAGCCCTACGGCGTCGGCTCATTCCTCCTCGCCGGCAGCGAACTCTACCTGCTGCGGCAGCGCTAACCCCCGTCCGTTTCACCTGACGAATACCATGAAACGCTCCGCCTCCGCTGTCTGGCGCGGCGACCTGAAGTCGGGTCGCGGCACCATCTCCACCGAAAGCACCGTCCTCAAGGACACCCAGTATTCGTTCGGTACTCGCTTCGAGAACGGGCCGGGTACAAATCCCGAGGAACTCATCGGCGCCGCCCACGCGGGCTGCTACAGTATGGCCTTCTCGGCCGAGCTGGGCAAAGCCGGCTTCAAGGCCGAGCAGATCACCACCACGGCGACGGTGAACTTCGAGAACCATCCGCAGACGGGCTGGACCGTGACCAAGATCCACCTCGACTGCATCGCCAAGATCCCGGGCATCGATGTCGCGAAGTTCGCCGCGATCGCCGACGGTGCCAAGAAGGGGTGTCCGATTTCTCGCCTGCTCGCCGCGGCGGAGATCACGCTCGACGCCAAGCTGGTCTGAGTTCCATGTCGCAGCCCGCCTGTACGGGCGCGAACGCATGAAACGTCTCCTTTTCCTGATCCTGCCCCTGCTGTGTACGCTTGGCCTCCGGGCCGAGACGATCGACCTGGGGGAGTTCGGGCGGCTCAGCTTCACCGTCGACGCCTCCGCGTGGAAGGTGGCCTCGGCAAACATGAACGACGGCACCTTCGAGGTGATGATCTCCCCGCGCAACGGCGCCAACGCCTACGCCGGGTTCACGATCTCGCTCCGGCCCGGTCTTGCCGCCACTTCCCGGGAGCGGCTCCAGGCCGCCCTGGTCGCGGACAGCCGCGAGGAAGCCACCGGCTCCGTGGAGCGGCGCGTGGACCCAAAGGAGTTCGCGGTGAAGAGCGGCTTCGGGTACTCGGCCGACTTCACCGATCGCACCCTGGTGGGAAGGGCGACGAAGAAGGGCGACTTCAAAGCCCAGACGAAGGTGATGCTGGCGCTGGCGGAGATGATCGGCGTCTCCGGCTCCGTCGCCTCGGGCGGCTTTGACGACCCTGTCCACCAGCAGCTGCTCGGGATTTTCCGGAGCATGGAGGTGCTGCCGGCTGCCGCCAAGAAGTGACGGCTTAGCCGGTGCGCGTCCGGCTGACCAGCGCCAGCGACGCCGCGAAGCGAGGCGAGGCCAGGTTGCTCCGGGCGGCGTTGAGGTGGACTTTCGCGTACAGCGCGCGCTCCTCGGCGGTCTTCATCTCGATCTCGTTTGTGACGAGGCGACGGTGAAAATCCTGGAAATCCGGGGCGTCGAGATCGGGCGTGATGGCCGCGCCCATCTTGGCCGCGATGGGGAGCAGGAAGGCCGCGTAGGCCAGGTGCTGGACGTGGCGGGCCAGGAAAAAGCGGGCGCGCCGGTAGTCGCCCGCGGGTTCGCCGAAGTAGGCGTCGAGATAGGCCGTCTCCTCGGCATCGTCCCGCACGAAGAAATTCGCCGCCATGGCCAGGTCGGCGTACCGGTCGTTGAGGAATCCCGCCTCCCAATCCACGAGCCAGAGGCGGGTGCCGTCGAAGATCATGTTCTGGGGCTTGAGGTCGTTGTGGCAGGCGACGACATCCGCATCGGTGCGCGGGTCGAGGCGTTCGATCTCGGCATGGCGGCGGAACAGGTCGGCTGTAAGCGATTCCGGGAGCAGCCGCGCCGCCTCCAGCCGGCCGACCATGCTGTTTACCCAGTCACGGTAGGCGTGGGGAGTGTCCGCGACAGTAGGGAGCTGCATGCGCGGGAAGTTCGGCTGGGCGTGCAGCCGGCGGAGCAACGGGGCCAGGTGTGGGACCATCCGGTCGGGGAATGGCTGCGGCGCGATGAAGTCGGTGATGAGGATCCCGTCCTCCACGCTCATGTGCCGGATCGCCGGGGCCAGCCCGGCCGGGGCGGCGGCGGTGAGGATCCTGAACTGTCGCGCCGGGCCGGCGTAGCCGGGCCAGGCCACGATGACCCGCAGCAGGTAAGACGCGCCGCGCACCACGATGCGAAAGACCAGGGCCGGGCTGAGACCGCCCACGAGCGGATGGATGGACTCGAAGGTGGACACGCCAAACGCGGTGGACAGCGCGCGTGCGACGGCGGGTTGCTTGTCGGTGGGGATGAGTTCCATGGGGCGGCGGGGATGGGGCGCAGGAGTAGCCCGGTCTCGGTCGCGAACAAGTTTTTCCGCTGCGCCCGCGACAGATTGATGGTTTGCCTTGCGCCCGCGGGGCGTCATTCATTCTGGCAGCAACGATGAACAAGAAATGGGCGTTTCCCGGTTTGTTCGCGCTGCTGGTCCTGGCGGCTGGACTCGTGGTCTACGCCGACAATGTGACGCCCGTCGTCGGGCCGGTGTCCGATACCGAGGCGCTCAATCCTTCGCGGCCCTACGTGGTGAAGATGCACGCCCAGTGGTGTTCGATCTGCATGCTGACCAAGGGCGCGTGGACGCAGGTGCAGCAGACCCATGCCGGCCGGGCGAACCTCGTCGTGTTTGACTTCACCAACGACCAGACGACGGCGGCGAGTCGGGCTGAGGCGAAGCGCCTTGGGCTGGAGAAATTCTTCGATGACTACGGAGGGGCCTCGGGCGTGGTCTACGTGCTCGACGGACCCACCAAGGAAGTCCGCGCGGAGCTAGCTGGCGAGCTTGATGCGACCGCTTACGGCCGCGCGATCGACGAGGCGTTGAAGTCGGCGAGGAAGTGACTTCAGCCAAACGCCGCTGGGTCGGGCCCGAGGCGGCGGCCGATATCGAGGGGTGCGAATGCGTTTAGGTCGTTATCGCCGAGGGAAAAGTCGAAGACCGCCCCATTTTCGCGGATGCGGTCGGCGGAGACCGACTTCGGGATCGTGGAAAGCCCGAGCTGCAGCTGCCAGCGGAGGATCACCTGCGCCGGGGTGCGTCCGACCTTCCGGGCGAGGGCAGTGAT
Source organism: Opitutales bacterium (assembly GCA_900299415.1). GTDB lineage: Bacteria > Verrucomicrobiota > Verrucomicrobiia > Opitutales > Opitutaceae > CAIYFD01. Next base: position 16,324 of record OMJT01000091.1, read on the forward strand.
TTCCGGGAGTTGCGTCGCGCCGCCGCGTCCGAGCGGGCTCCAGGCCTGCGTGACGATCCCGTGCTGGGCGTGGAACGCGCGCAGTTTCGCCTGCTGGAACTCGGGGTGGAGCTCAATCTGGTTCAGCACGGGGACGACGCCGGTCTCGTCGATGATCCGCTCGAGGTGGTCGCGGTTGAAATTGGAAACGCCGATGGAGCGGGAGAGTCCGGCCTTCCGGAGCTCGATCAGTGCGCGCCACGCCTCGAGGTAACGGTTCTGCTTCGGCGACGGCCAGTGGATGAGGTACAGGTCGACCCACGGCAGCCCGAGACGGGACAGGCTATCGCGCAGCGCCGCTGGCGCCGAGCCCTGGCGGTCGTTCCAGAGCTTGGTCGTGACGAAGATCTCCTCGCGCTTGACCGGCGCGGCCTTCAGCCCGCGGCCGACGCCAGACTCATTTTCATAGATCGCGGCGGTGTCGATTAGGCGACAGCCTTCCCGGACGGCGACTGTGACGGATGCCGCGGCCTCGGCGTTGGACATCTGCCAAGTGCCCAGGCCGAAGCGGGGCATGAGATGGCCGTCATTCAGACGGAGAATAGATTCCATGGCGGGCTTTAGTGGGATTGTGACGAGACTCGGGCGAAAACCTATTCGTAGTCGCGGCCGCGCCGCGACGGCTCACAGGTGCAACAGCGGGCATCGTGACCGACAGGAGGCTAGGTGGCCGACGATTTGAGCGCCGCGGTGATTTCCGGCCGGGTCAAGCCATGGAGCATCAGGATTGATGCCATGGTACCGTGGGGAAAATTGACGAGGCTGGCGATCGACGCGATCCACATCAGCCGGGGATGCCGGCATCGCAGGCAGCAGATCCCGGCCGCCAATTGCAGCGCGCCGGCGAGCCAGCCAAAAGTCAGCTGGAGAATCACGTAGGCGGCAATGAAACGGTCGAAAAAATCGGACGAGTAATTGAAGACCCGCGACGGGTGGAACAGTTCGGCATGGCTGAACATGGCTTGTCCCAAGGTCAGCAATGACATCGCCAACGTGAGCGAGCCGGTTCCGATCTGCAGGTAGCCGAGGGCGGTCAAATGGCCTTCGCCGGGCCGGGACAGGCTGGTCGCGCGGACGTCTTCCATGAGGGTAGGGGTGGACGGGATGGGGTTTCCGTCCCAGTGAAATGCCGGTTGCCCGAGTCTGAATCAAGGCCTACCGCGGGACGTCCCCCGGCGGTCCAAGTACTGTCGCAGCAGGGCGACGGCCGGCAGGGCCATCAACACCCAGGCTGCGAGAAACAAGGGCCAGTTGAACGTGGCCGGCAGAATCGTCTGGACCGATTCACCGCGGCCCACGGCACGGATGGCATCGGCCATAAAAACGTAGAGCGCGAGCGTGACGCCCACCGCGCTGAGCCAGACGGTGCGCCTGGAAGGCCAGAGAGCAGGGACGTCCGGCGCGTCGTTGAAGGCCAGCACGCAGCCGCCCAAGATCATCAACGCGGCGATCATCACCGGGGCCAGCACGGGCCCCCACCACGGCAGCGGGATGAGGAAGAGAATGTCCCAGTCGAGCAAGGAGTGCGGCCATCCGGTCAGCGGCACGAGGAAGACATAATAGGAAATGTCCCAAATCCCGAACGCCACGACGAAGTGCCCGAAGCGCGCTCGGCCCGTGCGCCCGGCCAGCCAGCCGACCGCGAGCAGCATCAACAGCGTGGCCGGCTCGCGCAGCAGCTCCGCGCCGCCGAGATCGCCGGCCACCGGCAGCGGGTTGGGCTGGTAGGGCTCGATGCGGTCGACGAGCCGACGCAGGTAGAAGACCACCGCCGATTCGAGCCATCCCATGGCCACGGCAAACCCGGCCACGACGAGGAGCCGGCGCACAACGCCGGGATAAACCTGGGATGAGGGCGGATTCATGGAGGGAACCTCAGGCATGACCAAACTGTGCTCCCGGGGTTTGAAGGCACGGCGAAAACCCGGTGAAATTCAGCGGATATACCCGAGGCCTCGGGTTTTGACTTTTGGCCGGGCTGGATGGGAAATGACCCGATGAGACTGACGCCCCGAGTCTCCCTGATGCTTGCGCTGCTCTTCGCCGTGCTTGGCGCGGTCCCCGCCATTGCCGCCGCGGTTGACAGCCGGCCGCGCGTGATCGTGTCGACCGACATCGGTGGCACCGACTTCGACGATTTCCAGTCGCTGGTGCACCTGCTGCTCTATTCGGACGTCCTCGACATCGAGGGCCTGGTCGCCTCGCCGTGGGGTGCGGCCCGGAACCGAAAGGACAACATCCTGAAGGTCATCGACCAGTACGCCGCGGATTATCCGAGGCTGCGGACCTGGTCGGAACGTTATCCGACGCCTGACGCCCTGCGGGCGCTGACAAAGCAGGGCGGCACCGATTCGGCCGATCCGCGCGGGTGGGGTGGGCGCACGGAGGGGTCGGACTGGATCATCCGCGCGGCGCGACGCGATGACCCGCGCCCGCTCTGGCTGCTCGTCTGGGGCGGCATCGATGATGTCGCGCAGGCGCTGCACGACGATCCCACGATCAAGTCCCGGCTCCGCATCTATTGGATCGGCGGCCCGAACAAGAAGTGGTCCACGACCGCCTACGACTATCTCACCCGGGAGCATCCCGATCTCTGGATCATCGAGGCCAATTCGACCTATCGCGGCTGGTTCACCGGGGGCGATCAGGCCGGCGCGCTTGGCAACACCGCCTTCGTCGCGGCGCGGGTTAAGCACCGGGGCGCGCTGGGTGACTATTTCGCTGACATTTCCCCGGCGGTGAAGATGGGCGACACCCCCGCGGTGGCCTATCTGTTGCGGTCGAACCCCGACAACCCGGCGACCGACGGCTGGGGCGGGCATTTTGTGCGGGCCTGGGACCGGCCGCGGGTGACCTTCACGGCTCCCCCGGGCCCGACCGACCGGGTTGAAACCTATGCGATCCTCGAGCTGGTCTATCGGCCGGGCCGGCTCGCGCCCGACACTACGGCCAAGCTGGTGATCGACCAGCAGGAATTTCCCGGTTTCGTCGACGCGGAGGGCGCCTGGCATTTTCTTTTTTCGCCGAAGGAGGCCAAGGCCTGGAGCTACCGCATCTCGAGCAACCGGCCGGAACTTGATGGCCGGACCGGCGGGTTCACCTCAGTGAACCCGGAGCCGGGACAGGCGGCGCGTCCGGCGGTGCGTTATCCCAACTGGTGGACCGACGATCCTGCGCCCGAGTGGGCGGAGGGCCGAGAGCAGGGGGCGAAGACGATCAGCCGCTGGCGGGCGGATTTCCTCGAAGACTTCGCGGCGCGGCTGGAACGGGCGCGGGCGTCCCGGCCGTAGCTGACCCAGCCATCACAGCGTCGCGAGGATCGTGTTGAACGTCTGGCTCGGGCGTAGTGCGGCGGAGGCCTTGGTGTCATCCGGGGCGTAGTAGCCACCGACGTCGACGGGCTTGCCTTGGACCGCGATCAGTTCGGCGGCGATGGTCTTCTCGGCCGCGGTGAGCTTTTCGGCGACGGGGGCGAAGATTTTCTTCAGCGCGGCGTCGGCCGACTGCGCGGCGAGGGCCTGTGCCCAGTAGAGCGTGAGGTAGAAGTGGCTGCCGCGATTGTCGTTCGTGCCGAGCTTGCGGCCCGGAGACTTGTCGGTCTCGAGGAACTTGCCGTTGGCCTGATCGAGCGTGTCGGCCAGGACCTTGGCCTGGGTGTGCTTCGCCACGATGCTCAGGTGCTCGAGCGACGCCGCGAGGGCGAAAAACTCGCCAAGGCTGTCCCAACGCAGGTAATTCTCGGCCGCGAACTGCTCAACGTGCTTCGGGGCCGAGCCGCCGGCGCCGGTCTCGAATAGGCCGCCGCCGTTCATCAAAGGGACGATCGAGAGCATCTTCGCGCTGGTGCCGACCTCGAGGATCGGGAAGAGGTCCGTGAGGTAGTCGCGGAGCACATTGCCCGTGACGCTGATCGTGTCCTGGCCGGCTTTGAGCCGCTGCAGCGTGAACCGGCACGCCTCGGCGGGAGGAAGAATGCGGAGGTCGAGACCCTTGGTGTCGTGCTGGGCGAAGTACTTCTCGACTTTGGCAATGACCTGCGCGTCATGGGCGCGGGCTTTGTCCAGCCAGAACACGGCGGGTGTGCTGCTGAGGCGGGCGCGGCTGACGGCCAGCTTCACCCAGTCCTGTACCGGGGCGTCCTTGGTCTGGCAGGCGCGCCAGATGTCACCTTGGTCGACCTTGTGCTCGAGGAGGGTCTTGCCGGCCTCGTCAACGACGCGGATGACGCCGGCGGCGGGGGCCACGAAGGTCTTGTTGTGCGAGCCGTATTCCTCGGCGGCTTGGGCCATGAGGCCGACATTGGGCACGGTGCCCATGGTCTTCGGGTCGAACGCGCCGTGCTGCCGGCAAAACTCGACGCTGGAGGCGTACACGCCGGCGTAGGAGCTGTCGGGGATGACCGCGAGGGTGTCCTGGAGCTTGCCCGCAGCGTCGTACATCTTGCCGCCCGCGCGGATCATCGCGGGCATGGAGGCGTCGATGATGACATCGCTCGGGACATGGAGGTTGGTGATGCCCTGGTCCGAGTTGACCATGGCGAGGCCGGGACCAGCGGCGGCCGCGGCCTTGAGGTCGGCCTCGATCGCGGCCTTCCGGTCGGCGGGAAGTTTCTGGAGCTTCTCGACGAGGTCACCAAAGCCGTTGTTCAGGTCGACTCCGAGCTCGGCCACGGTGGCGGCGTGCTTGGCGAGCGCGTCCTTGTAGAAGGTGCGGACGGCGTGGCCGAAGAGGACGGGGTCGGAGACCTTCATCATCGTGGCCTTGAGGTGCAGCGAGAACAGCACGCCCTCGCGCTTGGCCCGGGCGATCTGCTCGCCGTAAAACGCCACGAGCGCGGCCTTGCTCATAAAAGTGGCGTCGATGATCTCGCCGGCCTTGAGTGGGGTCTTTTCCTTGAGGATGGTGACCTTGCCGTCGGCGCCGACGTGTTCGATTCGCACGGTGGTGGCGGCCGGGACGGTCACCGACTTCTCGTTGGAGAAGAAATCGTCCCTTCCCATCGTCGCCACGGTGGTCTTGGAGGCGGGGTCCCACTTGCCCATCGAGTGAGGATGGGCGCGGGCGTAGTCCTTGACGGCCTTAGGGGCGCGGCGGTCGGAGTTGCCCTCGCGGAGGACGGGGTTCACGGCGGAGCCCTTGACCTTGTCGTAGCGGGCCTTGGCGTCCTTCTCGGCGTCGGTCTTTGGTGCGTCGGTGTACTCGGGGAGCTTGTAGCCCTTGGCCTGAAGCTCGGCGATGGCCTCCTTCAGCTGGGGGACGGAGGAGCTGATGTTGGGCAGCTTGATGATGTTGGCCTCGGGTTTGAGGGTCAGGGCGCCCAGCTCGGCGAGGGCATCCGGCACCCGCTGTCCGGCCGGCAGTTGGTCGGCGAAGGCGGCGAGGATGCGCCCGGCGAGGGAGATGTCGCGCGTCTCCACGCTGATGCCGGCGTGCTTCGTGAACGCCTGGACGATCGGCAGGAGGGAGTAGGTGGCGAGGGCCGGGGCTTCGTCGGTCTTGGTGTAGATGATCGTGGGCATGGGTCGGGCGGAAGACGGTTGGCGGTGAACGGTCGGCAATAGGCCTGGGAAAATGGAGTGACCAGCCAAGCCGAGCCGGACGCGGGCGGTCAATCTGTGATCGGGGCTGGTCCCAAGGCAGAAGCGACCGTGATTGCCCAGCGAAGCCAGAGGCCGGGCAGGGCTGAAGGCTGGGCCGCTTTCCCAGTCGGGTTCAAAACCCCCAACCCCGCCGCCAATCAGGCAGCAACTGCGCGCCGCCGGCAGAGCTAGAGGGCGGTAAGAACCAGACCGGCGGCCAGCAGCGCGGTGGTGGCCGGCTCTGGGATGGCCTGGAAGCGGAAGTCGTCGAACGCGAGGAAATCGATCGTCCGGCGCGGCGTGCGGTCGATCCCGGCGAGGAAGTCGGAGAAGCGGGGTTTGCGGGCGTTCCGGCGCAGGAACGGCGCGAGCTCGGTCGCGAGGCCCTTCTCGTACTTGAAGGGGAAGTTCTCCGCGTAGGGCTCGAGGAAGAAGTCGAACGGGTTGTACACGGACATTTCTGCGACGAGGTCGACCTCGACTGCGAACTCGCGGACCTTCTCCGGGTAAACGACCCGGGCCAGGTAGTTTCCGAAGGCGTCCTGCTGCCAATTGAGGAAGTGTCCCTTCGCTGGAGTGAGCCTCAGCGAGTAGCTCAGGATCGGCGTGCGGCAGTGGGGCGCCGGCCGCAGTCGGATGACCTGCGGCCCGAGCCCGACGGGACGGTCATACCGATAATGGGTGCGATGCCGAAGGGCGACGTGGATGGACATGAGCGCCTGCGGTTAGCAGGTGCCAGACCAAGTCGGCTGGGATTGCGGTGGTCGTCGAGCGGGTTGATGATGACGGAACAAATTATTTATCAATCGCTTGCGGACCCATAGCTCATCCGAAGGCGGGCGTTTTGCCATCGGGCAACACCCTTGGCTCGCTTGGCGAACCAGCCCTGCGATCACCCTGATCCGTGAAATACGCAGTAAATGCGGTTCGGATAACTTGGATTACGCCCGCAGCCTGACGAGCAGGTCCTTGCTCTCGACCGTGTCGCCGAGGGCGACGTGCAGCTCGGCGACCACGCCGTCGCAGGGGGCGTAGACGGTGTTCTGCATCTTCATCGCCTCCATCATGAGGAGCTTGTCGCCCTTCGCGACCTTGGTGCCGACGGAGACGGCGAGGGCGGCGATCAGGCCCGGGATGGGGGCGGCAATCTGCTTCTCGTCCGCGAGGTCGGCCCGGGGGCGGGCGCGGGCCTTGGGGGCCACGTTCTTGTCGGTGATGTACGCCTCGCGGCCGATGCCGTTGAGCTCGTACGAGACCGGGCGGCGGCCGTCTTTGTCGGGCGCGCCGACGGAGATGAGGCGGATTATGAGGATTTTGCCCTCCTCGATCGCAACGGAGATCTCCTCGCCGACGGCGAGGCCGTAGTAGAACGCGGGAGTGGGCAGCACGCTGACGTCGCCGTACGCGTGCTGGTGCTTCACAAAGTCCGCGAAGACCTGCGGGTACATCAGGTGCGAGTAGAGGTCGTCGTCGGTCGCGGGGCGCTTGAGCTTGTCGGCCAGCTCGGTGCGGACCTTCTCGAGGTCGAGCGGGGCGGAGGGCGCGGGGCGGCCTTTCATCGCGGCCTCGTACTTGGCGCGGGCCTCCTTGTGGCGCTTCTCGCCAAGGACGACGCGCGACACCGCCTCGGGCCAGCCGCCCTCCGGCCAGCCGAGGCCACCGGAGAACATGTCGATCACGCTCTCGGGGAAGGGCAGGGAGCCGGGCTCGAGGTTGACGACGTCCGCCGCCTTGATGCCGCGGCTGAAGAGGAACAGGGCCATGTCGCCCACGACCTTCGAGGAGGGCGTGACCTTCACGATGTCGCCGAAGAGCTGGTTCACGTCGGCGTAGCCGCGGGCGATCTCCGGCCAGCGGTGGCCTACGCCCATCGCCGCGGCCTGCTCCTTGAGGTTGGTGTACTGGCCGCCCGGCATCTCGTGGAGGTAGACCTCGGCGGAGCCGGCCTTGGGGGCGGTGTCGAACGGCGCGTAGAAGGTGCGGACGTGCTCCCAAGTGTCGGAGAACTCGTTGAGCGCGGCGAGGTCGAGCTTCGTGTCGCGCGGCGTGTGTTGCAGCGCGGCGACGACCGAGTTGAGGTTGGGCTGCGAGGTGCTGCCGCTCATCGACGCGAGCGCAAGGTCGACGACGTCGACCCCGGCCTCGGCGGCGCGGAGGATGCTGGCGGAGGCGACGCCGCTGGTGTCGTGCGTGTGGAAGTGCACGGGCAGGCCGATCTCGTCCTTGAGCGCCTTCACGAGCTTGTGCGCGGCAGCGGGGCGGCAGAGTCCGGCCATGTCCTTGATCGCCAGGAAGTGGGCACCCATCTTCTCCAACTCCTTCGCGAATTTCACGTAATACTGGAGGGTGAACTTGTCGCGGCGGTCATCGAGGATGTCGCCCGTATAGCAGATCGCGGCCTCGCAGACGCCGTGCGTCTCCTGCACGGCCTCCATCGCGACGCGCAGGTTCGGCGTGTAGTTGAGCGAGTCGAAGACCCGGAAGATGTCCATGCCGCTGGCTGCGGCGTGCTTCACGAACCCCGCGACGACGTTGTCGGGATAGTTGGTGTACCCGACGGCGTTCGCGCCGCGGAACAGCATCTGGAAGCAGACATTGGGCACGCGGGCGCGGAGATGGCGGAGGCGTTCCCACGGATCCTCGCTGAGGAAGCGCATCGCGGTGTCGAAGGTGGCGCCGCCCCACATCTCGAGCGAGAATAGCTCGGGGGCGCGGCGGGCGATCGCGTCGGCCGTGGCGAGCATGTCGTAGCTGCGCACGCGCGTGGCCATGAGCGACTGGTGGGCGTCGCGCCACGTGGTGTCGGTGACGAGGAGGCGCTTCTGCTTGAGCGTCCATTCGGCGAAGCCCTTGGGCCCGAGCTCGAGCAGCAGCTGGCGGGTGCCCGTGGGTGGCGCGGCGCGGCGGTCGTAGGCGGGCAGGGCGGCCGGGGCGAACGGCTTGGCGGGCTTGTAACCCTTGGCGTGGGGGTTGCCGTTGACGATGACGTTGCCTAGGAAATTGAGGACCTTGGTGGCGCGGTCGCGCCGGGCCTTGAACTGGAAGAGCTCCGGCGTGGTGTCGATCAGCGTGGTCACCGCCTGGCCCGACTGGAACTGCGGGTGGCCGATGAGGTTCTCGAGGAAGGGGATGTTGGTCTTGACGCCGCGGATCCGGAATTCGCTCAGCGCGCGGTGCATGCGGCGCATGGCGATGTCGTAGGTCTGGCCGCTCGCGATGAGCTTTACGAGGAGCGAGTCGTAGAACGGCGTGATGACGGCGCCGGAGTAGCCCATGCCGCCGTCGAGCCGGATGCCAAAGCCGCCGGGCGAGCGGTAGGCGATGATGCGGCCGTAATCGGGGATGAACTTGTTGGCGGGGTCCTCGGTGGTGACGCGCGCCTGGATGGCGTAGCCGTTGCGGGGGACGTCCTCCTGGCGCGGCATGCCGACCTCGGGGGAGTGGAGGGCGTGGCCCTGGGCGATGAGGATCTGGGCGCGGACGAGGTCGAGGCCGGTGATGACCTCGGTGACCGTGTGCTCCACCTGGATGCGCGGGTTCATCTCGATGAAGAACCAC
>OMJT01000092.1 GCA_900299415.1 Opitutales bacterium
AGCGGCCGCACCCCCTCGGGCGGCTGTGGCGCCTGCTGCAGGAGCGGCCGCGCCGGCGCGACCGGCAGCCGGGGCTGCCGCGGCGCCGCGGCCACCGGCGAGACCGCCACGGGCAGGGGCGGTATAGGAGGTCGGGCCTTGGCCGAGCATCCAGTTGATCGAGCCACGGATGGCCGTCGCCTGCTTTTCCCAGTCCGAGCTCGAGGCGATGGGCTTGCCGTTGACGGAGAGGAAGGCGTCGGGTGCTACGACCGGGTAGGCCTTGAGGTCGAATTTTTCGCCAGACTCCTTGAGCCATGCGGTGCGGTCGTGGCCGAAGAGGAGCTTGTTGTCCCACTTCGCATTCGAACGGCCGAACTGGATGTCGAGCCAGTCGAGGTAGGCCTCGACATCGTTGGAGCCGTGGAAGCCAGGTACGCGCAGCAGGCCGACGCGGTCGGGTTGCTTGAGCAGGCTGTAGACCTTGAGGGCCGAGGCGTAGGTCTGCTCCTGGGCCCAGGTGTTGGCGACTTCATCGTTGAGGCCATACTCCATCAGGATGGAGCGGGGGGCAATGAGCGAGGCGAGTAGGTTGCCGTCGACGGGGAGGCGGTCTTCGTGGCCGGAGAAGAAGCGGAGACGCGGATGGAACCACACGGGGAAGCTGCGCGTGGTGGTTTCGATGCCTTCGCCGGCGCCGTACTCGCCCGCGAGGCGCCACGGCACGGAGCCGCCGACGCCGGTGCTGCCGGCCACGACCGCCGCGATGCGCTCGTCCCAGGCGGCGGCGATCATCGCCATCTTGCCGGTGCGCGAGTAGCCGGTGACGGCGATCTTCGTCTTGTCGACCTGCGGCATGGTGAAGAGGTAGTCGACCACGAGCTGCGTCTGCCAGGCGGTCTGGCCCATCGCGTAGAAATCATACTGCGGGTAGAGTTTCTGCAGGCCGAGCGGCGCCTCGTTGGGGATGTCGACGCTCTGGTTGTAGGCGGCCGCGATGTAGCCGCGGCGGATGAGGGAGGCCGGGGTGCCGCCCATTAGCACGGGGAAGGGACCGTTGCCTTCCGGCACGGTGAGGGTGACCACGAGGGTGCGCTCGTTCTCCGGATTGGGACCGTAGGTGAGGGTGACGACGCGGGTGAAGTAGCCCTCGCCCTTGGTCTCGGAGTCGACCGTCACCTTGTTGTACTTCGCCTGGGGCGGCATGGTGCCGATGTCGTATTTCTCGAAGAGCTGCTTGATCTCGGCGCGCCGCGCGGTCCAGTCGCCGGCGGACTTCACCGGTTTGCCGCTGAGGAAGGTGAGCGGGTCGGGCAGGTAGTTGTCGCGCGGCAACGAATCGAGGTCGGGCGGGATCTCGCCCGTGCGCGCCTGCCAGCCGTCGAAGCCGGCCGGGGTGGGCGTGCCGTTGTTGGACGTGGCGGGCACCGGGGGCAGGTTCTTCTGCATCCATTCGAGGTACGCGCGGCGCTCCTGCTCGGTCATGGCACGGGCCGATGAGGCGAGCACGAGGCCGGTGATCAGAACGGCGATCAGCCGGAGGGTCGGGGTCTTCAAGTCAGGGTGGGGGTTGTCGGACGGAAATGTGAGGTTATGGGCGGGGAGGCGCGCTGACGGGGGCCGGGCCGTCGCCGGCGGGGTACAAGCGCACCCAGTTCACGAGCGGCAGCTTGAGCCGGATGATCTCCTGGACGGCGAGAGCGGCGACGCGTTCGGCGCCGTAGGCGGAGTAATGCGTGTTGTCCTCATAGGCCGCAGCCTGGCGCGAATAGACGCCGGCGGGGATCCAGAGGTGCAGCAGCTTGGAACCCTCGATGCCGTGGCCCTGCTCGAGTCCGGTGGTGAGCTGATTCAACTCGAGCAGCGGAACCTTCGTCTCGACGGCCACGGCGCGGAGGGCCTCGGGATAGTCGCCGTGAGAGTTGATGAGGTGGCCTGTTTCATCCCAGGCGCGCCGCGCGCAGGGCGTGGCGAGGAGGGGGTTGGCGCCCTTGGCGCGGACGTCGGCGACAAAACCCCGGAGGTTCTCTTGAAACTCGCCGCGGGCGTTGGGAAAGATCTTTTCGTCGTTATGGGCGAACTGGATGATGACCCAGTCGCCCGGCTGGAGCGCGTCGACGAGCTTCTGCCAGCGGCCCTCGGCGATGAAGCTGCGCGTGCTTTTGCCGTTGGCGGCATAGTTCACGATCATCGTCGGGTCCGTGAAGAACCTCGGGAAGAGCTGGCCCCAGCCGTGCTCGGGGTTGGGCGGCGTGGTGGGCTTGTCGGCCATGGTCGAGTCGCCGGCCAGGTGGATCTTGGGTGCGCGCGGTGACTCGGCAGCGGCGGCGGTCGCCGCGAGGACGGCGGTCGCAAGCAGGGCAAGGAGCGATTTCATGGGGAGGCGGTGGCAGGAGCGCCGCCGCGACCACCGCGGCCACCACCTGCGGGGGCGGCTCCACCGGCCGGCGGTACTATGCCACCGGGAGCCGCCTGGGAGGCGGCGGAGGCGGCGGGCGTGGGGTACGGGCGCTCGGGGGATTGCTGGAGGGTCGGGAAGAGTGCCTTCACTTCGGCGTCGAGGGCCTTCAGGTCGGGACGCTTGGCGGCGATCTCGACGGACTCGGTCCACTCGCGGTTGAGGTCGCCGAGTACCTTGGCCACCGGGGCGCCGTCGCGGACAAACAAGGGGATCTGGTGGAGGTCGGCCTTCACGGTGATGGTCTGGCCGCCGTCGTAGACTTTGTCGGACTGCCATGCGTCACGCCACTTGGTGCCCGTCGGCAGGTAGACCTGCTGCTCGCGCTTGCCCTTTTCCCAGATGGGGGAGACGAGTAGGTCGGGGCCGTACTGGAACGTCCACCAGTTCGACCAGGCGGCCGGCGCGCCGGGCTCGACGAGGAAGAGCGGACGCACAATCGGCATGCCCGTGCGGGCAGCGAGTTGACCCTGGGCGTAGCTGTAGTCGACGAGGCGCTCGTGGACGCGTGTGTAGAGGCGCCATGCGGCGATGACGGGCGCATCGTAGCTCGGCGTGTGCGGGGCCGGCAGGTTCCAGAAACCGAGGTTGCGGGTGGGGCCGACCTCCATGATCGGGCTGAAGGCGCTGAAGCCGAGCCAGCGGGCGTAGAGGTCCGAGTCCATCGACTGTGAGTTGTACCCTCCGGTGTCGGACCCCCAGTTGGGATAACCCATCACCGAGGAGCGCTGGACCGCGACGATCGAGGCGCGCAGGCCCTCGGGGGTGCCGGCGATGTCACCGCCCCAGAAGACGGCGTGGGCCGAACTGCCGGTGTAAGCGCCCCGCGGCATCGAGACGAAGTCGTTCCCGCGGATCTTGCGGGCGGTCTCGGCCACGGCACGGGCGTAGTCGGCGACGTAGGTGTTACGGTTCTCGCGGATGGATTTCCCGTCGAAGCGCTTCGCGTTGCTGGTCGTGGGCGTGTTGCCCTCGGGAATGTTCTCCTCGCCGCGGTCGAGCTTGAATCCCGCGACCCCCAGCTTGAGGAGCTTTTCCACGCCGCTCTGCCAATATGCCTTCGCTGGGGGATTAGAAAGGTCCACCATCGGGTAATTGTTCGCGATGCCCGTGGCGTTGTTGGGCTTGGTCTGGCTCGGCAGGTCATAACCCTTGGCGAGGGCCTCCCGCATCATGTTGCCTTGGAAAAACGGCCCGATCCAAAGCATCGACTTGATGCCCTGGCTCTCGAGCCACTTTACCTGTTCCGTGAAATTGGGCAGGCGCCGGCCGTCGACCTCGAAGTCGTCCCAGCCGAGCGGGCCGGGGGACCAGGGCCGGTCGATCCAGTACACGCCGGTGGGGATGCCGTAGGCGCGCATCATGAGGACGTCCTCCAGGACCTCCGAGTTGAACGGCGCGGTCACGGGTGTGCCGTCATAGTAGGTCAGGCGGTTGGTGTGCTCATCGCGCCAGCGCCACGGGCGGTACATCCACTTCGGCGGCAGGATTGGCGGACCGGAATCCAGGGCGTGAGCCTGGACCAGTTCGGCCGGGGTGCCCGCGGTGTAGACCTTGAAGGCGAGCGCGGGGCCCTCGAAGGTCACGCCTACGCGGGTCGGGTCCGTGGCGGCGAAATCATAGGCGCCCGGCCAGTCGGTCTGGACGAAGAGGCCGTAGCCCTTCGAGGAAACATAAAACGGGGCGTAGACCGAGGTGGTGGGCTTCACGACCATCTCCACCTTCTGGCCGCGCAGGTTCATCGCCTGCGTAATGCCCACGGCCCACGAGGCCTGCTGCGGTCCGTCGACGACGCGCTCCATCAGTCCGGTGTAATATTCATCGGAGGCCGACTCGACGGCGAAGCCCCACTTCGTGATGCCCGCGGCGGGTGCGGCGGCCAGGCTGACGCGGTTCTGGCCCCGGCCGGGTCCGGGCTCCACGGTGATCGTCACGGTGCGACCGTCGGGCATTCCGACGGAGGCGACCAACTTTCCGCCCTGCGGGGTCGCCGCGACATTGCCGGGCAGGGCGAAGCGGCCCTGGGCGGTCTCATAGAAAATACCGTCGAGGCGGACGGCGCCGGTGACACCCGGGATGTTGAGGGTGGTGCGGCCGGCCGTGGTCTCAAACGCTGGCCATGGCACCGAACTGGCCGAGTTGGTGCAGGAAACGAGGGCGAGCAGGATGCTCAAAAGGGTGGCCGCGAGCAAGCAACCGCGGAGTGCGATTTTCATGGGAACGGTGGTTGGGGATTAAGGGTACGGAAAGAAACTTAGCGGACGACGCGGGCGCCGCCGCCGGCAAACGTCTTCTCGACCTCCTTGCGCGTCGCCATCGACGTGTCGCCGGGGGTGGTCGAGGCCAGCGCACCGTGGGCAGCGCCATATTCGACGGCTTTCTGGGCGTCGTTAAACTCGAGGAAGCCAAACTGCAGGCCCGAGGCGAAGGAGTCGCCGCCGCCGACGCGGTCGAGGATTTCGAGGCCGGGGTACTGGCGGCTCTCGTGGAAATTTCCGTCGTGCCAGAGGATCGCGCTCCAGTCGTTCTTCGTGGCGGTGATGACGTGCCGCAGAGTGGTAGCGGCGACCTTGAAGTTTTTGAATTCCTGCACCGCGGTCTCGATCATGGCCTTGAAGGCGTCGGTCTCGATGTGGCCAAGCTTCTCCTGGCCCTTGACCTGGAATCCGAGGGAGGCGGTGAAGTCTTCCTCGTTGCCGATCATCACGTCGACGTACTTTGCGATCTCGCGGTTGACCTCCTGGGCCTTCTTCAGGCCGCCAATCGTCTTCCAGAGCGAAGGCCGGTAGTTGAGGTCGTAGCTGACGATCGTGCCGTGCTTGTTCGCGGCTTTCACGGCCTCGACGGTCAGTTCCGCGGTGGAGGCGGAGAGCGCGGCGAAGATGCCGCCAGTATGGAACCAGCGCACGCCGAGTTTGCCGAAAATATGCTCCCAATCGATGTCACCGGGCTTGAGCTGCGAGGCGGCGGTGTTGCCGCGGTCAGGGTTGCCGACGGCGCCGCGGATGCCGAAGCCGCGCTCGGTGAAGTTGAGCCCGTTGCGCACGGTGCGGCCGATGCCGTCGTCCTCGCGCCACTTGATGAAATTGGTCGCGACACCGCCCTGCATGATGAAGTCCTCGATGAGGTGGCCCACCTCGTTGTCGACAAAGGCGGTCACGACCGCGGTCCGCAGACCGAAGCATTTCCGGAGACCGCGGGAGGTGTTGTACTCGCCGCCGCCTTCCCAAGCCTTGAATTCCCGAGCGGTGCGGATGCGGCCCTCGCCGGGATCGAGGCGAAGCATGACCTCGCCGAGCGAGAGCTGGTCATAGGCGCATTCTGTTTTCGGGCGGATTTTGAGCGACATGATGTTGAGGAATGGGACGGGGAGAAGAGGCTGGGATCGATGGAACGGTTATTCCGCAACCTTGAGGTCGCCCAGCTTCCAGGGGCGCTTTCGGGCTTCAGCCGCGATTTCGTTGAAGGCGTGGATCTCGGCCTCGCTGAAGAGCAGGCCGCCGTTCCGGGAGCAGCGGGCCGCGGCCTGGGCCTCGATTTGGCCGGGGAGCACGCAGCTCTCGTTGCCGTGGCCGAGGATGTCGGCCAGCACGGCCTTGACGTTCGCAGCCTGGTCGCGGCCCTGGGCGAAGGCGCCGGCGCTCATCGCCTCGGGTTTCCAGACCTGAAAGAAGAAGGTGCAGGTGCCCTTTTCACCGGCGGGCACCTGGTCCCAGCGGTTACGGAGGGTGGGTAGGGAGCCGCCGATAAAGGCGCCGATGATCTCGTCCATCAGCGCGAGCCCGTAGCCCTTGTGCGCACCGAACGGCAGGAGGTACTTGGCCTGCGCCGGGTCGGTGGTGGGCTGGCCGGCGGCGTCGACCGCGGCGTTTGGGGGAAGCGGCTTGCCCTCGCGGGCGAGCTGCTGGACGCGGCCCATGGCGATGACGGACGTCGCCCAGTCGATCACGATAGGGTAGCCGATCGCCGCCGTGGTGGGAAATCCCCAGGAGTGCGGATTAGTTCCGAGCGTCGGGAATTTTCCACCGAAGGGCACAACCTCCGCGAGCGCCGCGGTGCAGTTGGTGTAGGCGATGTAGCCGCGTTTCGCGGCCTCCATCACGTAGCCGCCGCCCCACAGATAGTGGAAGGCATTGTCGACGGAGACCATCCCGACGCCGTAGCGGTCGGCGAGCTTGATCGCGGTTTCGATCGCCGCGTAGCCCGTGGCCTGGCCGAGCTTGCGGTTGGCGTTCCAGACCTGTGCGGCGCGGAAGGGCCCCGGAACCTTCTCGATCTTCGCCTGGGGTACGCAGCCCTGGGCGCCCGAGCCGAAGAGATGGTCGAGGTGGAGGGCCTTAAGGGCGTTGTGGGTGCGGATGCCGTGGCGCGTGGCCTCGGCGCAGAAACGCGCTCCGGCGGCGGCCTCGGCGCCGGAGTAGCCGCGTCTTTTGTACGCAGCGGTCACCAGGGCGTTGTGCTGTTCCTCGGGAACGACGTGGAAGGTTTCAGGCATCGGTGTTTTTGTTTTTACAGGAAGTATCGGAGGAAACTGAGCAATGCCAGGGGTTGAGTCTCCGTTTTCTCCTGTGAAGCGACTGGGAGTCTTAGACGAATTTCCGGACCGGCACCTCGGGATTGACCTGGGCGAGGGGCGGTTCGCCGTTGAGGGCGTTGATCAGGTTTTGCACGGCAGCGGTGGCTTGGCGCGCGACGCTCTCGGACGTGCGCGAGCCGATGTGCGGGGTGATAACGCAGTTCGGCAGCCGCAGCAACGGATGGTCGGGCGGTGGCGGCTCCTGGTCGAGCACGTCGGCGCCGTAGCCGCCGATCCGGCCGGAGCGCAGGGCGGCGACGAGGTCCTCGGTGTGGACCATCTCGCCCCGGGCGCAGTTCACGATGACCACGCCGGGCTTCATCGTGGCGATGGAACGAGCATTGATCAGGCCGCGGGTCTCGGGAGTGAGCTTGGTATGCAGCGAAATAATGTCAGCTTGGCGGAAAAGCTGGTCGAGCGAGGCAGCTCGGGTGATGCCGTGCGCGGTCGCAAAGCCATCGTCCCAGTGATGACCAAAGCCGAGCACCGGCATGCCAAAGGCGCGGGCGCGGATGGCGACTTCCTGGCCGATGCGGCCGAGGCCGACGACCCCGATCGTCTTGCCGAAGAGCTCGTGCCCGGTCTGGCGCTTCCAGCCGCCGGCCCGCGTCGAGTCGGTGTGGTAGAGCAGGTGCTTCTGGAGCGCGAGGAGGAGCAGGAAGGTGTGCTCCGCGACGGTGGTGTGGTTTACGCCCGGCGTGAACAGCAGGGGGATGCCGAACGCGGTGCAGGCCTTCACATCGATCTTGTCGATGCCGATTCCGTACTTGCTGAGCACTTGCAGCCGCGGCCGGCCCTTCTCCAGCACACGGCGCGTGATGGCATCGTCACCGCAGATGTAGGCGTCGACGTCACCGACCAGCGCGAGGGTATCGGCCTCGTTCAACGGCCCGCGGGCGCGGATGATTTCCCAGCCGGCGCCGTTGAGCAGGTCCTGGTGCGGGCCTGGGGTGTCCTGGAAGGAGGTGGTGGTGAGGAGGACGCGGATCATCGGGGAGAGGATTCCAGGCGCCGGGTATCGGCTTGGTCGAAGGCGTGCAAGCCGGGCGTGCGCGCGAGAGGCAGGGTCACGGGTGCGCCGCCGGCGAGGGCAGACTGGTAGATGGCGAGGATGAGCTCAACCGACTTTCTGGCCTCGGCGCCGGAAACCGCGGGCGACCGGCCGGATGCGACCGCAGTGGCCATGTCCTCAAAGACGCGCTGGTGGGCGGCGTAGGTGATGGCCTTGGGGTCGGCGGCGCCGACGCCAGCCACGCCGACCTTCGGACCGAAGCGGGTAAGGATTTCGGCGTCCTCGGGAAGAGGGGGATTGAAGTCCCACGCGGTGAACGTCTCATCGCGCATGAAGACTGACCCGGTTGTGCCACATAGGTGCACCTCGGCGCCGTGGCCGAGCTTCGACCAGCACGCCGTCGATCCCTCGATTACGCCGAGGGCGCCGCTGCGGAAACGCAGTACGGCGGTGGCGACGTCCTCCACCTCGATCCGATCGTGGGCCGCGCGAGCCGCGAAGGCGCAGACGGACTCTACATCTCCGGCAAGGTAAAGCAGTTGGTCGATGGTGTGGATCGACTGGTTCATCAGCGCCCCGCCTCCGTCCAGTCGCCACGTGCCGCGCCAGCTGCCCTGGTCGTAGTACTGCTGTGTGCGAAACCACTTCACATAGGCGTCGGCGAGGGTAATGCGGCCGAGGCGGCCGGCATCGACCGCCTGCTTGAAGACTCGCGTGGAGTCGAGAAACCGGCGCTGGTGGATGGCGGCCAGGTGTAACTTGCGCTCGGTGCAGGCGCGGATCATCTCGTCGATCCGCTCAAGCGTCACCTCCAGCGGCTTCTCGCAGACCACGTGCTTGCCCGCGGCCGCTGCGCGCAGAGTTCCCTCGTGGTGCGCTCCGCTAGGCGTGGCGATCGTGACCACCTGCAGGCCGGGGTGGCTCAGGAATTGGCCCCATTCGGAATACGCGGGTACGTGGTGAGCGGCACCGTGCTTTGCCGCCGACTTGGCGTTGGGATTAAAGACGCACGCCAGGTGCCCGCCGGCCATCGCGCGGAGGGCGGCGGCATGTACCGACGCGATCATGCCGCTCCCGACAATGCCAAAGCCGATCCCGGAATTCTCGCTCATGCGGAAGCGGGGTTGAGCCGGCCGGACTCCACGGCGGGGGCGATCCGCGCCAGCGCCCGTGCGGCGGCGAGCAGGCGGTATTTCGTGACGAGATTGACGCGGTGCTCCGCCGGCTCCTTGCCCGTGGCGACCTCACGGAGGAAGGCGTCACGCGCCTCGCAGAAGTGCTGCTCGTGCGTGGTCTGCCGGGTGGGTGGGACCCCGACGATCCACTCGTGGCCCTGGGGTTCGACGATCACATCAGTCCATTCTGGCAGGTGTCGCGCAAGGGCCGCGCGGATCCGCTCGCCCGTGCCGGTGGCAGCCTCTTTTGGTACGACCGCGAATTCCTTCCGGAAGCCGCGCTCAGGGAGCTGGCGCACTATTAAGTCGGCCCGCGTGCCGCGGGCGATCGTCAGGTGCGTGTCCCCCCCGCCGGGCGGCTGCTCGAGGTGCCAGGCCACGTTGACCTGAACCGGCAGACCCTTGAGGCGGTAGCGGATCTCGCCGTTGCAGTAGAGCGGGAGCGTTCCGTCCTGGACTTCTGTTCGGAGAGAGTCGGGGAAGCCTTGCGTGCCGGTGATGCGCTCGAAACTTTCGAGCGAGACAGGCGTTGCCCAGCGCCGGGCGGCGTCGAGGCGGATGTCGCGCTCGAATTCGACCCGCTGCCCTGGACAAAGCAGCCACTGGGCGAGGTCGACGAGGTGGGTGGTGACGTCGACGATGCCTTCACCCTGGATGCGGGTGTCGAAGTACCACGCGGGCCGGCGGAGGGTGCTGCCGTTGACGACCTTCAGCAGGTGGTGGACGGAGCCGAGCGACAGCGTGGGCCCGTTGCCGTCGGCGGTTGGTTCGCCAAAGAGCGCGGGCTCGCCCAAGAACGCGCGCAGCAGCAGCGAGGTCGGCTCGAAGCGCGAGGTCATGATGTCGGTGGTCGGCGGCCGGTCCGGGGCCATGGCCCGTCCGAGAAGGGGGACCGCGGTGTCGTCCGTGACCCACGGCTTGTCCGCAAAGATCATGAACCCGGCCGCGTTGAGCCGCTCAATCGCGGCCAGCTTGGAATGGTTTTTCCCGGCGAGGATGACGAGGTCCCCTGTGCGGTCATGGAGCAGGGCGGCGAGCGGGTCTGCGGACACGTGGCGGCGAAGGTGCCAGCGGGTCGGTTGCCGGTCCCGACGGTTGAAACTCTCGATCATCGCCTCAAAAGCGGCGAGACCCGGGCCGTCGGGCGCATAGACGTGCACCTCGTCGTCTAGGGCCGGGTACGACTCCCGCAGGCTGAGCGCCGCGTGGAAGTGGCCGGGATCGAGGACGGCGACACGGAGGCGTTTCAAGGTCGGAGGTCGGGGGAAATCACGCCGGCAGCGGCCGGTTTTTCGTTTCAGGCAGAAAAGCGATCGCGATCAGGCCGATCAGCAGCACGCTGCTTGTGATCACGGCCGCGTTGCGAAAGGCCTCGAGCCGGGCTTCCGGGCTCGTGGCGCCGGCGGCGAGCTTGGCCTGCAGTACCCCAAGGGTGAATGGACCGCTGGCGGCCACAAACCGGCCGACATTGTAGCAGAAGCTCACGCCGGTGCTGCGCAGCCGGGTGGGGAAAAGTTCGGGAAGGTAGATCGCGAAGCCGGCGAACAGCGCGAGCTGGCAGAAGCCCATGATCGGGATGAACACCAAGATGTGCCAGGTCTCGTTCAGGTACTTGAAGACGAGCGCGGTGCTGATGAAGGCGGCGATGAACGCCACGATGAAGCTCTTCTTCCGCCCAAATAGCTGGGCGGCTCGGGTGAAGGCCATCATGCCGAAAAAGCAGCCGATCTGCTGCATGACCATGTTGAGGCCGGTCCAGATGAACCGCTTGCCCGCCAGCTGCTCGGCGGGAACGCCGGTGAGCTGACGGTTGATGACGCCGTTGACTAGCTCGGGGCTGAACACGCCCACGCCCCAGAGGCCGACCACGCCGGCGACACAGAGGACCATGCCGAGCAGGGCAGCCTTGCGCCACTGGCTTTCGCCGAAAAGCACGGCATAGGAGCCAAAGCGGACGCCCGTGACACGACCTTCCTCACGAGCCTTGCGCCATTTTTCCGGCTCCTTCAGGCGGCTCTGGATGAGCACGCACAGGAGGGCGGGGAGGGCGCCGATCACGAACATATAGCGCCATTCGCTGCCGGGTTTGATGGTCTGATTGGTCTGGAGATAGCCGATGACGATCGCCAGGACGCCCGCGCCGATGTTGCCGATCGCAGAGATGGCCTGGAACACGCCCAGGGCACTGGTTCGGGAACGGTCTGGCAGCGAGTCGGCGATCAGCGCCACGGAAAGGCCGAACACGCCGCCGACGCCCAGGCCGGTAATGAACCGGTAGATCGCGAAATCGTAGACGTTCTGCGCAAAGGCGGACAAACCGGTGCAGATGGAATACATCAGCACGGTGATCATCAGCGTCCGGGCCCGGCCGATGCGGTCGCCGATCGGTCCGAAAATCAGGCCGCCGGTCGCCCAGCCCGCGACGAAGATCGAGGTTGTATAGCCGCCCCACTTGGTGATCTCGGTCGAGCCGGCGCCCGGCATCAGGTCCTTGATGGCCGGACTGCGCGCCAAGTTGAAAATCTGCTGGTCAAAGCAGTCCAGGGCCCAGGCCAGCGAGGCCATGATCAGGACGAACCAATGTTCGCGGCTGAGTTCGCGCCACCAGGGAGCGGTGGGGGCGTTCGCGGAGGTCGAACTCATGTCAAGGTAGGTTTGCCAACTCCGCTTCGGTCCAGGCGGCGGTGCGAGACGCAGTCGCGCGGCGCACTTCGGTCACTTTCGCCTGGGAGACGGGGCTGGCCGTGTGGTTCCATGAGCGGCGGACGAAAGTCAGAGCGGCGGCAAGCTGGCTGTCGTCAAGAGCCCCAAGCGGGGTCATCTCACCCTGAAAGGTGGCGCCATTTACCGTGATGGGGCCTCGCACGCCGTGCAGGACGATACGAATCAGTCGCTCCTCCGAGCCGGTCACCCAGTCCGAATCCACTAAGGCTGGGGCAAGGCCGTCGCGCCCTTTTCCGTCGGGCTGATGGCAAGCGGCGCAGGTGGTCGAGAAGACCTGGCGGCCGGATTGGAAAAGGATCTCCTGTTCCGCGGTCAGGGGGACGACGGGCTCGATAACGGGGCCACCAGCCTTGCCGGGCCAGAGCAACAGGGCTTCGACGGCCGCGAGTTTCGTCGCAACGTCGGGGTTGGCCTGCTGACGGATAGTCGCGAGAGCGGCGGGTTCGGCCTGGAGGCGTCGGGTTAGTGGAGCCGCGCCGCGTCCGCCGCGTCCACCACCGGCACGGCCGGCGGGCGCGTTCGTTCCCGCAGTGGCACCGGCCCGACCGCGACCGGCGGCTGGGTTGGCCGGCGGATTGGCGGCGGCAGTGGGATTGACGGCATTCGCTGCAGGCGCGGCGGGAGCGGTGGCACCACCGGCCCGTCCGCC
>OMJT01000093.1 GCA_900299415.1 Opitutales bacterium
AGGTGGTGCTTCGGATAAACCGCCGGGTCGTAGGTCTCCTGGTAGACGAGCACGGCACTCAAGCCGGCGGCGACGAGCGTCTCGTACTCTGCCTGATCCAGCGGCTGCACCTCGATCGAAAGGCCCGAGAAATGCGGACGCAGGATTTGCAGGGCGTTCTTCAGGTAGGCGGTGCCGTACCGCGTCGACTCGCCGGTCACAAGCAGCACGTGCTGGAAGCCGTGTCGGGCCAGCACCGCGGCCTCGCCCAGGATCTCGGGGTCGTTGAGCGCCTTGCGGGGAATGCGGTTCTCCGCGCTGAAGCCGCAGTAAGTGCAGATGTTGGCGCAGACGTTGGTCAGGTACATCGGCGCGTAGAGCTGCATCGTGCGCCCGAATCGCTCCACTGTGAGGCGGTGACTGAGCGCCGCCATCTCCTCGAGGTGCGGCGCCGCGGCCGGCGAGAGCAGCGCCGCGAGGTCGTCAAGCGAGAGCCCCCGACCCGCGCGGCCCAGCGCCCGGCGGACATCCACCGGGGTCTTGGCCGCGATCGACGCAGCCACCGCGGCGAAGTCGTGCTGTTTCCAGAGATCCGTGAAGGTGCTCATAGGTCCAATGGGGCCCATCGGTCTTATGCCAGAAACGCCGTCAGCGGCGACGTGGCGCTGGCCTCTACCCGGCCGGTCCGGCCCGCCGCGCCTGCCTCATAGGCCAGCCGGCCAGCCTCGACCGCCAGCTTGAACGCCCGGCCCATGGCCGTGGGGTCCTCGGCCGCGGCGATCGCGGTGTTCACCAGCACGGCGTCGGCTCCCATCTCGAGGGCCGCGGAGGCGTGAGAGGGCACGCCGAGGCCGGCGTCGACCACCACCGGCACGTTGGCCTGGGCGATGATGATTTCGAGGAAAGCGCGCGATTCGAGGCCGAGATTGCTGCCGATGGGGGCGCCGAGCGGCATCACCGCGGCGGCGCCGGCTTCCTCGAGCTGCTTGCAGAGCACCGGATCGGCATGGACGTATGGCAGCACGATGAAACCGCGCTTCACCAGCTCGCGCGTGGCCAGCAGCGTCTCCACCGGGTCGGGCATGAGGTACTTCGGATCGGGGTGGATCTCGAGCTTCAGCCAGTCGGTCCCGAGCGCCTCGCGCGCGAGTTCGGCGGCGAGCACGGCCTCCTTTGCGTCGCGCACGCCGGAAGTGTTCGGGAGCAGGCGGTAACGGCCGCGGTCCAGGTGGGCGAGGATGTCGTCCGGCGCTCCGTCAGTGCGGACCCGGCGCAGCGCGACCGTGACGAGCTCGGCGCCCGAGGCGTCCAGGCTGGCTGCCATCTCGGAACCCGACCGGTATTTGCCCGTGCCGAGGAAAAGACGCGAGCGCAACGCGGTGCCGGCGATGATCAAGGGAGAAGGTTTCATGCAGGTGATCCGGAAGCCCAGGCCTCGACAAACGCGGCGTGGTTGGCCGCGACCCGCTGCTCGTGGTAAAGCGACGACGACACAGCCACCCCGGCGAGTCCCAGGCGGCGCAAATCCGGCAGATCGGCCGGCACCACGCCCCCGATCGCCCAGGCCGGCAGGCCGTCAAGCAGCGGCAGGAGCGCGGCGATGCCGGCCGGGCCCAGGATGGGCGCGAGCTTTTGCTTGGTGCCCGTGAAGCGCAACGGACCGATGCCGACATAATCGAGGACCCGGGCCGCAGCGGCGCGGTTGGCGTCGGCCGCGTGATTCACCGTCCCACCGAGGATCCTATCGGGCCCCAGCCGTTGCCGGGCCGATTGCCAGCCCTCGTCCGCACTCCCGAGGTGCACGCCGTCGGCGCCGGACTCCAGCGCAATTTCGACGCTGTCGTTGATCGTACAGAGCGCCCCGGCCGCATGGCAGATCTCGACGACCTCCCGGGCCGTGGCCAGCCACTCCCCGGGGACCGCGTTTTTCATCCGCAACTGGACCCAGCCCGCCCCGGCCTCGGTAAGCGCACGGGCCTGGCCGACGTGGGACAGCGCGATGCCATCCTGGGTGAGAGCCATCACCGGGGGAAAATAGCTGCTTTCAATGGGCATGGGCGGGAAGGGCCTGCTGCATTTCAAGGAATGCCATGACGGGACTCGTGGCGCGCCAGACGGCGCCGAGCACGGCGACTCCGTCGAATCCGAGCTCGCGGCATTCTGCCACGCGCGCGGCATCGATCCCGCCGAGCGCGATCGCCTCGGCGCGGCGCGGGAGCGCAAGCACTGCCCGGAGATCCGCCGCCGTCACGGCCGGATCCGGCACGCGGCCGGGCTTGGAGAACGAGGGAAACATGGGGCTGAACAAAACCCGATCCTGATGGGCGAGCGCCGTGCGCAGCCGGGCGAGGTCGTGCACCGCGCAACTGCGCCGGAGGGACTGTCCAAGGACCAGCGCCGTCCCCCCTGGCTCGTCCCGCTCATGGAGGCCACCGATCGGAAACTCGCGCGCTAATTCATGGTGCGTGTGCAGCACGAGGCGGGGATGAAACTCGGCCGGCACGCGGCCCAGGTAGGCCGCCAGCTCCTCGCGGCTCCACCGCGGCTTGCGCACATGGTAGTCCGCCAGCCCATGGGCAAAAAGCTGCCCGAGCACCGACAATTCGCGCGGGTCGTCGGCCTCAGGGGAAATGACCGTCAGCTTCATGGGTCAGCCGCCCTGCGTGGCCTGAATCACCAGGACGTGGTCCGCCTCGGCCAGCGCGCGCTTGGGCCACGCGCCGCGGGGCACGACCTCGTCATTGACCGCCACGGCGAGGCCGCGCCGCTCCGCCAGCGCGAGGCTGACGAGCAGGTCCTGCAGCGTGGCGGCGTCCGCCACGCTGCGCGACTGGTCGTTGACGCGGATGGTCATGGCTTCGGCGCCGAGTAGATCTCCCCACCCTGGGTGCGGAACTCGTCGGACTTCGCCTTCATCCCCGCGGCCAGCGCGTCGTCCGAGTTGAGCCCCTGCTCCTCGGCGTACCGGCGGACATCGTCCGTGATCTTCATCGAGCAGAACTGCGGGCCGCACATCGAGCAGAAGTGCGCGGTCTTGGCGCTGTCCTGCGGCAGGAGCGCGTCGTGGTATTCGCGGGCGCGCTCGGGATCGAGGCCGAGGTTGAACTGGTCCTCCCAGCGGAACTCGAAGCGCGCCTTGGAGAGCGCGTTGTCGCGGTACTGCGCCGCGGGATGGCCCTTGGCGAGGTCGGCGGCGTGGGCGGCGATCTTGTAGGCGATCACGCCGGCGCGCACGTCGTCGCGGTCCGGCAGGCCGAGGTGCTCCTTCGGCGTGACGTAGCAAAGCATCGCGCAGCCGTGCCAGCCGATCATGGTGGCGCCGATGGCGCTGGTGATGTGGTCGTAGCCCGGCGCGATGTCGGTGGTGAGCGGTCCGAGGGTGTAGAACGGAGCCTCGTGGCACCAGTCGAGCTGCTTCTCCATGTTCTCCGGGATGAGGTGCATCGGCACATGGCCGGGGCCCTCGCACATCACCTGCACACCGCGTTCCCAGGCGCGCTTGGTCAGCTCACCTTGGGTCTTCAACTCGCCGAACTGGGCCTCGTCGTTGGCATCCGCGATCGCGCCCGGCCGGAGGCCGTCGCCGATCGAGAACGACACGTCGTAAGCGGCCATCAGGTCGCAGATGTCGTCCCAGTGGGTGTAGAGGAAGTTCTCCTGATGGTGCGCGAGGCACCACTTGGCCATGATCGAGCCGCCGCGGGAGACGATGCCCGTCATGCGGCGCGCGGTGAGCGGCACGTAGCGGAGGAGCACGCCGGCGTGGATCGTGAAGTAGTCCACGCCCTGCTCCGCCTGCTCGACGAGGGTGTCGCGGAAAATCTCCCAGGTGAGTGCCTCGGGCCGGCCGCCGACCTTCTCCAGCGCCTGGTAGATCGGCACGGTGCCCACGGGTACGGGGCAGTTGCGGAGGATCCACTCGCGGGTCTGGTGGATGTTCTTGCCCGTGGAGAGGTCCATCAGGGTGTCGCCGCCCCATTTCACCGACCAGCGCATCTTCTCGACCTCCTCGTCGATCGAGGAGCCGACGGCGGAGTTGCCGATGTTGGTGTTGATCTTCACGAGGAAGTTGCGGCCGATGATCATCGGCTCGAGTTCCGGGTGGTTGATGTTCGCCGGGATGATGGCGCGGCCGCGGGCGACCTCGGAACGCACGAACTCCGGCGTGATCTCGCGGGGAATGCTGGCCCCGAAGCTCTGGCCGGGATGCTGCCGCCAAAGGGAGTTGCGCGGGCCCTGCTCGGTCATCTCGAGCAGCTCGCGGGCGCGCTGGAGCTTCATGTTCTCGCGCAGGGCGACGAACTCCATCTCGGGCGTCACGATCCCGCGCTTGGCATAGGCGAGCTGCGAGACGCGCGCGCCGGCCTTGGCCTTGAGGACGGTGCGGCCGGCGCGGTCGAAGGCCTTCAGCGGATTGCGGCGGCCCTCGGCCTCGGCCTGGGCGCGGTGCGTGGCGGACAGGTAGCCGTCGTCGATCGGCTGCACGGCGCGGCCGAGGGTCTCCTCGGTGTCACCGCGCTCGCGGATCCACGCCGCGCGGATTGCCGGCAGGCCGCGGGTGGCGTCGCCATGGAACTCCGGGTCCGCCCACGGGCCGGCGGTGTCATACACCCGGATGGGCTCGTTCGGGACTTCTGTGCCGTTGGGCAGCTTCGTCGGCGAGAGTGAGATCTCGCGCATGGGCACGCGGATGTCCGGGCGTGAACCAGTAACATGGACCCGACGGGAGGCCGGGAAGAGCTTGTGGCCGGCGGGAGTGGCGGTGGAGGAGGACATGGGAGCGAGGGTGTGGTTCGCGACCGACCCCGCCGCTGGTCCGCAAGCTCCCTCCGCTGGGCGGGGGGCTCCTGTTTTTCCTCCGGCGGGGTTAGCCGCATCAGGTTCAAAGGATTTAGGGACGCGCTGTGTCCCCATCTCAACCCGGTGCCCCGGGCTCTCCTAAACTGTGAATCGGATAGGAGAGTCCGCTTTCGCGCGCAGACAACTTAATTCTGCGGGACGCAAACGGGGTTTGGCCACGAAGGCGCAGACAGCACGGAGAAAAACTTTTTAACCACGCATTTCACGGACCACCCAGATGCTTTGGTGCCGAACCCCAATCCGTGTGATCCGTGAAATCCGTGGTTAAAACGTTCCGATCGCCGTGTTCTCGGTGTCGCTGTGGCAATATCATCACCGCTCGCGGCGGTAATCGCTTGGCGTGATGCCGGTGTCCTTGCGG
Organism: Opitutales bacterium; assembly: GCA_900299415.1. GTDB lineage: Bacteria > Verrucomicrobiota > Verrucomicrobiia > Opitutales > Opitutaceae > CAIYFD01. The sequence continues at coordinate 5,201 of OMJT01000093.1, forward strand.
AAAAGCTGCGCGAAGTGGCTGGGGTTGGAGTAACCGACCGCGTTGGCGACCTCGATCACGCTGCGGTCGGTCTCGCGCAGCAGGCGCCGGGCGGTGTCGAGGCGGAGCCGGATGTGGTACTGGGAGGGCGGCAGGCCGGTGGCGCGCTTGAACAGCCGGTTGAAGTGAAACACACTCATGTCCGCCTGCTTCGCCAGCCGCGCGAGGCTGAACTCCTCGGCCAGGTGCTCCGCCATCCAGGCCGTGATACGGCGAAGCTTGAACCCGGGCAGCGCCGGGGTGGCACTCCGCGTCGCGGTCGCCAGTGAGGCGTAGTTGCGGGCGAGATGCACCCCGATGGCCTGGGCCAGGCCGCGCACGAACAGCCGACTCGCCGGCCGCCGCCCCGCCTCGGCCCGGAGTTGCTGGAGGAGCGCAATGAGTGCCGGGTCCTGCGAGCCCGACACATCCCGCATCGCGGTCCGCGGCGCGTTTTTCCCGAAAACCTCGGCCAGCGCCTCTTGGAACAACGGCAGGCTGAGCAGCACCAGCGTGACCTCGAACGGCGCAAACGAGAGCGTGCGCCAGCCGAACTCGTACGGTTCCCCGCCGGTCGTGAGGAAGAACGAGCCCTGCTTGAGGTGCATCGTCCGCCACGGCCCGCCCGGGTCGCGCTCCCGGGCCTCGGCCTCGCCGGACGAGATCCACGCAATGAACGGCTCGGTCACCGCCGGCATCGTGAACGTTTCCGCCGTCGGCGGCAGCGATTTCACCACGAGCCGGACGTCCTCCCAGCCCGGGCCGTGGCCGACGACGATGGTCTTGCCCAACGCATATCGGTCGAGCGCTTCGGCCGAGGTGGTCTGGGGAACAGGCATGGGAGTGCCGGACACCGTAAACAGCCCGCGATCGGTTTGGAGCAAAATCCCAACAGCTCGCGCAAGTTCCCGGGCGACGCCGACCCCCACCCTGTGCTACTCTCAGGCACTCTCACCTCCACCTTTCACCCACTTTCCACCCTCACGTTCACTCCCTGCCCGCTCCCGATGAAATCCCGTACACTCGGCCAAGGAAAACTCCAGGTCTCCGCCCTCGGCTTCGGCTGCATGGGCCTCAACTTTAGCTACGGCCACTCGCTCACCAAGGCGGAGAGCATCGCGCTCGTGCGCCAGGCGGTGGAGCGCGGCGTCACCTTTTTCGACACCGCCGAGGTCTACGGCCCGTTCACCAACGAGGAGATCGTCGGCGAGGCCCTCGAACCGTTCCGCGGGAAGGTCGTCATCGCCACCAAGTTCGGCTTCAACACCAGCCCGGACAGCGACCCGCGCGGCATGAAGGGACCGATCCCCAAGCTCAACAGCCGGCCCGAGCGCATCAAGCAAGTCGTCGACGCCTCGCTGAAGCGGCTCCGCGTCAACGTGATCGACTTGTTCTACCAGCACCGCGTCGATCCCGACGTGCCGATCGAGGACGTCGCCGGCACCGTGAAAGAACTCATCCAGGCCGGCAAGGTGCGGTATTTCGGCCTGTCCGAGCCCGGCGCGGCGACGGTTCGCCGCGCCCACGCCGTGCAGCCGGTGACGGCCCTGCAGAACGAGTACTCGCTCTGGACCCGCGGCCCCGAGACCAACGGCATCCTCGCCGCCTGCGCCGAGCTGGGGATCGGCCTCGTCGCCTATAGCCCGCTCGGCAAGGGATTCCTCACCGGCGCGATGTCGTCGGACACCAAAATCGCCGACAACGATTTCCGGAAAACCCTCCCGCGGTTCACGCCCGAGGCGATGGCAAAGAACCAGGCGCTGGTCGACCTGCTCAAGCGCATCGCCGGCGAGAAGCGGGCCACGACCGCGCAGATCGCGCTCGCCTGGCTGCTCGCCCAGCAGCCGTGGATCGTGCCCATTCCCGGCACGACCAAGCTGCACCGGCTCGAGGAAAACATCGGCGCAGACAACGTCGTGCTCTCCCCCGCGGATCTCGCCGCCATCCAAGCCGCCGCCGCCGCGATCCCCATCGAGGGCGAGCGTTATCCGGCGCACCTGATGGCGACGACCGGACGGTAGCGTCCGCGTGCCTACGGATGATCAGGCTTCGCCACGGGTTGCCGGATTGGAAATTTCGGGATTCAATCCCCCCCAACTGCCATCTCCGAACTGCCATCCCCGGCCGGGCCAGCGGCCCGGCCCTACCCTCCTCCTCCCATGACCAAACCTCGCGCCTACTCCGTCAAAGCCTACTCCGCCACCAGTGCGAAGTCCCCGCTCGCCGCTGAGGTGACCGCCGAGAATTGATCCGCTGGCGGCGTCAGTCTGGGGCCGATAGAAAGGAACCCAGACGATGAAAGGCAAACGACACGCGACCGAGGAA
>OMJT01000094.1 GCA_900299415.1 Opitutales bacterium
AATCCCATCGCCAGTCCCGAGACCCTCGCTGGGGACCCTGTGGCCGCCCCAGTGGAGCCCGGGCCCGGAATGGGTGTGTCCGGCGGTCTGGAGGCGGTTATGGTATCGCTGCGGCCCCATTTGGCCGACCTTGATCGTTTCCTGCGGGCCCAAATCTCCGCCTTTGAGCCCGAGATCCGGGAAATGGCTGATTACTGCATCGACACCGGGGGCAAGCGCATCCGACCGGCCCTTGTTTTCCTAAGTGGTGGTCGGGTACCGGGTCCCGTGCAGCCTGACCTCGTCCGGGTAGCTGCCGTGGTGGAACTGGTCCACCTTGCCACGCTGGTGCATGACGATATTATGGACGAGGCGGAGGTTCGACGCGGCCGACGCACGGCCGCTCGTTCCTACGGCCCGGTGGCCGCGGTGCTCCTTGGCGATGCCCTCTTTGCGCACGCACTGCACCTCGCGGCGCAGTTTCCGACGACCGAGGTCTGCTTGGCGGTCTCGGCTTCGACCCGGCGCGTCTGCGCCGGCGAGGTCGTGCAGACCCTGCGGCGCGGGTCGACGGATTTTTCGGTGACCGATTATCAGCGGGTGATCGAGCTGAAGACCGCCGAGTTGTTCCGCGTGTCCTGCCGACTGGGCGCCGCGCTCGCCGGTCAGCCGCCCGCCTATGGGGAGGCCGCGGGACGCTACGGCCGGCACCTCGGCGTGGCTTACCAGATCTATGACGATCTCGCCGATTTCTTCGGCGAGGAGAAGCGTATCGGCAAAACCTTGGGGACGGACCTCGCGAGCGGGAAGCTCACGCTGCCGCTCCTCCTGCTGTTAGGAAAGCTGGCACCCGCGGAACGCAACGAACTCCTGCAGGAAATCCAGGGAAGCCGACCGCCCCAGTTGGCGCTGCACTTGGGGCAGATGCGCGAGCATGGGATCTTTGGCGACGTGGCTGCGGCCATTCAGGCGGAGATTGAGGCGGCGCGCGCCGCCTTGGCTCCCTGGGCCCACACGGTACCCGTGCCGGGACTCCTGGCCCTCTGCGACGCGATCGTCGACCAAGTCGACGAGATCCGTCCGGCCTGAAACCAATTTCCGTTTGCCTGCCACACCTGAGGCCGGCAACTTCCGGGCATGACCCCGACGAAGGCCTTGGATAAGCCCTTGGTGACGGCACCAGAAAGGGCCCTGGAGGCTGACGCGGACAGCGAGATCGTCCGGCGAGTACAGGCCGGGGATGTGGCGGCCTTCGACGAGTTGATCCTGAAGTACCGCCAGCGGCTTTATGCGGTTGTTTACAACCTGACCTCGAATCGTGAGGACGCCTCCGACTTGGTGCAGGATAGTTTCATTAAGGCCTTTCAGTCCATCAACCGGTTTGGCGGACAGTCGTCCTTTTTTACCTGGCTCTACCGAATCGCGATCAATTCTTCCCTATCTCACCTGAGGAAGAACCGTTTGCGCACATTCTTCAGCTTGGAGCAAATCGACGAAAACGACCGGCCATCGGCCGAGGTGATTGCTGCCCTGACCGACTACACCAATGGCGCGGAGCGGGGCGCGATGGTGCGGGAACTCCAGGAAAAATTGAACGAGGCGATGCAAAAATTGTCTATCAAGCATCGCACCGTGGTAACCCTATTTGAAATCGACTGCCTGAGCCATCAGGAGATCGCCGAACTCATGTCCTGTTCCGTGGGCACCGTGCGTTCCCGGCTGCACTACGCCAAGCAGCAGCTCCAGTCCGAGCTTCAACGTTACGTGCGCCGATGAAACCCCCATTTCCAAATTCCAAGCCGACTCTGGAGGAGCTGCTTCGCGTCAAGCGGGCCGAGCGTCCGCCAGCGGAGTTCTGGAAACGTTTTGAGGATGAGTTGCGGGCGAAGCAGCTTGCAGCGATCGTCGCCCCGCGGCGTTGGTGGCAACCATTGACTGCGTTGGTCCCTGGTCGCCGCGCCGCCGCCTTGGCCGGAGTCGGTGCCGCGGTTGCCGTAGCCCTCTCCGCCTATGTCCGCTTTCCAGCCGTGCAGCCCACTGTCGTCTCTCCAGAGGCGATCACGCCCGCGTTGACCCTGGCGCACAGCGGGGTGCCGTCGGCGGTGGCCGCTGTGGCCAGGGCGAATCACGTGGCCGAGATTGCCGCCGCGGTCCCGGCACCGGTTGTCGTGGCCGAGGTACTTGCGGCCTCTGCCACCCCGGTCGAAGGGACGGCGCACGAGCCCTTGCTCGCTGCCAGCCTCGCCAACCCCGTGCGCTTGAAATTCTCCGAGATTCAGGTGCACCCACCCCAAGCGGCGATGGAGTTGGTGCTACCGGCCGCCAATTTGGCGAGCCTCCGTACGGAAGCAGGTTTGCCCGAGCCGCTGGCGTCAATTCCGAGCCCGCGCGACCAGCGCGTCGCCCGTCTCGCCAATGTCGCAGAGTTTGCCATGCTGGCGGTGCCGGTCTCGGCCCCGGTGCGTGAGCGCGTTACACCGCGCGACACCGACCTGCGCGAGCGCGAGATCAGTCGCGTCTCGGCCAAAGGCGATCGCCTCGGTTTCAGCTTCTGATCGGCGGAGATTTTCGCCGGCCTAGGGGCAACAATCGTTGCGCATTTCCCGCCAAAACGTGCGGAGCCGTCCTGCGGCTGCCGGAGTATAGTGAGCCAACCCTGAAACAGGGCCCGATCTTTGGATCGATTCACTTGCCCGCGGCGAAAGCAAAGCGCCACGGGTGTTAGCAAGGGTGCAGGCCCATGCGGCTTAAGGACGGCCGCATGGGCAATTCCTTTTCGGCGGTTTTGTCCGGCTACTTTTTTGCCGGCGGCAGGCAGGCGGCGCAGCCGTTGGCGTAGAAGTCATTGCCCTTGTCGTCCACGAGGATGAACGCGGGAAAGTCCGCCACCTCGATTTTCCAAATGGCCTCCATTCCCAACTCGGGATACTCGAGGACCTCGACCTTGCGGATGTTTTCCTTCGCCAGGATGGCGGCCGGGCCGCCGATGCTGCCAAGGTAGAAGCCTCCGTGTTTCTGACAGGCCGCGGTGACCTGGGCGCTGCGGTTACCCTTGGCGAGCATGACCATGGAGCCGCCACGGGCCTGAAAAAGGTCAACATAGCTGTCCATGCGCCCGGCGGTCGTGGGACCGAACGAGCCCGAGGCGTAGCCCTGCGGGGTCTTGGCGGGACCGGCATAGTAGACTGGCAAGTCCTTGAAATACTGCGGCAGGTCCTGGCCGGCATCGAGGCGTTCCTTGAGCTTGGCGTGGGCGATATCGCGGGCGACAACCATCGGTCCGCTGAGCGACACGCGGGTCGTGACCGGGTACTTGCTGAGCTCGGCGCGGATCTCCGCCATCGGACGGTTGAGGTCGATGCGGACCATCGAATCGTCCTTCCAGAGGCGCTGGGAGGCGGGGATGAACCGGCCCGGGTTGGTCTCGAGCTTCTCGAGGAAGATGCCGTTGCGGTTGATCTTCGCGCGGATGTTGCGATCGGCGCTGCACGACACGCCGAGCCCGATCGGGCAGCTGGCGCCGTGGCGCGGCAGGCGGATGACGCGGACATCGAGGGCGAAGTATTTGCCGCCGAACTGGGCGCCGATGCCGGTGGAGCGGGCGATCTCGAGGACCCGGGCCTCCATCGCGAGGTCGCGGAAGGCGCGGCCGTGCTCGTTGCCGGTGGTGGGGAGGGTGTCGAGGTACCGGGTCGAGGCGAGCTTCAGGGTCTTCATGCAGGCCTCGGCGCTGGTGCCGCCGACGACGAGCACGAGGTGGTAGGGCGGGCAGGCGCTGGTGCCGAGCAGGGGCAGCTTGTCGGTCACCCATTTGTCGAAGCTCTTCGGGTTGAGGACCGCCTTGGTCTCCTGAAAGAACAGCATCTTGTTCGCCGAGCCGCCGCCCTTCGCGACGAAGGTGAAATCGTAGCTCGCACCCTTGGTCGCGAGGATGTCGATCTGCGCCGGGAGGTTCGTGCCGGTGTTGGACTCCTTCCACATGTCGAGTGGGGCGACCTGCGAGTAACGGAGGTTCTCCTTGGTGAAGGCGTCGTATACGCCGCGGCTGAGCCACTCGGCGTCGTTGGCGCCGGTCCAGACCTGCTCGCCCTTCTTGGCGAAGATGGCGGCCGTGCCGGTGTCCTGGCACATTGGCAGGATGCCCTCGGCGGCGATCTCGGCGTTCTTCAGCAGGGTAAGGGCGACATAGCGGTCGTTGGCCGAGGCCTCGGGGTCGTCGAGGATGGCGGCGACCTGCTGCAGGTGCGCCGGACGCAGCTGGAAGGAGCAGTCGTGGAACGCCTGCTGGGCGAGGAAGGCGAGGGCGCCCGGCTCGACCTTCAGGATCTCCTTGTCCTCAAACGTGGAGGTCGCGATCCCCTCGCGGCTGAGCAGCCGGTACTCGGTGGTGTCATCGCCGAGGGGGAAGGGGTCCTGATAGACAAAAGGAGGCGTGGGCATGACCGCCACCTTGCGCCATTTTCGGCCTGAGTAAAGCGGCCGGCGGGCCGGCGGAATTTAATAAGGGACAAACAAACGGTTTGGCGCGGTGCTGATCCGGCGTAAGTTGCCCCCAACATGGCAACCCAGATCAAGGACTCCCTTGGCCGACTGCTGGCGGCGATCACGGCTTCGGACGGCAAGGTCGTCGCCGCCGAAATGGCCCGGCTCGACGAGCTGCTTGAGCGCGGCCGGGCCGGGCTGCATCCGCAGCTGGCCCATTTCCTCGAGCGGCGCAGCTATGCCAAGGCACACCAGTTCCTCGGCGGCGATGCGGCCATCCCCGCCGGCAGCTGCGGCGGACGTCCTTGAACATGAGCTCCGGCAAGGTCTCCACGGACGGCGGGCAGTCGCTCGGCCAGAATCCCTTTGCCCAGCTGAGTGGTGCCGGGCTGCCGCCGGCCCCGGCCAATGCGCCGGTGCCGCCGGCCTCATCGCGTAACGCGCACCAGGCCGAGCGCAACCGCGGCCGGGTCGACGTGCGCCGCGAGACTGGCGGCCGCGGCGGCAAGACCGTGACCGTGGTGGACGGCTTCACCGGGATCGGCCTGCCCGAGAAGGAAACGCTGGCGAAGAAGATGCGCGCGGCCTGCGGCTGCGGCGGTACGGTCAAGGACGGTGCGATCGAGATCCAGGGTGACCAGCGCGAGACCATCGCCCGCATCCTGCGCGAGGCCGGCTTCCGGCCGGTGATGGCGGGCGGGTGAGCGCGACGCTTGCAGGTAGGGCTGGGTCGACGACCCGGCCGGGATCGATGTTCGCGGACAGACGCTGCAGGATAATGCGGACGTTTTCGGGGTGCGGCGCGAACGGCCGGCTCGTCGAGCCAGCCCTACCTCAGAACAGCCGGATCAAGTCCGCCGTGGCGGGGACGTCCTTGATGATCTGCGAGGGCTCGGGGCCGACCCCGAGGTACCGGAGGTTCGGCAGCGTCGCCGGGCGAGGTCCGGAGCCGTAGGCCACATCGACCAGGCTGCGGACCATCGCGGCGACGTAGAGCTGGGCGGCATGCGGCAGGTCAGCAAATCTCCGCACGCGGGAGATATCCTCTGTCCAGCCGGGGTGGCGGGTATAGACGGGCTGGAGGGTGCGCCGCACCGCCTCGTTGCGCGGCACGTGCGGGAAGCGCCGTCCGGTAGCGTCCTGGTAGGCCGTGCAGATCAGGAGTTCGCCCTGCCATTCGCCTCCGTGGGTGAGGGCGTCGAGCTTGTTGATCATCAGGTCCTGGAAGCCGCCGTAACGGAGGGCGTCGCCCTTCTCCGCGGCGTCGTACCAGCCGACCATGCGCTGGCGGCCGGTGCTGGTGCCGAACTCGATCTGCTTCAGCCGCGCCGCGAGGGGGTGGGCGTCGTCCATCTGCGTGAGGAACGTGTGCGTGCCGACCTTGGTGTCATAGGCCTTGGCCACGCCGAAGGTGTGGATGCGCTGCACGGGGATGCCGGCGCTCTCGAAGAACTCCGGGGTGAACGTGTGCGAGGCGGTGACGTTCGGCGAGAAGCCGTGGCGCTTGTCGAGCCAGTAGGCCTGGCCGAACTCGCCGATCACGGTGCGGCCGGCGGCCAGCTCGCGCAGGATGAGCTCGCGGACCTCGCCGATGTTCTTCGCCAGCGCCGTGCCGGACTGCCAGTAGGCTGCGGTCAGGGCCTCCAGGTTGAGGGTGAAGGGCGTCGGCCCGCGGAAGCGGCTGAAGTCGAACTCGTCCTTCGTGAAAACCCCGAGATCGATTGCCTCGGCGTTGGCCCGGATCTCGGCGGCCGTGAGCTTGTCGAAGAAGGCGTTCCACGCGGACTCGGTCACGCGGCAGACATGCTCGATCGTGCGGCAGGCGCGGTCGGCGCGCTGGGCGAGCTTGCGGGCGAAGTAGTTCGGGCCGCCCAGGAAGTCGGCGTAGGTGATCTGTTGCTGGCCGACTTCGTCGAGGTAGGCCGGCGTGATGCCACGGCCGGTCGAGCCGCGCGCCTCCTCGGCGAGGATGTTGACGCGGTAGTCCTCCCACGCGAGGTCGAGCAGGCGGTGGGTGAGGTCGGAGACCAGCGTGCGCTCGTCGATCAGCAGGCGGGAGAGGATAGCATGGCCCTTCTTCTCCAGCGGCCGCGTCTCCCACCAGATCTTGCGCGGATCGGCCACCACGCCGCTGCCAACGCAGAGGTGGGCGGCGTCGCGCACAACCACGCCGGCGGGCAGGAGGTTGAGCTTGATGCCTCCCGCGGTGTGGCCCGAGTTGGCGCCGCCGTTGACCTTCAGCACCACGGAGACCTGGGCGCGTGTGCCGCGCAGCTCCTCGGCGACCTCGGGGATGAGGCGGCCCTTGCCTTCGTCGCCCAGGGAGATGCCGACGTCAGCGATTAGCTGGCTGGAAAAAGGGGGGAGGGACATGGTTGCGGATGAATTCTCGGCAACCGAATCGTGTTCCGGAGGGAAGCACCCCTGTTGCCGGAAAGTGAAAACGCGACCGGTGGCCCGAGGGCAAACAGAAAACCACGGGCGCGGCGGCGCCGGGTGTCGCCGCGTGAGGGCGCCCGCCCACCTCCGATCCCTCAGGCGGTGCTGGCGCGGGTGGAGACCTCGACCACGTCGTGCGGGGCGGCTTCCTTCTGGCCGGCCGGGCTGACGCGGATGAAGCGGGCCTTGGCGCGGAGCTGGGTGAGGTTGGCGGCCCCAAGGTAGCCCATGCCGCTTTGGACGCCGCCGAGCAGGTTGGCGAGAACGTCGTCGACGTAGCCGCTGACCTCCTTGAGGGCCTCGATGCCCTCCGCCGCGACCTTGCGGGTGCGGTCGGCCTTGTCGTGTCCGTAACGGGCGGCGCTGCCGGCCTTCATCGCGGCGAGCGAGCCCATGCCGCGGTACTGTTTGTAGAACTTGCCGCCGATCTCCATGATCTCGCCCGGCGCCTCGCGGCAGCCGGCGAGCAGGCCGCCGAGGATGACGGCATCGGCGAGGGTGAGGGCCTTGACGATGTCGCCGCTCTTGGTGATTCCGCCGTCGGCAATGATCCGGACCTTGCGGCCGCGGTTGCCGGAGGCGGCGACATGGAGCGCGGTGAGCTGCGGGATGCCGACGCCCGCCACGATGCGGGTGGTGCAGATCGAACCCGGGCCCTGGCCGACCTTGATGGCGTCGGCGCCGCAGTCGGCGAGATAAGCCACGCCCTCGGCGCTGGTGACGTTGCCCGCGATGAGGGTGACGTGGCGGTGGGCGCCGCGGACGAGTTTCACGACCTCGCCGACGCTCTTGGTATGGCCGTGGGCGGTCGAGACGGCGATGGCATCGACATGCTCGGCGAGCAGGTGCTCGACATGCTCAAGGACACGCTGGCGGTCGAGTGAGCCGTCGGGCTTGCGAACGGGGGAGAGGGCGGCGCCGACGACGAGGCGGAAGTCGGCGTCACGGGCCGGCTTCCGGTTGGCCTTCGCCTCGGCGGTGATGCGGACCACGTCGGACTCCGTCACCAGCCCGCGGAGCTTCCCGGCGTCGTCCACGACGAGCATCTTGTTGAGGCCCACGTGGCGGGTGAAGAACTGGTCGGCGGCCTTGATCGGGTCGTTGGCCACGGCGCGGTGCTTTTCGGTGGTGAGCGAGGCACGCGGGGTCATCACGTCGCGGACGGACTTCGATTTGTAGCGCTCCTTGACCACGTTGCCCGAGAGCAGGCCGACGAGGGCGCCGGCATCGTCGACGACCGGGAAGGTGCTGAAGGCGAACTTCCGCTGCTCGATCATGGCGAGCACGTCGCCGATCTGCTGGTTGGGCGCGACGGTGATCGGGTCCTGGATGAGGCCGTGGATGTGGCGCTTCACACGGGCGACCTCCTTCACCTGGTCCTTGGCGCCCATGTTGTAATGGATCAGGCCGAGGCCGCCGTTGAGCGCCATGGCGATCGCCATGCGCGACTCCGTGACGGTGTCCATGTCCGACGAGACGATCGGGATCTGGAGCTTGAGCGCATCGCTCAGTGCCGTGGACGTGTCGGCGTCGCGCGGCAGGATGTCCGAGTACAACGTCGCCAACGACACGTCGTCGAACGTGAGGGCGGTGGGGAGGTTCGCGCGGAAGAACGCGTCAGCCGCGAGGTAGCTCGCCGCATCGGCGGCGGCGGAATTTGACTTGGCAACCTTGGTCATGGGTTGCCGTGAACGGAGTAAGCGCATCCGGGCAAAGCGCAAATGATTTTTCGGACGGTTCAACGATTCGCCCGGAGATTTTAACAACGGATTGCACGGATTGGTTAGGCTCTGATCCTGAATCCGCGCAATCCGCGTAATCTGCGGTTAAACTGTCTTGGGTTCGGACTCCGGGATTGATCCGCGGATGGCATCGGCAAACCGTTTGGCGTGAGCCTGCTCCTGCAGTTCCGCGCCTATTCGCTGCCCTTCCGGGCCCCGGTGCGCACGGCGCATGGCAGCTGGGCAGTGCGGACCGGGGTGATTGTCCGGCTGGAGGATCCCGCCACCGGGCACGTGGGCTGGGGCGAGGCGTCGCCGGTGCCGGGCTTCGGATCGGAAACTGTGGAGGCCGATGCCGGCCTGCTGCGGACCTTGGGAGCGCAGCCGGGGGAGGGTGACCTGGCGCGGATCCCGCCGGGGCTCCCCTGCCTGCGGCGAGCGTTGGCCACGGCGATTGCGGCACTCACGACGGATAGCCCCCCGGAGGTTGGGGCGTTTCTCCCCGTGGCGGCCCTCCTGCCGGCGGGCAAGGAGGCGCTCGCGACGGTGCCGTCCAAGGCCGAGGCGGGCTTTCGGACTTTCAAGTGGAAGGTCGGGGTGGGCGCGGCGGGGGACGAGATCGCCCTGCTCGACGACCTGTGTGCCCGGCTGCCCGACGGGGCCCGGCTGCGGCTGGATGCCAACGGGGCGTGGGACCGCCGCACCGCGGAGCGCTGGCTGGAGCGTTGTGCCGAGCGACCGGTGGAATTCGTGGAACAGCCGGCCTTCGCCCGGCCTGCGCCCGGCCAGGCCTCCGATCCCAAGGTGAATGATTTGCTCCTGGGCTTGGCGGGGGATTTCCCGACGCCGCTGGCTCTCGATGAGTCCCTGGCGGGCGACGGCGATGTCGAGCGTTGGCTCGGCGCCGGCTGGCCCGGGGTGTTCGTGGTGAAGCCTGCCCTGCACGGGGACCTCGAGACGGCGCTGACCCAGCTCGCCCGAGTGAAGGCCGCGGTGGTCTTTTCCTCGGCCCTGGAAACGGCGGTCGGGATGCGGTCCGCCCTGCGGACAGCGTTTGCGTGGCAGGCCGCGCAGACCCCTGAGAAGCCCCGGGCCTTGGGCTTCGGCGTGGGGCCGCTCTTCGCGGACGACCGCTTCAATGGTCCCGCGGCGGCGCCGTTCCTATATCGCGAGGACGTCGAGCGTCTGAACCCGGAGGCCGTATGGAACGCGCTGAGCTAGCCCGCCGCCTCCAGCCGGCCGGGGTACGTCAGCGGTCCGTTGACGCTCCCGAGGGGAAACCGATCCTGGTCTCGGAGCCAGATCCGGTACGTTTCATGCCGGCCTTCGCCGCCGCCGCCGCCGGCCGTGGGCCAGTCTTCCTCGCCGATCCTGCCTGGGGCACCGCCGAGCGCGCCGCGCTGGATGAGGCCACCCAATTTCAAATATCAAATTTCAAATTCTCGCCGGAGTGCGGCTGGCTCTGCATCCCCACCGGCGGCAGCAGCGGCCGGATCCGGTTCGCGCGGCATGATCAGGACACCGTGGCGGCCGCGGTGGACGGGTTCGCGCGGCACTTTGGCGTCAGTCGGGTGAATGCGGTCGGGTTACTGCCGCTGCATCATGTGAGCGGGCTGATGGCATGGATGCGCTGCGTACTGACGGACGGTGAGTACCGGCCATGGAGCTGGGATACTCTGCTGGCGGGGAAACGCCCGGCGCTCGAACCAGGCGACTGGTTCCTGTCGCTGGTGCCGACCCAGCTGCAGCGCCTGTTGGGTTCGCCGGCGGCGGTCGAGTGGCTGCGGCGGTTCCGGGTGATCTCCGTGGGTGGCGGGCCGGTGTGGGCCGAGCTGGCCGACGCGGCGGCGCAGGCGCGGCTGCCGATCTCGCTTGGCTATGGCCTGACCGAGACCATGGCGATGGTGGCGGCGCAGCGCCCCGAGGAATTTGCGGGTGGCGATCGCAGTGCGGGCCGGCCGATGCCACACGCCCGGATTTCCCTCGATGCGGAGGGCGCGGTCACGGTCACGGGTGAATCGGTGTTCCGTGGCTATTGGCCGGCGGAGAGCGGGAGCCGGACGCTGGTCACCTCGGATGCGGGCCGTCTCGATGACTCGGGGCGACTCTGGCTGCTCGGGCGGCGTGACGCCGTGATCATCACGGGCGGCAAGAAGGTACAGCCCGAGGAGGTCGAGGCGGCGCTCCAGGCCACCGGGCTGTTTGCCGACGTCGCCGTCGTCGGCGTGCCGGACCCCGAGTGGGGTGAGGCGGTCGTGGCCTGTCATCCGGGAGGGATGGCTATTGATCCCGCGGCCGTGGCTGGTCGGATCGCGGGACTGGCCGGCTTCAAGCGGCCCAAGCGCTATGTCGCGCTGGCCGACTGGCCGCGCAATGCCCAAGGCAAGCTCAACCGCGCCGCCTTGCGGGCGGCGGTGCTCACTTCGCCGTCAGCTGGGTGAGGACCGAGGGCTGACGGGCGGCAACGAACGACTTGATCGGGAGGAACTCGTTTAGGCCGATGCCGACGGTGTGGCGCACGGGACGGCCGGCGACGGAGTCGTCGAACTGGGCCAGCGCCTCCTTGGATTCGTCGGCAATCGCGGGTCGGAGCAGCGCCCCAAGCTCGTCCACCTGCTTGGCGATGCGGCCGGGCTCGCCGGGCCCCAGGGTGAGCTCGGCCAGCTTCAGGAGGTAGACTTTGCGGAAGGCCTCGACCGCGAAGAGCCGCTGGAGCACGGGATTGGCGCGAACGAAGGGCGCGAAGATACTCAGGTTGTTGCGCATATCCTGCGAACCGACGACCTGTCCCCAGGACTCGTCCTGATCCCACGGGATGAACATGAGCTTCCGGTTGTCCGGCCGGAGGTAGATGTAATAATTCTGCCCGGTGTAGAGCACGCTGTCCATATTCGACATCCAGACCATGGCGGCCGTGAAGGCGCCGAAGTTGTCGAGATCGAGGTAGTCGCCGATGTGCGCGTTGAACTCCTCCGTCGGGGCCTGGTTGGCGAAGGAGATGATGTCGATCATGCGCTGCTGCTGGGCCGACGTGAGGTCGGTCTTGGCATCGTAGCGCTGGGCGTAGGCGGACCACGCGGTGCCCTGGTCGGCGAGCAGCGCGCCGTTGGAGGGCTTGAAGAGCGCGCCGTCGCCGGGCGGCAGGCGACCGCGGAGGAAATCCTCGTCCACGTTCTCGACCACGGTGAAGAGGCCGAGGTAGCGGTCGGCATGGCGGCCGGGGACCGTGAGGTAAACCCGGGCGTAGGTGACGCGCGGGGCCGGCACGCCGACGGCGCGATACATCTCGTAGCCGAGCACCTCGTTCATGAAACCCGGGTCGCGGGCGCAGCTATGGAAGTTGAGTGTGGTGAGCCCGGCGAACTTCTGGTCCTTGGCGTACTTGTTGAGGTCGACCTTCAGGGAGATCTTGAGCGAACCGGCGGAGGCAAAGTAGGTGCCGTTGCCCTTGTAGCGGACGCCGACGTCCTTGAACACGCGGCCCTCCAGCGTGAGGTCGCCATGGGCAAAGTCGAAACTCACGCCGCGCTGCGCGGCGAGCCCGTTGCGTTGCTGGGCGCCGCCCGCAGTCGGCGTGGCGACGGCGGGCGCCTGACCGCCGCGCGCCGGGGGCAGGCCGACCTTCGGCTGCATGGCGTCGAACTGCTCGGGCGTGAGGGTTAGTCGGGCAGTCCAGATCTTGCGGGGAAGGAAGAAGTCAGCCGGCTTGAAGTCCGGTGACGCCAGGTCGGGTGCGGCGGCGGCCGCGGCCACGGCCGGGACGGCAGCAAGGCAAAGCGCGGCGGCGAAGCGGAGGCCGGCGCGACGAAGGAACGGCATCGTCATGGGGAACGGGCGGCGCAAAGGCCGCGTAACAGAGGGGTGGCCCCGACTTTCGCTGTATCGGGCCCTGGTGCAAGCTTCAGGGAATCGAGCCGAAGAACCGGTTCAGGCGCGGTTTGCCGTAGTGTTCGAGGTCGAGCGAGGCGATGACCGCGGTGGCGCGGCCGATGATGCGGCGGCGCTCGATGAAGCCGATATAGCGGGAGTCGTTGCTGTTGTCGCGGTTGTCGCCGAGCACGAAGTACTGCCCGGCGGGCACGCGGACCGGCCCGAACGTGCGGAGGGCGGGCTTGGTGGGCAGGACCTTTATCGCATGGGGCCGCGCGCCCAGCAGCTCGGTCGCCACGATGGCGCCCGGCTCGGCCCCGGCGATGTCGGGCGCGCCGGCCGGGAGGTAGTCCAGGGCGCGGCCATTGATCCACAGGCGCTCGTCGCGCATCTCGACGGTATCGCCGGGCAGGCCGACCACGCGCTTGACGAGGCGCTCCCCGTCGGCGGGCGAATAGAGGACCACCACGTCGCCGCGGGCCGGGTCGCCCCATTCCGCGAGGTGCCGCGTGGTGAACGGGACCTTGAGATCGTAGGCGAGCTTGTTGACGAGGACGAGCTCACCGGGGCGGATCGATGGCTCCATGGAGCCGGAGGGGACATAGTTCCAGTCGGCGAGGGCCGACTTCAGCGGGAACACGATGGCGGCGGCGAGGGTGATGGGACGGACCCATTCCCGCCAGAGCCAGGCAGCCAGGCGGCGGAGTTTGGCTTTCATGTGGGGGGCTGTGACCCGCGGCGCGGATGAAGGTTCGGAAAACAAAAACGGCGGCGGATTTTGTCCGCCGCCGTCATCGCTTCCACGGGGAATTACTTCTTGAAGATCAGCGGGGCGAAATCACGCAGGTGATAGCGCCAGACGGTCCACTCGTGCCGGCCCTCGCCCACGATGTAGTCGTGCTTGATGCCGGCCTTGGTCAGGGTGGCGTCAAAGGCCTTGGTGCCGTTGCCGGTCAGGTTGTCGTCCTTGCCGATGCCGACCCACAGGACCTTGAACTGCTTGTTGGTCGCGGCCACGTCCTTGAAAAGGGCGGGATACTGCGTGTCCACGGCGCCGCTGGCCGCCGGGCTCATGAGGCCGACGTAGCGGAAGAGGTCGGGACGGCTGAAGGCGATGTTGATGGACTGGCCGCCGCCCATGGACATGCCGGCGATGGCGCGGTCATCGGCCTTCTTCGAGACCTTGTAGTTCTTCTCGACCATCGGGATGAGCTCCTCGATCAGCTCACGGGCGAAGGGCTGGAGCGTGGCGGGCCCG
>OMJT01000095.1 GCA_900299415.1 Opitutales bacterium
AGCCTGCATGCCCTTCCCCGTCCCGTTCATCCGCCCCCATGTTGCCGAGGACCCGCCCGCCTTTGTCCGGGTGGTTTCGCGCAGCGACGTGGCGTGGAACCGGCGGGTGTTCCGGGCGCCGCCGCTCGAGGTCCCGCCGCCGGTCGTGTCGATCACGCCGAAGCCCGCGGACGCCAAGAAGCCGGCCACGCGTGAACGCGCCTGAGGCCCAGCGCAAACCAGCCCGGCCTCCCGGCGGGCGCACGGCCGCGGCCGAAATCCGCTGTTGAGCCGCACGGTTTGATTCCGCACACCGATTGGGCCCCATGCCCACCGTCACCAGTTCCCGACCTGTCTGGCTCACGGCCCTTGCGCTGTTCCTCGGGCTGGCGTTCGCCCTTGGGGCTTCGGGTTACGACCAGTATTTCAACACTCCCGGCCTCGAGACGGGGGACACCGGGATCAACGCACTGCAGATCGACAACGCGGGCCGCTTTCAGGAGCTCTACGGGAACTATTCGCGCTTCGAGTTCAACCATCCCGGCCCGGCATTCTTCTATGTCTACGCCGCAGGCGAGGCGCTCTTCCATCACGTGCTGGGGCTTTGCCCCACCCCGGGCGCAGCCCATCTCCTGACCAGCATGCTGGTGCAGGCGTTCTTCTACGCCCTCGCCCTGGCCGTGCTGGCCGCGAACTTGCGCTCGCGCGCCTTCCTGCCCCTCGCCCTGCTGGCCGGCGCCTGGCATTTCGGGCGCATCAGTGCCGCGGTGGCTCCTAGCCCGGGCCCGTTCATGAGCATTTGGCCCCCGTGGGTGCTGCTCATGCCGGCCCTGTGCTTCCTCGTCGCCAGCGTCTCGGTCGCCGGCGGCCGCGCCCAGGATCTCGTCATTGCGACAGTCGCGGGCGGGTTTCTCTTCCACGGCCACGTAGCCCAGCCGCTGTTCGTCGGCACGCTGGCCGGCTTGGCACTCTTGGTATGGTACCGGCGCGAGCGCCCCGGGACCTGGCGGGATTTCCTGCGGGTTCATCGACGGGAACTGCGCCTGAGTGCGGTACTCGCAGTGCTTTTCATGCTCCCGCTGGCCATCGATGTCGCCACTCTCGGCACGCGCAGCAACGTCGCCACCATTCTCGGACGGTTCTACACCAACACCAACGACCGCTCGGGCAGCAAAAGCCTTGGCGAGTCGGCCGAGTACTTCCTGACCTTCGCCACCAAGGTCACCAACCAGGAGAAGCTCTTCCCCCAACCCGACCCCGAGAACCTGGACGCTCCGATCCCGCCCTCCCGGGCGCTGGAAACCCTGCGGGAACAGTACCCGATCCTCGCTCTCTGGGCCGCGATACTGGTTCTTCCGCCGCTGGTGGCCTGGCGGGAACGCAGCGGCGTCGAAGCCGAGGAACGGCGCTTCCTTGCGCTCGGGTACTTGTTTCTCGCGGCCGCCTTCGGCGCCTGCCTGCTCTGGGGCCTGGCCCAGGCAGGGCTGATGCACCACTTCAACGGGCTTTTCTACTACGCGGTTTACTATTTCGCTCTGCTGCTGGCAGTGGGCCTGGCGGCACGCTTCCTTGAGCGGGTGGCCAACCCGGCGGTACTCGCGGCCCTGTGCGCCATAGCCGGCGTGCTGTTCACCTGGTCGTTTCGCCTCCCGCGGCTTTCCCCGGGCGGCAACGGCGAGGCAGTCCAGGCTGGGGTCGAGGCCGCGTTGAAGGCCGACACCTCCGGGCGGCCGAAGCTCCTCGTCTTCGAGCACCGCGACTGGCCCACCGTGGCTGGCGTCGCCCTCGCCCTGCAGCGGCGCGGCATCCCCTATTTCGTCAACCCTTACTGGGAATACATGTTCGGCCAGGCCCATGACCAGACCCGCCTCGGAACGGCCCCGGAGGAGAAAGCAAGCCTTTGGTGGATCACGCCAGCCGAG
The DNA here is from genome assembly GCA_900299415.1 of Opitutales bacterium. GTDB lineage: Bacteria > Verrucomicrobiota > Verrucomicrobiia > Opitutales > Opitutaceae > CAIYFD01. Next base: position 1,902 of record OMJT01000095.1, read on the forward strand.
CCCGGTGACAAAGCGTTCGATTCCCCACAAAACGTTTTGGTCGGCATCCACCAGCAACCGGCGCCGATCAACCCACAGGAATACCGCATGGAATTCAAGGAGGGGCAGAACGGCTTCCGCCACCTCGTGAGCGGACTCACCCTGGGCAACAAGGATCACGCCTCGACGGTGTTGCCGCGCCTCGCCTTCGTCTTCCAAACCGAGACGGCCGCCCGCGACGTACGGGTCACGTTCGATGCGGGCGCCGCCGTCACCCGCAAGGATACCCCTGCGGCCCAGCCGGCCGAGGTGCTATTCAACGGCGAATCCGTCGGCCGGATCGTCGCCGGCGAACGTGCAGACCTCACCGTAACGATTCCCCGGGACCTCTGGAACCGTTCTTCCCGGGGCAAGCTTGAACTCCGGTTCCCCGACTCTCAGCCCGTGCGACCTCTGCGGCGACCGCGCTACGAAATCTGGCCCGCCTGGGATCTCTGGTCCATCGGGTTCCACTACGCGGACGGAAAATAGTCGCGGACCAGTCCGGCCGAAGGCCGGAATTCCGGCTTGGCCCCGGAAATGCCGGCGTGCTCTCTTGTCGTGAACGCTCGTCGTTTTCGATGACCCCGCCATCCGCCTCCCTCCCCGCCGCATGAGGTTCAACTCCCCCGAGTTCCTCGCGGTCTTCTTGCCCGTCACCTGGGTGGCCTGGTACCTTCTCCAGCGCGCGGCCGGCATCCGGGCGGGGGCCGCCTGGCTCACGCTCGCCTCCCTCGGGTTCTACGCGTGGTGGGACTGGCGCTTCGCGCCTCTGCTCGTGCTGTCGCTGCTGGTTAACTTCGCCCTCGGCCGGCGCCTGGCGCAGGGCGCCGCGGCGGGACGCCGCGGCTGGCTCCTCGCCGGGCTGGCCTGGAACCTCGGCCTGCTCGGGTTCTTCAAGTATTGGAATTTCTTCACCGGCACCTTCAACGCCGCCCTCGCCACCTCGATCCCCGCGCTGCCGATCGTGCTGCCGCTCGGGATCTCATTCTTCACGTTCCAAAAGATCGCGTTCCTCGTCGATGCCTGGCGCGGCCGGGTGCGGGACGTGCGCTTCGGCGACTTCGCACTCTTCGTGATGTTCTTCCCGCAGCTCATCGCCGGCCCGATCGTGCACCACGGCGAATTCATCCCACAGTTGCAGGACCCGGCCCGGTGGCGGCCCGACGGCCGCCGGCTTGCGCTCGGCCTGACCCTCTTCGCCGCCGGGCTGTTTCAGAAGTGCGTCATCGCCGACACCCTCGCACCACTCGCCGACAGCGCGTTCGGCCTCGCCGCCTACGGCACCCGACTGCGTTGGCTCGAGGCCTGGGTCGGCGTCACAGCGTACGGTGTGCAGCTGCTCAACGACTTCGCCGGCTATTCGCATATGGCGCTCGGTCTCGCCCTGCTCTTCGGGCTCCGGCTTCCGGTCAACTTCCTCGCGCCCTACACCGCCGGCAGCATTATCGAGTTCTGGCGCCGCTGGCACCTCACGCTGTCCGCCTTTTTGCGCGACTACGTCTACATTCCGCTCGGCGGCAACCGGCAGGGATACGGCCGGCAGCTACTGAACCTCTTTCTGACCATGGTGCTCGCCGGCCTCTGGCATGGCGCGGGGTGGACCTTCATCCTCTGGGGCGTGTGGCACGGCGCCGCGCTCTGTGTGAATCATCTTTGGCGCCGCCGCACCGGCGCCGGCGAGGCCCCCGAGGGGGCGGCCCCCGTCTGGGCGCATGTTCTCACCCTGCTCGCCGTCTTCTTTGGCTGGGTACTCTTCCGCGCCCCAGACCTCGTTTCCGCCCGGCTGCTCGGCGAAAGTCTGATTGGGCTGCACGGCATCACCGTGCCGGTGGCGTGGAGCGACTGGGTCAACGCACTCGCCCCGGTGGTGCGCGCCCGCGGCTTGTTCCCCAACCTTACCATCACGCCCACGGGGCTGCTCATGCTCGCCGTGGCCGGAGCCTGTGCCCTGCGGGGACCGTTGCTCCTGCGCTTCCTCGGAGTCGGCCCCGATGACGTCACACCCGGCTCCGCCGGGCAGGACGCCGCACTCGCCCCCACCGGCCGGCCCCTGCATTGGTCGCGCGCCTTGTGCGCCGGCGCCATGCTGGCGCTCGCTGTCGCTGCCCTGGCGCGGTCCTCGCCGTTTCTCTACTTCCAATTCTGACCGATGCGGTCCGGCTCCTACATTACCCTCCTGCTCCTCGCCGCGGTCGCCACCGCGGTCGTGGTCGGCGTCACGGCCGACATCCTGTCCCGCCGTCCGGCACCGGACCGCTACCTGCTCGAGCGCCGGCTCGCCGCTGCCGTCGCGCAGGGGCACACGGTCACGCTCCCCGGCAACATCAACGAGTGGATGCTGCGCTGGAACACGGCCGAGCTGCTGACAGCGGCGCCGGACGTCGCGATTGTCGGCTCGAGCCACAGCCTGAGCGTCGGCGCCGAGGACCTCGGGCCACTGACCGCAATGAACTACTCGGTCTCGGGCAGCGCCCTGCCCGACCATTTGGTGACCACCGAGATCCTCACGACCCGCGGCCGGTTGCCCAAGCATTGGGTGATCTTTGTCGACCCGTGGTTCTTCGACGCCGACACCGACTACGGTGCCTGGCGGCTGCGCAGCGCCGACCTCGTGAGAATCGAGGAACGCCTCGGCAAGTCCATGTCCACGCCGTCCCACCTCTTTGCCCAGCGGGCCGCGGCCGCCGCTTCGCCTTCTCCCACGGCCCGCTACAATCTCGATCCTATCCTGCTCAACGTCGACGCCTGGTTCAACGAGCACCTGCTTAGCGTGCACATCACCGACCGCACCGATCTCACGGCCCCGGTGATCCGTTCCGACGGCGCCCGGCGCGCCGTGCCCGACCCGCAGATGACCGATGTCGACGCCGTGCGGGAGCTTGCCGTGCGCCAGTTCCTGCAGAAGGCCGACCGACAGCGCTACGGCATCTACCGGCGCGTCGACGATACGCTCTGGGACCTTTTCGCGGCTTGGATCCGCTCTCTCCGCGCCGGCGGCGCCCAAGTCTGGCTCGTGCTTCCGCCCTACCACCCGGCCATTCATGCGCGGATCGTGTCCGCCCCAAACAGCCAGCTCGGCACCATCGAGGCGCGCGTCCGCACCCTCGCTACCGAGCTGGGCAGCACGGTTTCCGGCTCGTACGACCCGGCCGTGGTGGGCATGCCGACAGGGGAGTTCTACGACGGCGACCATCTCCTCGAGCCAGGCATCCAACGTCTCCTAGCCCCGATCCGCCAAAAGCTGGTCACGGCCCCCGCCCTCTAAATGCTGCTCCTCGATCTCACCCACACCAGTCACACCCAGGCACGGACCGGCGTTCAACGTGTGGCACGCTCGCTACATGCCGGGCTCGGGAACCGGGCGGAGCCCATTTGCTATGACCACTACCTGCGGGAGTGGCGCCGGCTCGCAGGCTGGGAGCGGTCCAACCTCGCCGCCAACGGCAGCGCCGCCGTGAAGCGCGGGGCCAAGTGGCCGTGGTCCGCTCAGGTCGCCGGCAAGTGGCGCCGCAAGCTCGGCTGGGGCCCCGGCCCGGGCCGCCGGTTGCCCGACGGGGCGACCGGGCTGATCATGCCTGAGTTCTTCTCGCCGGCCGTGGGCGCCGCCGTGCCCGGCCTCCGCGCTCACCTCCAAGGACCAGCCATTGCGGTCTTCCATGACGCGATCGCCTTGCGCCTCCCCGAGATCTCCCCCGTTCGAACGGTGGGCCGCTACCCCGGGTACCTGCAGGAGTTGCTCCAGTTCGACGGGATCGCTGCCACCACGGCCGACACGAGGGAGACCCTCGTGGACTATTGGAAGTGGCTTCGCGTGGAGAATCCGCCGCCGGTCGAGACCATCCGGCTCGGAGTCGACCCGATCGCGCCCGGTGTGGCGCAACCGCTGCCCACGGACTTGCAGGAACCGACGATCCTCTGCGTCGGCACCATCGAGGGCAGGAAGAACCATCTCGCCCTGCTCGAGGCCTGCGAAACGCTATGGGCAAAGGGCCGACGATTTCGCCTGCACCTGATCGGCATGGCGCTGGCGGAGACCGGCAGCCGCGCCCTCGCCCGCATCCGCGACCTGCAGGCCGCGGGCCGGCCGCTGCGCTACGACGGCCCCGTGGACGACGACGCGCTCCATGCCGCCTACGCAGCCTGCGCCTTCACGGTATACCCGTCGCTGATGGAAGGCTTCGGCATACCCGTGATTGAGAGCCTCGAGCACGGCCGGCCTTGCATCTGCTCCGGCCGCGGCGCCCTCGGCGAATCAGCCCGTGGGGGTGGCTGCGTGCCGCTCGATGCGGTCGACCCCGGTAGCCTCGCCGCCGCCATCGGCGCGTTACTTGGCGAACCGGCGCGGATCGCCGCCCTGGCACACGAGGCCGAACACCGGAGCTTCCCGACGTGGTCTGACTATACGCGCGGCATCGCTGATTGGCTCGACACGCTCAAAAGGTGAGAGCGGGGTTTGCCCGGAACCTATCACCATGCCCCAGAGGGTTTAATTCCGCAGGCAAGACGTTCGCTCTCACACGCGTCCGGGTTCCCGCCTTTGCGTTTGCCAATCCAGCGGGCGCCTTCAACCTCGCCCGCCATGGCGTTTTCCATGTTCACCAAGGCCAAGAGCCCAATCCTGGCGCGTTGCCGCGACGACTACGCGACCAAGATGCGGCACAAGTACGCCCCGTATTACCACGCCTTGGAAGCCCAGCAGGGCACGAACATCCGGCTCGACGGGCGCGATATGATCATGCTCTCGAGCAACGACTACCTTGGGTTGTCGTTCCATGCCAAGGTGATCGAGGCCGGTCGCGCCGCCCTCCTGAAGTGGGGTACGAGCACCACGGGCGCCCGTCCGTCGAACGGCTCCCGCCGCTACCATCTCGAATTGGAGGAGAAGCTCGCCTCATTCCTCGGCCGCGAAGCCTGCCATGTCCACGCTGCCGGCTACCTCTCCTGCATGTCCGCCATCGCGTCGTTCGCCCAAAAGGGCGACGTGATCCTCGCGGACAAAAACATCCACTCCTGCCTCTGGGACGGCATTCGTCTCTCGATGGCCTCGGTGGAACGCTTCTCGCACAACAACCCCGGCGATCTCCGCACCGTCCTCACCACGCTGAACTCAACCGCGCCAAAACTGATCGTTGTTGAGGGCGTGTACTCCATGGAGGGCCTCATCTGCCGCCTGCCCGAGATCGCCGAGATTGCCGAGGCTCATGACTGTTTCACCGTGCTCGACGACGCCCACGGCTTCGGCGTCCTCGGTCGCGAAGGCCGCGGCACCGTCGACCATTTCGGCCTCAATGAGCGCGTCGATGTCGTCTGCGGCAGCCTTTCCAAGGCCCTCGCCAGCACCGGCGGGTTCGTTTCCGGCTCGCGCGATGTCATCGAGTTCCTCCGCAGCCACTCCAAGCAGACCATCTTCAGCGCCGCGCTCAGCCCGAGCCAGGCGGCCTGCGCCATCGCTGCGCTCGACGTCATGCAGACCGAGCCCCAGCACCTCGAGCGCCTCTGGAGCAACACGCGCAAGTACCGCGCCATGCTGAAGCAACTCGGCCTCGACCTCTGGGATAGCGAGACGCCCGCCGTACCGATCGTACTCGGCTCCAAAGAGCGAGTCTATCCGTTCTGGAAGGCGCTGCTCGACAAGGGGGTGTTCACCGTCATGTCCATCGCGCCGGCCGTTCCGGCGGGCAAGGATCTGATCCGCACCGCGATCTCTGCGATGCACAGCGACGAACAGATTGAGCGCATCGCCGAAGCCATGGCCTACGCGGTGAAGAAGCTGTAAGAGCGGAAGGGCGATCCACGCCGCTGGCCAGGACCCAATCTCTTGACGTGCCCGGCCGACCCCGGTGGATCAAACCGACCGGCGATCCAGCTCCCGCCGCAGCGTTTCTGCCGCTTGCGCCCAGGTCGGCAGCGGACGGGTGAGGGCTTCCTCCGCGAGTCGGGACACGACGGCGTCGTCCGTCAGCACCGACCGCAAAGCCGTGCGCCAGGCCGCGCGGTCATCGGGCTTCGCAGGCAGACAGCCGCCGCCCGCCATGTTCTCGCGCAGCACGGGTAGGTCGCTGCAGACGCAGGGCACGCCAACCCAAAGCGCTTCCAGCAACGGCAGCCCGCAGCCCTCGGCGATCGTGGGGAACACCGAGGCCCGCACTTGCCCGTAGATCCAGCGGAGCAATTCGTCGTCGGCCGCCTCATGAAACTGGAGGCCTGGGTAGCGCTTCTGCAGCGCCATGATCCGCTTCAAGATCTTCCTCCCGAAATGCGGATTCACCCGGCCGACGAGATGCAGCGTGAAGTCCAGGCCCTCGTCCCAGAGGCCCGTACAGGTCTCGACGAGGAACGCCTGGTTCTTGCGCGGCTCGATGATGCCCACACAGACCAAGGCCGGACGCTCCGCTGCCGGCGGGCGCCGCGTCTCCCGGGGCTGGCGGGTGAAATCGGCCCCGAGGGCCAGCACCTCGACCGGCGGCGGCGACGCCACGCCCTGCCACTGCCAGAATCCGAGCAGGTCGTCGCGGCTCACGGCCGACACCGCCCAGATCCGGTCGAAGCCCGCGAGCAGCTTCACGTAGCCGGGATGGCGCTCGACGCTCTGCGGCCAGGTCACGTGCGGCAGCCGCAGCGGGATGTTGTCGTGGAAGATGGCCGCCAGCCGGCAGGGCTTCGCCGCGATGAAGGCCCCGAGGCCCGGGCGCTCCTCCTCCGAGAACAGCTCGCCCGTGAGCAGCCAATCCGCCGGTCGGAGGTCGAGAGTCCCGCCGCCATGGGCCGGCCGGAAGGCCCCGCGGTCCCAGCGCACGGGTGCGGCGGCCGCGCCCAGTTCCTCCGCGAGCCGCGACGAGACCCGAGTGAGGCCGGAGCGGTGCCGCGCCCAGCCGGTCTTGGTGACGTCGAAAAAAATCATGGCTTCGCGGCGATCGCGGCGCGGAAGTGGCCCAACAGCCGGGCGGCGTTGTCGTGGGCGTTGAAGTTCTGCTCGACCCACTGGCGCGCGTTGGCCCGCAGTTTTTCGGCCAGTACGTCGTCGGCCGCGAGCCGCTTCAGCGCGTCCACCCAGGCGGCCGGCTGGTCGACCGGCGCGACGAGGCCGGTCGTGCCGTCGGCGATCGCCTCGGTGGTGGCCGCAGCCGGGGAGGTCACGACGAGCGAGCCGACGCACATCGCCTCGGGAATCACGTTGGGCAGGCCGTCGCGGTCGCCGCTCGGGGCCACCACGCCGGTGTGCAGCAGCACGTCGGCCCAGTTGAGCAGGCCCCAGACCTCATGGTGCGGGAGATGGCCGGTGAAAGTCACCGAGGCCGCGATGCCCAGCTGACCGGTCAGGCGCTCGAGCTCGGCGCGCATCGGGCCCTCGCCCGCGATGCGGGCCTCGAAGGCCACGCCAGCCTTGTGAAGCGCCGCATAGATCCGGAGTTGGTGATCGAGGCCCTTCTTCTCCACCAAGCGGGCCACGCAGGCCAGGCGCAGCGGCTCGCGCAGGGTACGCAGGCGCTTCACCGGCAGAAGACGGTCGAGGCCGCGGCGGATGCAATGCACACGTTCCGGCGGCAGCCCAAGCTTTAGCAGGGACGCGCGGCCCATCTCGGTCGAGGTATGGATGAATGCGGCCGGCCCGAGCTTCTCGCGCAGCCACCAGTCGCCGCCATGCTCGTAGATGTCGTAGGCGTGCGCCGCCGCGCTGTAGCGGTGCCCGTCGAGCCGCCAAAGCAGCCACGCCGCGGTCGCCGGTGCCCCACCCCATGCGGCATGCACCCACTGCGGCGGATTGCGCCGGAACTCGCCGGCCCAGAGGCAGGCGAACCCCGCGCCGAGCATATTCTCCCAGAAGTTGAGCCACGACGGCGCCTGCCGCGTGCCGAGCCCGTGCAGAAGTTGCTTCAGCACCGCGCGGCGTCGGTTGCCCTCGTAGGGAATCATCCACAGCAAGGTGAGCAGCCTCCACTTCGGGAACGGCGTCACCGGGATGCCCCGAAAGGTTCCGCCGCCACCCCAAAAGGAGTAGATCCTCAGCCGGACCCCGAGCGCCTGGAGCGCGATGATCTCGCGCTGGAGAAACGTCTCCGTGGACTTCGGGAACGTCGTGAAGAGATAGGCGATGGTCGGCGGCTCGGCGGGCAAGATGGGGCCACGCTAGAGTCCCGGGCGCCCGGCAATCCACGAAATATTCACGCTGCGTGGTCGGACCAATCGTTCAGGGGGTCCTTTGCTACCGCGGCAACCGACCGTGGGAATTCCGCGGGGCGAAATGCCTTCTGGACTACGATCAGGCCCGCCACCGTCGGGTCTGGTTGCATTTCCTCGGGCCGCACCTTTGCTCTAACCATGCGCCCCGGCCCCCTGCTCTTTTCCGCCCTCCTGGCCGCCCTCGCCGCACCCTTGGCTGCGGCCACGGGCCCCGCCGCGCTGCCGCGGGCGCTGGATTCCTATACCGATCCGGCAGGCGCCGGACTTTGGGATGTGCTCGCGGGCCGGGCCGCGGCGGATCCGCTCAACCTCGCGGCGCTGCTCATCTTCGGGGCGGCGATCCTGCACACGTTCCTGACCGCGAAGATCCGTCACCTCGCCCATGTCGTCGAGGAACGCCACGCAGCCCGCCTCGGCAAGGCGGCGGCGTCCGCGGGTGAGGACCAGCCCGCGGAGGTGAGCTTCGCGGGTCAGATGCTGCATTTCCTCGGGGAGATCGAGGCGGTGTTCGGACTCTGGGTCGTGGTGCTCGCCGGAGCGATCACCTGGTTCCGCGGCTGGGGAGCGGTCGTCTCATATATCGGTGAACATGTCAGCTACACCGAGCCTCTGTTCGTCGTGGTGGTCATGGCGCTGGCCGCCACGCGCCCGGTCCTGGACCTCGCCGAGCGCTGCCTCCGCGCTGTGGCGGGTCTGGGGGGGGGGCCGCCCGCCGCGGGGGGGGTGGGGGTCCTGCTGGTCGCGCCGCCGCCCGGGGCGGTCATCACGGAGCCGGCCGCCCCGACGGTAGATAGGGAGAGGACACGCCTGAAATC
>OMJT01000096.1 GCA_900299415.1 Opitutales bacterium
GGCCGCAGCTCGCGATCACCCGGCCGACGACGACCATCAACGGACTGGCGGTGAACAACCCGATCTTCGACGGGGACCGGTTCCGGAGCGACTACAACACCCCTGCGGCCAATAACTATGGTAACACCTACAGTACCGGTGTAGTCTGGCACACCACAAAGTGGTTTTCGCCGCAGTTGAACTACGCGAATTCGTACACGCCGCAGACCGCGACCTCGCTCGACATGGACGGCAAGGTCCGCTTGCCGGTGAAGAGCAACGGCTATGACATGGGTCTCAGCCTGAACTTGTTCAACGGCAAGCTGAACATGAAGTTCAACTACTTCAAGAACACGCGCCTCAACGATTCGGTGGCTGCGCCGGTCGCGAGCCCGATCAATTCGCTTTACCAGGCGAACCGCTGGGACGATCCCGATACGACGAGCACCGGCCGCAACGCCATCGGCATCCCAGATCTCCCGGGCAACGACTACCAGAGCACCCGGAACGACGGGCGCGAGATCGACATCTCCGCCAACCTGCTCCGTGGCTGGCGGCTCACGGCAAACGCCAGCTGGACCTTCAAGGTCAACTCGGACCGTTACCCGATCTCGAAGAACTACGTCCCGGCCAATGCCGATGTGTTCAAGCAGCTGCTTGAGGATGCCGGTGGTCGCCTCGACACCACCCAGAAGCCGGTCCTCGCACCCCATGCCCCGGGCACAGCGGTGGCCGGAAACACGTTCGGAGGCCCAGCGATCGACCAGACCAACGCGATCAATGCCTATAACAACATTTGGCTCAACTATGAGGATGTGCTTAGCGGCCGCATCGCCCGCGCCCCGCAGCAGCCCACGATCAACGTCTTCAATGACTACACGATCCAGTCGGGCCGGCTGAAGGGACTCCGGATCGGCGCCGGCATCCAGTGGCAGGGCCACGTGATCCTCGGCAACTATGGCAACCAGACGATACTGGACCCGAACAACCCGATCCCGACCGCCATCGACGATCCCCGGGTCAACAACTTCGACTACCGCTTCATGAAGGGGTCGTATAAAACGAAGTTCCAGCTCGGCTACACGTTCGAGAAGTTCTTCGGCAATCCGTTGAGCGCCACGTTGACGATTGACAACCCCGTCAACAACACGCGGCGCGTGATGGGTGACGCCGGACTGGGCGGTGGCACCGGCTTCGGCGGTGTCTTCCGGCAGCCGGACGGCAACCTGAACCTGCCGAACCGCATCCCGTCGCCAGACCTGATCAGCCGTTTCCAGGACCCGATCAATTGGTCGCTGTCGGCCTCCTATCGCTTCCAGGGCGGCACCCGAGGAAGATGATCGGCCCGGGCCCCGTCCGCGGGGCCCGTTCCATTCGAAGTACCTGATTCCGCGGCCGGCGCCGAATGGCGCCGGCCGCTTTGCGTCAGTTGCCGCGCCCGCGTCCTTGGCCAGGGAAGCCGCCACCGCCACGTCCACCTCCTCCGGGAAATCCGCTGGGGATGGTGCCGTCGCTCTTGCCGTCGAGCTGGCGTTGGACGGAGGCGAGGCGTTGCTCGACAAAGGTGCGGGGGCTTACACCGCGACCGATCATGCCGCCGAAGCCGATGGTGCCGGGCGACTCGCCCCTGATCTGCATGGCGCGCGTCTCGCGAGCTAGGGCGTCGCGGGTGACGACCTCGAGGCCCGTGATGGTCTTGAGCAGCGCTTCCTTGGAGAAGGAGGTGGCCACGAGCTGGCGAATGATTGCCAGGTAGCGTTCCTTGTACTCGGGTATCGCGAGCGTGCGCTCAATTAGGCGGTTCTGGCCGCTGTGCGGGTGCAGCAGGCTGAGGTCGAGGATCGCGCCGGAATTGCCGCCGCGACCGCCGAAACCGCCGAGCGAGAGGTCCTCGTCCCACGGAACAAACATGATCCGCTGGTTCTCGGGATTCAGGTAGAGGAAGAAATTGTGCCGGCCGTTCAAGTAGCTGTCCAGGTTCGCCAGCAGTGCGTTCACCGCGAGATAGCGGAGGAACTCATCGACATCGAGGTGTGCGGCGAGCTCGCGGTGGAACTCGGTGTCGTCAGCCCGGACGACGAGCCGCGCGAAATCGATCACCCGCCGCGCTTCCTCCGGCGTCGCCTCGCGGTCCGGCCGGTAGGTCGCGGTGTAAGCCGACCAGTCTTCGCCGTAGTAGGTGATGCCGCCCGAGACGCCCTCTGGCTTGAGAAGCAGGCCGGTTTTTCCGGGGAGAAACTCCTTGGCGAACGACTTGTTCACCTGTTCGACCAGCGTGTAGAGACCGACGTACTCCTTGTCGTACAATTGCGGCACCGTGAGGGTCACTTCCACATACGCGGTGCGCGGCGCGGGCACACCGGCGGCACGGAAGGCGGCGTACGAGAGACTCTCGCGTATGCGGGAGGAATCCAACGCCCCGGCGTTGAAATCGAGGGTCTTTTCACCCTCAAGCCCGGGTGCCTTGCCGAAGAAATCCGTCTTCACCTTCAGGTTCCGGCGCAGTTGGTTCTGCGAGGCCGAGTAGCTGGCGTTGCCCTTGTAGCGAAGGCCGACATTCGGCAGGAGTGCATCGCCCGCCTGCAGGTCCCCACGGACCCACGGGAACAGGCCGCCGAAGCCGCCGCCGCGGTGAATTTGTCGGCCGTCGGACTCCCGGACGTAGTCGTTGTCGTCGTCGTCCATCGGATCGAGTCCGACCATCATCCCGCCTAAGCCACCGCCGCCCCCGAATCCGCCGCCGCCGCGCCCGCCGCGGCCGGCCACAGTATCACGCTGCAGGACCTCCCATTCGTCCGCGGACACGGTGAAATTCGCCCGGTGGAGCTTGCCCAGGCCGAACAGGGCCGAGTCCTTCTGCCCAGTCGGTACGATGCGCACGGGGCCAGCCAATGGGGTCGCTCCGTCGTCTTCCGCGGGCATCCACCACCAGGCGCTGCCCCAAGCCAGTACGAGCGCGCCGGCCAGCCAGATATATCTCCGGCCGCGGCGGCGGCGCAGGAGGGGAGGCTGCCGTTCCGGGTCCATGGTGCAGGAGGGACGTCGGATCTAGGGCCAAGTTGCGAGGAAGGGAATGACGAATCGGCCACGATCACCGGACACCAGACACCGGACAGAAAGCGCTGCCCTAGTAAAGGTGACCTGTGCCCAGTGTCCTGTGTCTTGTGTCCTGTGCCCGGTGATCTTGCGTCCCGACTGGCGCGCCATTGGATGGCCGCGTGCACCGCCTGCGGCTCATGACGTACAACATGGCACACGGTCGTGGGTTGACGCCTGTGCAGGGGCTGACTTCAGCCCGGAAGATCCGCGCCAACCTTCGGAGCATCGCCCGGCTGCTGCAGGCCCATGCACCCGACGTGGTGGCGTTGCAGGAGGTCGACGAATGCTCCCGCTGGGCGGGCAACTTCGACCACCTTGAGTACCTGCGCCTGCACGCGGGTTTCCCCTACGCGGTCTTCGGCATCAATAACCGCCGCCCCGGCCTGCTCAACCTTAGTTACGGCAACGCCATCCTTTCGCGCCACCCGATCGTCGAGTCAGAGAACGTCGTCTTCGGTTCGCGTCGCATTGGCGAGAAGGGCTTCCTCTATGTCGAGGTCGACGTCGGCGGCCGCCGGGTGCCGATCGTCAACCTTCACCTCCACTACCGTTCCAAGGAGCACCGCTTCGTGCAGACGGACCGCCTCCTCGCCTGGATGCGCGACAAACAGGGGCACCACCGCGGCCGCTGGGCCGTACCGCCGATCGTCTGCGGCGACCTCAACAATCCGGGGCACCGGTCCGACGCCACCGCCGTGCTGCTCAGCCACCTCTCCGACTACTGCGACTACACGCTGCACCCACTGGCGGGGAGGACGTTTCCTGCGCCGCTGCCCAGCCGTCTGCTCGACTTCGTCTTCATGCCCGAGGGCTGCGACGGCACCCGGAGCGAGATTGTCCGCTCGTTCCTCTCCGATCACCGCCCGGTGGTGGTAGATTTTGGACTGAAGGGGTAGGCGATCTTTATCGCAGGGTGGAGGGTTATCCGGGCGACAGGGCCTCGGGATGGGATGTAGCCCCGGGCCGACCGCTCCCAGGAAAGCCATTTTTGGCTGTTCTCCGCCCCCGGTCCCCTGTCCTCTGTCAGGCCCCTTCCTGCCCATGTCCCGCCTCACCGCCGCCTTTGACCGTGCCCGGACCGAGAACCGGGCGGCATTCGTGGCTTACCTGTGTGCCGGGGACCCGGACTTCGACACCTCGGTCGCCGCCTGCCGGGCACTGCTGGCCAATGGAGTCGATATCCTGGAACTCGGGGTGCCGTTCTCGGATCCATTGGCGGACGGCTTGACCAACCAACTCGCTGCCCAGCGGGCGTTGGAGGGCGGAATGACCACCGCCCGGGTCTTCGAGCTGGTCAGGAAGCTCCGTGAAACCAGCCAGGCGCCCGTGGTTTTCTACACTTACTACAACCTCGTGTTCTCGCAGGGGGTGGATGCCTACGTGAAGGCCGCCCGCGACGCCGGAGTGGACGCGCTGCTCACGCTCGACCTGCCCCCGGAGGAGGCTGGCGATCTCATTGCCGCCTGCCGCCGGAACGGGTTGGACACGGTCTTTATCGTGGCCCCGACTACGCCCGACAGCCGCCTCAAGGTCATCGCCTCGGCCGCAACCGGGTTCATCTACTACGTCTCGCGCGAGGGCGTGACCGGCGTGCGCGACCAGGTGGCGCAGGACATTCCGGCCGCCGTGGCCCGCATCAAGCGGCAGACCCCGTTGCCGGTGGCGGTGGGCTTTGGCATCTCGACCCGCGCGCAGGTCGCCGAAGTCGGCGCCGCGGCCGATGGCGTGGTGGTGGGCAGTGCACTGGTGAACTGCATCCGGGACAATCTCGCGGACCGCGGCCGGATTGCCCCGGCGCTCGCCGCCAAGGCCGCCGACCTTTCGGCCGGTGTGAAAAGGACGCGGGCATGAGCGAGGAGATCCCCAGGATCCTGCTGATCGACGACGACCGCCTGCAGCAGCGGATGGCCGAGGAACATTTCAAGCGCTTCAAGGCCTCGAAGTACGTCCTCGACTGGGCGCCGACTTACGAGGATGGCATCACGCAGCTCCTCTCCGGCAAGTACGCCGCCTGCCTGCTCGACTACCAGCTAGCTGGGCGGGCGCGACGGCCTCGAGCTGATCCGCGAGGCCGTGGCCAAGGGCTGCTCGACGCCGATTGTATTTCTCACTGCCGAACAGTCTGAGCACATCGACATCCAGGCGATGAATGCCGGCGCGCTCGATTACCTCGTGAAGGGCGAGATCACGCCGCGCGTGCTGGAGCGCTCCCTGCGCTACGCGCTCAAGCTCGGTGACACGCTCGGGGAACTCCGCCGCCTGGCTACGCGTGACCAGCTCACGAGCCTGCTCAACCGACGCGAGTTCGACCGTATCCTGGCCAGGAATGCGACCGTGCCGTGCGCTTCGGCCGGCCGCTCGCCCTCCTGATCGTCGACCTCGATCATTTTAAGCGCGTCAACGACGTGCACGGCCATCAGGCGGGCGACGCCGTACTACGCGAGGCTGCTCGCCGTCTCGCCCAGCAGGTCCGATTGGTCGACCGGGCCACACGTTTTGGCGGCGAGGAGTTCGCGATCGTGCTGATGGAGATGGATGGCGCCCAAGCTATGGAGGTGGCGCGGCGCATGTGTCGCACCATGGCCGCCACGCCTATCGAGGCGGCGCCGGGGGTGACGCTGCCGGTTACGATGAGCGTCGGCGTGGCCGTCAGTCCGACCGAAGCCAGGGACCCGAAGTCGCTCGTAGCCGCGGCCGACCGCGCGCTCTACGCTGCAAAGGCCGGCGGCCGCAACCGCGCGGTGGCTTACGGCGAACTGAAGGACTGAAACGTGTAGGGCCCCCTCGCCGAGGCGGCCGGGATTGTCTTCAAGGTAGGGCCGGGCCGCCGGCCCGGACGTATCCTTCAGCCAGCCTTCGCCCGGGCTACGGCTGGTTCGTCCGGACGCTTTGGGTCAGGCGAAAAAAAGGCCGGAGTCGAGTGACTCCGGCCGGATGAGTGAGGGTACCGCCTTACTGGGCGAGCAGCATGTTGCGGCTCTGCTTGATCGTCTTGGTGATCGCGCGCTGGTGGCGCGCCGACAGGTGCGTGTACTTGCGGGGCAGGATCTTGCCCGTGTCGGTCGTATAACGGTTCATCGCCTGCGTGACCTGCGTGAACGGGATCTCGGCGGGCGTGGGAGTCTGCTGCTTCTGCTCGGTGGTGCTCATGCGGAAATGGGAGGGCTGACAGTGGGTGTGGCCGGAGGGGTGTCAACGCGCATTTTCGAAGGTCGATCCTGCCAAGTGGGGCCACCCGAGATCCGGCGCCGATTCGATTTCGTGGGCAAAAAAAGTCCGGCCCCGAGCAGGGGCCGGACTTGGAAATCAAACAGGGAGCCGGGTCTCAGTTACCTCTGGCCGGGGGAGCCATGCCACC
>OMJT01000097.1 GCA_900299415.1 Opitutales bacterium
CCAGCTGAGCCTCGAGGCTCAGGGGGACGTGCACGGCCATCTGGTCGCCGTCGAAGTCGGCGTTGAAGGCGGCGCAGACCAGCGGGTGGAGCTGGATCGCCTTGCCCTCGATCAGCACCGGCTCGAACGCCTGGATGCCCAGGCGGTGGAGCGTCGGCGCGCGGTTGAGCATGACGGGGTGCTCGCGGATCACCTCGTCCAGGATGTCCCAGACCTCCTTGCGCTCCTTCTCGACCCACTTCTTCGCCTGCTTCAGCGTCATGCTGAGGCCCTTGGCGTCGAGGCGCGCGTAGATGAACGGCTTGAACAGCTCGAGCGCCATCTTCTTGGGCAGGCCGCACTGGTGCAGCTTCAGCTCCGGCCCGGTCACGATGACCGAACGGCCCGAATAGTCGACGCGCTTGCCGAGCAGGTTCTGACGGAAGCGGCCCTGCTTGCCCTTGAGCATGTCGGAAAGCGACTTCAGCGGGCGGTTGCCAGCGCCGGCGACGGGGCGGCCGTGGCGGCCGTTGTCGAAGAGGGCGTCGACCGCCTCCTGCAGCATGCGCTTTTCGTTGTGGATGATGACGTCGGGCGTCTTCAGCTGCATCAGGTTCTTCAACCGGTTGTTCCGGTTGATGACGCGGCGGTAGAGGTCATTGAGGTCCGACGTGGCGAAGCGGCCGCCCTCGAGCGGGACGAGCGGGCGGAGGTCGGGCGGGATGACGGGCAGCACCTCGAGCACCATCCACTCGGGACGGGACTTCGAGTTGATAAAGCCCTGGATGACCTTCAGGCGCTTCGAGAGCTTCTTCTTGATCTGCTTCGATTTCGTCGCGCGCATCTGCTCGTGCAGCTCGGCGACGGTGGCCTCCATGTCCATCTTGACGAGGCAGTCGCGGACGGCCTCGGCGCCCATCTTGGCGACGAAGGAGTCATCGCCGTACTCGTCGAGCGCCTGGCGGTACTCGGTGTCGGTCAGGAGCTGCTTGAGCTCGAGCGGGGTCTTGCCCGGGTCGACGACCATGTAGTTCTCGTAGTAGATCACGCGCTCGAGGGAGCGGGCGGTCATGTCGAGCAGGAGGCCGAGGCGGCTCGGCATGCTCTTGAGGAACCAGATGTGGGAGACCGGCACGGCCAGCTCGATGTGGCCCATGCGCTCGCGGCGGACGCGGGCGATGGTGACCTCGACGCCGCAGCGGTCGCAGACGACGTCCTTGTACTTGATGCGCTTGTACTTTCCGCAGGCGCACTCGTAGTCGCGGACCGGGCCGAAGATCTTCTGGCAGAAGAGGCCGCCAGGCTCGGGCTTGAAGGTGCGGTAGTTGATCGTCTCCGGGTTCTTGACCTCGCCCCGGGACCACTTGCGGATGACCTCGGGGGACGCGACCGTGATGGAAACGCAGTCGAACGGGTTCTCGACCTCGCCCATGGCGCTGCGGGCTTCATCGCGGGAGCCGGCGGTTTCGGAAGGTTGGATGCTCATCTTAAATTTGTGATTTGAGATTTGAGGTGCGGAAACGCTCAGCTGCCGAAGCCGAGCGCGTCGCGCTTGTTGAGCTTGATGTCCAAGCCGAGGGACTGGATTTCCTTGATGAGAACGTTGAACGACTCCGGCGTGCCGGCGACGAGGGTGTTGTCACCCTTGACGAGCGACTCGTAGATCTTGGTGCGGCCCTGCACGTCGTCGGACTTGACGGTGAGCAGTTCCTGCAGCGTGTGCGCGGCGCCGTAGGCCTCGAGCGCCCACACCTCCATTTCGCCGAAGCGCTGGCCGCCGTACTGGGCCTTGCCGCCCAGCGGCTGCTGGGTGACGAGGGAGTACGGACCGACGGCGCGGGCGTGGATCTTGTGGGAAACGAGGTGGTTCAGCTTCATCATGTAGATGTAGCCGACGACGACCTCCTGATCGATGCGCTCGCCCGTGCGGCCGTCGAGCAGGGTGCTCTTGCCGGACGAGGGGAGCTTGGCCTCCTTGAGGTACTCGCGGACCTTCTTTTCGGAGATGCCGTCGAACACCGGGGTGGCGACTTTAAGGCCGAGCTTCTTGCAGGCCCAACCGAGGTGGGTCTCGAGCACCTGGCCCACGTTCATGCGGGAAGGTACGCCGAGGGGGTTGAGGCAGATCTCGACGGGGGTGCCGTCGGGAAGGAAGGGCATGTCCTCCTCCGGAACGATCTTGGCGACGACGCCCTTGTTGCCGTGGCGGCCGGCCATCTTGTCGCCGACCTCGAGCTTCTGCTTGGTGGCGATGTAGACCTTGACCTGCTTGATCGCGCCGTCAGCCGAGCCCTCGCCCGTCTCGACGCCGCCGACCTTGCGCTCGCGGTCGGTCTCGAGCTCATCGAACTTCGTCTGGTACGAGCCGATGATCTCCATGATCTTGATCCGCACGGGGGACGGGTCGATCTGGATGTGCTTCGAGACCGCGGCCAGCTTGCGCAGGAGGGTCTTGGTGATTTTCCGGTTGGCCGGGATGATGATCTCCTTCGTCTCGCCGTTGATGACGTCGAGCGGGATCTTCTCGCCGAGGAGGATGTTGGAGAGCGCCTCGGTGAGGCCCTCGCGCAGCTTGTCCATCTGCGTCTTGTACTCCTCCTGGATCTGCTTGATCTGGCGGCGGCGGTCAGACGGGGAGAGCTTCTCCTCCTGGTTGTCGATGCGGGACGACACCTTGACGTCCATGATGATGCCGGCAGCGCCGGACGGGACGACGAGGGAGGTGTCCTTCACGTCCGCGGCCTTCTCGCCGAAGATCGCGCGGAGCAACTTCTCCTCGGGGGCGAGTTCGGTCTCGGACTTCGGGGTGATCTTGCCGACAAGGATGTCGCCGGGCTTCACCTCGGCGCCGATGCGGATGACGCCGTTATGGTCGAGGTTCTTGAGGGCCTCCTCGCCGACGTTCGGGATGTCGCGCGTGATCTCCTCGGGCCCGAGCTTGGTGTCGCGGGCGGTGACCTCGAATTCCTGGATGTGGATCGAGGTGAAGATGTCCTCGCGGAGCACCTTCTCAGAGATGAGGATGGCGTCCTCGAAGTTGTAGCCCTCCCAGGGCAGGAAGCCGACCAGGAGGTTGCGGCCCAGGGCCAGCTGGCCGTGCGCGGTGCCGGGGCCGTCGGCCAGGACGCCGCCGGCCTTGACGTGCTCGCCGGTCTTGACC
>OMJT01000098.1 GCA_900299415.1 Opitutales bacterium
CTCGGCCTCGGGGATGTTGTACTGCACGCAGGTCTTGCCGACGTAGAGGTTGATCTTGCCCGGGGCGCCGCCGACGTAGCCGAAGTCGGCGTCGGCCATTTCGCCGGGACCGTTCACGATGCAGCCCATGATCGCGAGCTTCACGCCCTTGAGGTGGCCGGTCTGGGCGCGGATGCGCTGCGTCGTGGTCTGCAGGTCGAAGAGCGTGCGGCCGCAGCTGGGGCAGGCCACGAACTCCGTCTTCGAGATGCGGGCGCCGGCGCCCTGGAGAACGTTGTAGGCCACCCGGGTGGCCCGGGTCGGGTCGGGCTCGGTTTCGATGCTCACGAGGTCCCCGAGGCCGTCGCAGAGCAGGGCGCCGGTGAGGAAGCACGCCTCGGTCAACCGCGAGAGGAAGTCGGGGCCCGCCTTGACGGCGCTCGCCGTCGTGTTGCGGATCCAAATGGGGGCCGTGCTGCCCGCGGCGGCCATGCCCGCGGCCAGCCGGCGGTAGGCGCCGACCGCATGTCCGGCGCCAAGGCGGGCCGCCGTCGGCGCGACCGTGAAGACCAGATGACGGTCGTTCGCCCCGCCGAGGGTGGGGGCAAAGGCGGCGATTTCCGCCGGGTCGACGGCGGCAGCAAGGAAATGGCCGGTCTCGCGTACGAGCGTGAGGAACGCCTCCAGTTCCTCGGCACGGCTGCCCGCGAAGGTGCGGGCCAGCAGGATGCGCCCCGGGCTCATGGCCAGCAGCGGCCGGAGCAGGTCCGGGCCGACGCCCGGCCCGAGGTCGAGGCCGAGGAATTCGCAAGGCAGGCCCGCGGCCGGGAGCCGGGCGCAGAGGTCGCCCAGTTCTCCGGGGCCCTGCACGGGGATCATCAGGCCCTCGGCCGGGGTGTTCTTCAGCCGCGGCGAGGCCAGGGCGGCCGCCGCGGCGGGGAGGTCGGCCACCGAGGGAAGGGTGACGATGACGCGGGGCGGGTTTTCCGGGCCGACGCGACAGCGGGACGACAGGTCCAGCGTCGCCGTGGTGCGCCGGTTGAAATGGAAGGGATCGATGGGATCGGCCGGTTCGGCCGCTTCCGGCCGGGCCTTGGGCCAGAGCGACATCACCTTGTCGGCGATCGCCCGGGCAACCGGGATCTCGTAGACGGAATCCTCGGTGAGCGAGACCCGGATGGTGTCGCCCAGGCCGTCGAGCAGGAGCGAGCCGATCCCGATGGAGCTCTTGATGCGCCCGTCCTCGCCGTCGCCCGCCTCGGTCACGCCGAGGTGGAGCGGGTAGTGCATGTCCTCGCCGTTCATCCGCTCCACGAGTAGCCGGTAGGCCTCGATCATGATCTTCGGGTTGCTCGCCTTCATCGAGAGGATGAGGTCGTGGAAGCCGTGCGAGCGGGCGATCCGCAGGAACTCTAGGGCGCTCTCAACCATGCCAAGCGGCGTGTCGCCATAGCGGTTCATGATGCGGTCCGAGAGCGAGCCGTGGTTGGTGCCGATGCGGAGGGAGCGACCCAGTTGGGCGGCGCGCTGCACGAGCGGGGAGAACGCCTCATGCAGGCGCTGCAGTTCCCGTTCGTAGTCGGAGTCGCTGTATTCCTTCACGGCGAACTTCTTCTTATCGGCGTAGTTGCCCGGGTTGACCCGGACCTTCTCGACGTGCTCCACGGCCTCCATGGCCGCCGCGGGGAGGAAATGGATGTCGGCCACGAGGGGCACGTGGCCGAAGCCGGCGGCGCTGAATCGCCGGCGGATTTCGCGCAGGCACTGGGCGGCGGCGACGTTCGGCGCGGTGATGCGCACGATCTCGCAGCCGACCTCGGCCAGCGCGATGGACTGCTTCACGGTGGCCTCGATGTCCTGCGTGTCGCTGGTCGTCATCGACTGCACCCGGATCGGGTTGGATCCGCCGACCCCGACCGAGCCGACCTTCACCTCAACGGTGCGCCGGCGGAGGGTCTGGAAACGCGACAGGCAATAGGACATGCCCGGGAATTGGCGCCGGTCGGGCCCCCGCCGTCAACGCCCACCTTCAACAAGCCGCGGTTCGGTCTGCCGGCCGTTCGGGACCGATCTTGGCCCGCGGGCCGTTTACTTCGCCGCCTTGGCCGGGGCGGCGGTCTCCTGCGAGGCCCTCACGTCACCCACCCAACGGCGGACGTCGAAGAAACTCACGTAGAGGATCATCGAGAAGAGCAGTACGATGAAGACCTGCTGGGCCGACATGATGAAGTTCCTCGGCAAGGCCCGGCCGCGCAGCTTGGCGATGGTGGCGAAGAGGATGTGGCCGCCGTCGAGCACCGGGATCGGCAGGAGGTTGAAGATCGCGAGGTTGATGTTGATCAGGATCGTGAACCAGAGGACTGCGGCGATGCCCGCGCCGGCGGCGCCATAAAAGATGTAAACGATGCCCACGGGGCCGGAGACCTTCGAGAGGCCGATGTCGGACTTCGGGTTCAACAGGCTACCCAGGGTGCGGAACGTGGTGACCACCATCTCGCTGATCTGCGCAAAGGGAGAGACGTGGACGAGCTTGTAACCGACTGTGAAGCCCACGCCGGGGATGATGGCGGCCGCAGCCGCCTCGGTCCGGGCGGGCAGGTTCAGCTCCACCGGGGCGCCGGAGCGTTTCACGGTGATCTTGACCGGACTGCCAGTCTGGCGGGACAGAACCTCGCTGAGCAGGGCGGCATTGTGGATCGGGGTGCCGTCGGCGGCCATGATCTCGTCGCCGGGTTTGAAGCCAGCCTTGGCACCCAGGGAGTTCGCGGTGACTTCCTGCACGCTGAGATCGTAGTAAGGGCTGATGCCGACCATCCGCAGGGACTCATCGGCGGAAAGCCGCGGATAGAGCACCAGGTCCGAGGTCTGCCCGTCGCGCTCGATGGTGAACACGGTCCGCGGGCGGCCGTCCGGGGCGCGGCCCGAGCTCATGATCAGCGCCTGCTTGAAGCTGCTCCAGTCCTTCACCGTCACGCCGTCGATGGCCCGCACGGTGTCGCCGATCCGGATGCCGGCCTCGCTGGCCGGGCTCGGCACGTTGGTGCCGGGCATCGTGGCGCTGACATGGCCGACGCGGGTCGTGGCGGCGTCGTTGCTCAGCGGCTGGCCGATGCCCCAGAGGACGCAGGCGAGCACGAAGGCGAAGAGGACGTTGAAGAGGGCGCCCGCGACGAAGACGATGAACTTGCTGGCGTAGCCGACCTGCGGGAGCGACTCGGGGTCGTCGCCGCTGTCGCCCTCGATCTCGCGCATGTCGGCGAGCTGCGGCAGGGCGACATAGCCGCCGAGGGGCAGCCATGAGAGGCGGTACTCGACGCCGTCCTTGCCGGTCCAGGCGCAGATCTTCGGGCCGAAGCCGATCGAGAAGCGGGCGACCTTCAGGCCGCGCTTCCGGGCGGCGAGGAAGTGTCCCAGTTCATGGACAAAGATCGAGCCGCCGAAGAACAGGACGATCAGGAAGATCGACCATACGTTGGAAAACAGGGCGGAGACGGAGTCGAACGACACGGCGGGAAAGGGGACGAGCTCAGGCGACCCGCGTCGACGCGACCCGGCGGGCCTCGGCGTCCAGGACAAGGACTTCGGCCAAGTCGGTGGGATCGGCGGGATTCATCGAAGACAGAGTGTGCTCCACCACCCGGGGAATCTCAAGAAATGTAATCTTACTTTTAAGAAAGTCCGCGACCGCGATCTCGTTGGCGGCGTTGTAGATGGCGGGGGCGGCCCCGCCGGCGGCCATCGCCTGCCGGGCGAGACCGAGCATGGGGTATCGAGCCGTCTCGACCGGCGAGAAGTTGAGGGAGAGGGCCTTGTCGAGTGGCAGCGCCGGGTCGGTGCCCTTCGGGGCTCGCTCCGGGTACAGCAACGCGTGCTGGATCGGAAACGTCATCGAGGGCGGGCAGAGCTGCGCCAGCATCGAGCCGTCGGTGAACTCGGCCACGCAGTGCACGATGCTCTGGCTGTGCAGCACGGCATCGCATTGGGCGGGCATCAGTCCGAACAGCCACTGGGCCTCGATCAGCTCGAGGCCCTTGTTGGCCATCGTGGCGGAATCGACGGTGATCTTCGGCCCCATTGCCCAATTCGGGTGCTGCAGCGCGTCCGCCGGCTTCACGCGGGCCAGTTCGGCCAGCGGCCAGTCGCGGAACGCGCCGCCCGACGCGGTCAGCATCAGGCGTCGCACCGAGGCGGGAGCTCGCCCCTCGAGGCACTGGAAGGCGGCGTTGTGCTCGCTGTCGACGGGCAGCAGCCGGCTGCCGCTCGCGCGGGCCGCGGCCATGACGAACTTGCCGGCGAGCACGAGGATCTCCTTCGAGGCGAGCGCAATGGTCTTGCGGGCCGCGATCGCGTCGAGCGTCGGCTGGAGCCCGGCCGTGCCCACGACCGCGACGAGCACGGTGTCGGCTGCCGGCAGGGTCGCGAGTTCGCGCAGGCCCTCGGGTCCACGGTAGAATTTGGTCCCTGCGGGAAAGCGGCCGCTCGCCGCCGCCGCGGCATGGGCGGCCGGGTCGAAGAGCCCCACGTGGCGCACGCCGAATTGCTGCGCGATCTCCGCCAGCCGCTCGTGCCGGCCGTGGGCGGCGATGCCGACCAGCTCAAGGCGATCGCGTTGCGCGGCGATGACCCGCAGCGTGTTCTCGCCGATCGAGCCGGTGGCGCCGAGCAGCACCACGCGGCGGCGGGAAGGGGTGGGAGAGGTCGGGGCCACGGGATCAGTTCAGGCCGAACAGAAGGTAGCCGAGCGGGGCGGTCAGGACCAGGCTGTCGGTCAGGTCGAAGACGCCCCCGATGCCCGGGAAGGTGCTGCCGGAGTCCTTCCACCCGGCGCGGCGCTTGATGACGGACTCGATCAGGTCCGAGACGATGCCGACGATCGCCAGCGGCACCGCCGCAATCGCGGCGAAGACCGGCGTGAAATGCGGGGGGAAGTTGTCGCGCCCGAGCCACGCGAGCAGCGCGCCGAGGCCGGCCGAGGTCAGCACGCCGCCGACCGCGCCCTCCCAGGTCTTCTTCGGGCTGATCACCGGGGCCAGCTTGTGCCGGCCGATCGCCATGCCGGTGAGGAGCGCGCCGACATCGCAGAACTTCACCACCGCCACGAGCCAGAGCCCGATTAGCAGGCGGCCGTCGGCCGGCACGAAGTCGCCCGGGAAGGGACGCACGATTTTCACGATGAAGGCCAGCATCGCCGGGACAAACGCGAGCCCGAACACCGTTGCGCCGAGCGCATCGACCCGGGTTTCCGCCGGTTCGAGCAACGCGAGAAAGGTGGCTGCGACCACCCCGAAAGGGAGGAGGTAGCTGGCGAAGGTCCAGACCGGGTCGATCCACGGCGCCGCGGTGATCAGCGCGCCCAGGACGACGCCCGGACCTGCGAGCGGATGGTGTCCGGCGGCCCGGAGCAGCGCGTAGAATTCCCGGAGCGTCAGGGCGGAGAGCAACGTGATGAGCACCAACGCTCCGGCCGCGCGAAAGAACCACAGGACCGCCAGGACCGTGGCCCAGAGGACAAAAAAACTCAGAAGGCGGTGTCTCACTCGTGGGGCGGCGGCCCGTCATGCGGAGACCGGTTTTACCTGCGCGCCCGTCTGGCCGTAACGCCGCTCGCGCTTGGAGTACTCCGTGATCGCGGTGATCAGGTCGGCGCGGGAGAAGTCGGGCCAGAGCACCGGGGCGAAGTAATACTCGGCGTAGGCGCCCTGCAGCAGGAGGAAGTTGCTCACGCGGGTCTCGCCGGAGGTGCGGATGATCAGGTCAGGGTCCGGCAGGCCGGCGGTGTAGAGGTAACGGCTGAACGTGGCCCAGGAGCTGTCGTTGAGCTTTTCCTTCCCGGCGGCGACGGCGGCGGCGTAGGCCCGGGCGGCGTCGACGATCTCCGTGCGCGCGCCATAGTTCAGGGCGAGGACCAGGGTGTAGTCGCTGAAGGACGCGGTGGCCTTGATCGTGGACTCGAGACGCTTGCGCACCACCTCCGGCAGGTCCTCGGTGCGGCCGATCGTGAGCAGGCGGACCTTGTTCTCGATCAGGTCGTCGGTCTCCCGCTTGAGGAAGAAATCGAGGAGGTTCATCAGCCCGCCGACCTCGTCCTGCGGGCGCTTCCAGTTCTCGACCGAGAAGGCGTAGAGCGTGACGCACCGGATCCCGAGCTCGCGTGTGGCGTCGACGATGGTCCGGACGGTCTCAACCCCGCGCCGGTGACCCTCGAGGCGGGGCAGGCCGCGCTGCTGCGCCCAGCGCCCGTTGCCGTCCATAATGATGGCAATGTGCGCCGGCAGGGAGGTGCCGGGGGGCAGGGCGGGGTTGGCGGGGACGGCAGGGGGCATCTCGGGAGGTTGAGTTAGGCCCCGGCGGGGGATTTGACAAGCAGCGACGCGCGGGCGGACGATGCACCCATGAAGGTCGCGTTCCTCAGTGGCACCAGCATCGTGAACTCAAACCTGTTTGCCGCGTGGGAGAAGCGCACGGCGACCACGCCGTACGGAACCGTGGTGTATCGCGCCCGAGGCGACCACGTGATCGTGAACCGTCACGGCGACGGCTTTCCGCTGCCGCCGCACGCGATCAATTACCGGGCGAACGTCCGGGCCCTCGCTGACCTTGGCTTTGTGGACATCGTCTCGCTCAATTCCGTCGGCTCGCTCAAACCCGATTTACCGCCCGGCACGATCGTGTCGTGCAGCGACTACGTTGGCCTGCAGCAGGGTCCGGCCACCTACCACGACACCGAGCTCGAGGGCGGCGCGCCTGGCATCGCCAACAACCTCATCCCAAAGCTGCTCGCGGGGCTCGCCCCGGAGTTCAACATCCAGGGCGGCAAGGTGTACGTGCAGATGCGCGGCCCGCGCTTTGAGACGAAGGCCGAGATCGCGATCGTGCGCCACTGGGGCGATGTCATAGGCATGACGGCCGCCCACGAGGCCGACCTCTGCGCCGAGCTCGGGCTGCACTACAACAGCCTGGCGATCATCGACAATTACGCGAACGGCCTGGAGGGCACCGAGATCGACTTCACCAAGTTCAAGGACCTGGTGAAGGACAACCAGGCGAATGTGAACCGGCTCTTCACCCGGATGCTGGAGATCCTGGCATGAGCGCCCCGCGCAAGGTCGGCGTCATCGGCCTCGGTATCATTGGGTCGGTCTGGGCCAAGCACTACCACGCGGCTGGCGTGCTCGCCGGGGCGTGGAACCGCACCCCGCCGGCGGACTTTCCCCAGTTGTTGCCCACGCCGGAGGCGGTGGCCCGTGCGGCCGACGTGATCCAGATTGTCATCGCCGATCCGCCGGCCGTGCGGGCGATCCTTGCCCGGCTGCGTCCCGTCCTTGGGCCGGGCAAGGTCGTGGTGCAGTCGAGTACGATCGATCCGAAGAGCAGCGCCGAGTTCCGCGACCTCGTCGTCGCCGCCGGCGCGCGCTACCTCGAGGCGCCGTTCACCGGCAGCAAGCCGGCGGCCGAGGCGCGCAAGACGGTCTTTTTCCTCGGGGGCGACGCCGCGCTAGTGGCGGAGGTGGAGCCCGTGCTCGCCCTCGTCTCCGAGGCCCGCCTGCACATTGGCGATCACGGCCAGGCCGCGACCCTCAAGCTCGCCTTGAACCTCAACATCGCCGCTCAGATGCAGGCGCTCGCCGAAGCGCTCACGCTGTCGCGCCGGGCGGGGATTTCCGACGATGTCTTCTTCGGCGCGCTCAAGCGCAACGTCAGCCAGTCGGGCGTCGCGACGCTCAAGGAGCCCAAGCTTCGTGCCGGCGACTACGCCCCGCAGTTCTCGGTGAAGCACATGTTGAAGGACATGCGCCTCGCGTCCGGCATCAACGGCTGCGAGGACTTTCCGGTGCTCGACACCCTCCGCGACTGCCTCGCCGTCGCCGAGCGCGCCGGCTGGGGCGACGAAGATTTCTCGGTGCTTTTGAAGGTGCTGGAGAAGTGAAAGACGACGGCGCTGGCCCTCAGGGTGATCTCGCCCGCTTTTTCTGCGGTCCGGCCAAGGAGGTTTTGCCGGGAAACTGCCTCCGTCCCTGCATCAGCGCGTTGGTGCGCCAGAAATGTCGAGGTCCGGCTTGGTGTTCTACCGTGGGGTCCATCCGGGTTTTTCGATCCGGGTCCGAAAGATGACGGTGTTGTCGAGATCGAGGTCGGCGGACCAGATGAATTTCGCGCCCTTAAAGTCGGCCTGGTAGAATGCCTCCTTCGGGGCGACCCGCTCCTCAGGGTATTCGGTCGCCGCGCCCCAAGTGTGGTCATCGAATTCCGGGGCCCACCACTGGTCGGGGATCGGAAGATGCTCGACGCGCGGATTCCGTGCGTCGCGGTTGAGGGGCCCCTTGAAGAAGGATTTTGCCTTCCAACGCGAGTCGGTGCTCGTGCCATCGCTGAACTTTACGATCAGTCCACCGTCGCCGATTTGGTTGCCGTACTCCAGGCCGGTCTTCGGATCGGCGTTGTCCTTGGCGAGGATCGCGATGGTCATGGGGTACTCCGGCAGGATCTCGAAGGACACGACGTTGTGCGGTGTGAACGGGATGGGATCCACGGCTGTCAGGCGGCCGTTGATGTAAAGGGCAAACCAGTTGTCCGCATAGACGCTTACCCTCACGGTGTCGCTCAAGGCCGGTTTGACCAATCCCTGGTTATCCGTGGAACCGCCGCGGCCGCCGCCTGGCCCGCGGCTCCGGGCGGGTGGGGGTGTTTGGGCAAGAAAGAGGCCAGAATGATCCCGAGCAGCGTCAGGCTGGCAAGGCATGCTGAGGCGATTTTGCGTGCGGTATCCGGGTTTCATGGCGCCGGTGGGGCTGGTGCCCTGATTGCCGGGGCGCGGGTCGGGGTGCGAATGACCGAGGAGTCAGCCACTGTGCGCGCCGGAGTCGACTTCACGTATTCGATCAGGACTTTTTCCGGTGAAACGCTGACCCGGACATGCCCGGCGTTTCCGCGGAAGGTTCCGACCTTGTAGCCGTAGTTCTCCAAATCGCGGATCCGGTCGTCGCCCGCGAAGCTGGGTTGGGGCACCATCAGGTAGGTGATGCCATCAAGCTCCTGCCGCGCGTAGAAATTGTCGTGGGCTCGAAAGACGGCATTCACTTGGTTCCGGAGCAGAAGCTGATGGACGGGCAGCTCCCAGCCGGGTCGGTGTTGTTTGAAACCCTCGGTGCCGTCGGCATTCTTTCCGCCCCACTCGTTGAAGCCCGCGATCTCTACGCCGCCGCGCGAAGCCTGGTCGCCGCTGAGGAGGTTGTGGAGGAAGACGAACTTGTAGGGGGCCCGGCTCGACTCGAGGGTTCGGGCGAGCCACCGATACTGGGTTTCACCGAGGGTCCAGGCCCACCCGTCGTTCCGGCCCCGGCCCGGCTGGGTGTAGGAGAAGGGATCGAGCACCACAAAGAGGGCGTCGCCCCATTCCCAGGCATAGTAGTTCTGCGACGGCTCCCGGGCGGGTTGGGCCGTGCCGTTACCTGAATAGAAAAGGTCCGGCACCGGGTTGGGAAAGTACCGCCGGCGCATGGAGTTTGACCAAGTCGCCAGCGGATCGGCACCGATGCGGTCTTTGCCGCTCTCGCCGTCATGTGTGCCCAGGGCTAGGAGGATCGGGACGGTGGGGCCGATCTGTCCGAGGTAGTAACGTTGCGCGAGGTATTGCTGCGCGGCCTCGGCCCGGGTCGCGTGCTTGTCCGTCATGAAGAGATTCCCGAGGTCGAGGTGGAAGTCGGGTCGGTCCGCGCGGATGTTGGCTAGGCTTTGGAGGTAAACGGACGGGGCGGTATGCTCGTCGAGATGGACGTCCGCGGTCAGTGTGAAATTGAAGGCGGCTCCTGGCGGACGAGCTGTATGGAACGAATACTCGGGCGAGTTTTGGAACGCACCAGTGCCCGGGGTCCGGCTCTGCAGTTGGTAGTGGTAGGAGGAGTCCGGCCGCAGGCCGGCCACGACCAGTTCCGTGGGTACCCCGGCGCGGAACGCCTGCACCGGCGTCTTCCCGTCCATGGCCGCCGACGTCGGGCCGTATACGACCAGGCCCTCGAGGTCCTCGTAGGCGAGGATGCTCAGCGTCATCGAGGTTGGTTCCGGCCGGGCAAGAATCAGGTCGAGCCGGTGCGCAGGCACCTCCAGCTTGAAATTACCCTGTGGCCCGGCCGTGCGGCTCCCCCGGTTCGCCGGGTTGGCTGCAGCCCCGGCGGCGCTGTGCACGGCGCAGGCGACGCCAACGGCCAGCAGACTAAACCGTGCGGTTCTTTGGCTTGAGCTCATAGGCATGTGCGACGTCACCTGTGCGGCGGCCGGCACCCTCGTCCTGGGGCAGGTAGATGCGGACGTACTCGATCCGGACCTCGGCCGGTGACACCGAGACGCGGAGGAAGCCGGAGTTGGGCAGCTTCAACCCCGACCGATAACGGTCTTCGTTGTAGGCCACGTAGCCGTGGTCGGCCGGCATGGGGACTTCCTGGTAAACGATGCCGTCCAGCTCCTGGCGGGCGTACAGGTGATCGTGCCCTTGGAAGAACGCGGTGACGCCGTGCTTCACCATCAGCGCATGGACTGGAAGCTCCCAGCCGGGCCGGCGTTGCTTGAATTCCGACATGCCGCGCTGGTTTTGTCCTCCCCATTCGTAGAGATGCGCCTCGTCGATCCCGCCGCGACCTGATCCGAGTACATGGTGAGCGAAGACAAACTTGTAACGAGCCGTGCTCTGCTCGAGCGTCCGACGGAACCACTGGTACTGCGTGTCACCCAGCGTCAAGCCCCACCAGTCCCGGTTTTTCCTCCCGCTGTTGTTGCCGTCATCCCGTTCGTGCAGCGCAGTGTCCACGAGGGCCGGGGAATGCCAATAGTTGTCCAGGATGACGAACAGTGCGTCGCCCCAGGTCCAGGCACAGTAGTCGCGCAGCATGCCGATCTCGGACAAGGGCTCGCCATCGCCGGAATAGAATTCGTCCGGCGCCGGATTTGGAAAGAAGCGGTTGCGGGCGACTTGAGCACCGACGGCGACCAGGTGGGGGTCGCCCTTCAGGTTGTAGTTGTAGAGTGAAGCCTGCTCGTGATTGCCGTTGAGAAGGAACAGCGGGGCCGCGCGCCCGACGAGGCCGAGAAAGGGGCGCTGCAACCGGTAGGGCTCCTCGAGGTCACGGCTCGAATAGGTGCGCAGCTTTTCGACACTGAAATCGTCACCCATGCAGATATGGAAGTCCGGCTCCGCTGCCGCCGCCTGCTGCAGCGTCCGTGCGTAGAGATCCGGGTGGCTCATCTGGGGACGCTCGGGATGCGAGTCGCCTTGAATCGTGAAAACAAAAGAGCTTCCAGGCGGGCGCTGCGTGTGAAAACGCCCTCCCGGATGGGCCGTGAAGGATTTTTCCCCGGGCCGCCGCAACTGGAGACGGTAGGTGTAGGCCGTGTCCGGCTGCAGATTGGCCAGGGTCACCTCAATGGCCTGTCGGGCGTCCACCGTCTGGACGGCGGATTTTTGTGCGGTTGGCTGGCCGGCCGGGCCGTACTCAAGGAAAAGTTCTCGGCTCTCCTGGCTGAGGGCGTTAACTGTGACCGACCGGTCTGTGACTCGTCCTAGAACCAGCGACAGGTTGGCCAGCGAAGCCAGCTCGGCAGGGAGTTCGTAGGTGTCGCCCCGGCCGCGGCCGCGGCCGGCACCCCGCCCGGCAGCCGAGCCGGCGCGTCGCTGGTTTGGCTGAGCGGTTGGTGGCGGCGGCGTCTGAACCTGACCAGCGAGGGGAAGCCAAGCGAACGCCGAGGCCAGCCAGGCGAGAAAATGCCGGCGGGAACGCCCGGCCTGATCCGATTGCGAACTCATGGCGTACCCGGGGCGGGCGGGTTGTTGCGTCCCGCTCCGCGGCCCCTGCCCGTGGCGCTGTCGGGCCGGGTGTAGTTCACCCTCAGCTCGGCGGACCCAAGCGTGAGGTCCTTCATCGCAGCCAGGAGTACGTCGCGGTTCACGGCGGCGCGTGGAACGGAAGGCTGCAGCGGCGCCGAGAGTGCATAGATGGTCAGGACATAGGTCTTCAGGCCCGGGCCTTGAGAGTGGGGCGGTGCATAGGCGAGCTGGCGGTTGATGCTGTTGTTCCCGAGGGTGCCGACGCCCGAGGAGTTCTTCGGCAGGCTGCGTGTTTCAGGCGGCAGGTTGTAGAGGGTCCAGTACCATTTGATCACACCCTCGGGATCGACGTGATGCATGATGATTGCGAACGCCTTGGTGCCTGGGGGCGGGCTGCTCCATTCCAGCGGCGGCGAGATGCTGTCGCCGTCGCCGGTGAATTCCCTCGGCAACTCGCCGGTCGGGCCTACGGCCGGGCTGTGCAGCTGGAAGGTTCCACTTTGGGCTGGTGGTGGGCTGGCCGGTGCGGCCGTTCCGCCGCGTCCGCTGCGCCCGGGTGGCTGGGGAGCTTGACCCCCGCGCGGGGGCTGACCGGTACCCGGCCCGCGGGCCGAGTAGGTTTCCTCCTGGCTGGCGCCGGTGGCAGCCACGAATTGAAAATGCCAGCGCCCATCGCCGGTCGTCGAGTAACTGACGGAGGCGGGTCGGTTGTTGACGGTGTAGCGAAGCATGAAGCTTCGTTGGTCTGGGGCCGCCGTGAAACCGGTGATCCGGGCGCCCGGCAAGGGTGTGGTCGACGGGCGGATCGGCCGGGCATTCGGCTGGGGATCCACTTGGCCGTCCCGTTCGACGACCTCGCCATGGAACGACGCAAACACGTAGGGATACTTCTCGGAAGCGTGATAGTGGTAGCCTAGGGCCGGGGTCGTGTGGCCATGGGAGGCATCGAGGTTCCCGGCCAAAGCGCCATCCGGCTCGGTGAGGCCGAAGATCGGATAGCCGTCGAGGGCGTAGGCGACGGGCTGACCGGGGCCGACCTGCGCCTGCAGGTGCAGCGGGGTGATGTGGTAATGGTAGTCATCCGCGCGCCCGGCATGGCCACCCCATTGGTCCAGTTCGCCGATCTCCAGGGAGATCTCACCCCGATTGTTTTGTGGATTGAAGATTGGCACACCGTCGGCCGCGATCGCAATGGCCCCCCGGAGGAAGTGGCCTTGAATCGTCTGCGGGTGGGCCGCCGGCACCGGGTGCAGTGGAAAATGCCATGCATTGTTCCCGGTGTAGTTTTGGGGCAGAGGCACCTGTTGCTGCCAAGCCGTGATCCCGACCATCATGCCGTGGTTCGGCAGTCCATTGCTCTCGACGTAGAGCAAGTGATCATCCCAGTGCACGCGCACGGCCGGAGCGAACGCGAGGAATGGCCGGGCCTGAACCGGGCTGCCGGAACCCTCGCCGGTGGTCGCGATCGCGGCAAACGTCGGGGTCGCCGGAACGAGGCGATCGGCAACCTGGGCCCGCAACCAAAACGGGGCCAGGCCTGACGGCGGCAGAATGGCCCAATCGTAGTGGGTGTGGTCAGGATCGCCGGTCAGATCATGGGCTGGGGCATTGAACGGAAGGATGAGGATGCACGCTGCCGTCAGGGCCTTGCCGAGGCGGACCGCGGGGCGGGTTGAGAGGGACGCCGGAACTGATCCACTCATGATGTCAGTCGGAGACGTTGGTTGATGTGGTGGGTTGTGCGGTCGTTGGCAATCCCAGGCGGAGGGA
>OMJT01000099.1 GCA_900299415.1 Opitutales bacterium
CCGGGCCCGCCCCCACCCCCCCCCCCCCGCCCCCGGCTTTGCCACCTTTTCTCCCCCTCCCCCGCTCTAACCCCCTTTCCCCCTCAAAAAAACCCCCCGAACCCCCTCCCGCCATGCCCGCAGCCAACGACATCCGCAAAGGCCAAGTCATCAAGTTCAACGGCGAGCCCCACCTCGTGATGGAGACGCAGCACCGTACCCCGGGCAACCTGCGGGCCTTCGTCCAGGTGAAGATGCGCAATCTCCGCTACGGCAAGGCGCTCGACCAGCGCTTCGCCTCCACCGACACGATCGAGGTGCTGCCGACCGACAAACGCACGCTCGAGTTCAGCTACGCGGACCGCGAGAACTTCGCCTTCATCGATCCGGACACCTTCGACCAGATCGAGCTCAGCGCCCAAACGATCGGCGACGTGAGGAACTACCTTACTGCCGGCGGTAAGGTCGACGTCCTCTTCGTCGACGACAAGGCCCTGACCGTGGAACTCCCCTCCGCCGTGAATCTCAAGATCGTCGAGTCCGCCGAAGGCGTGAAGGGCGATACTTCGGGTAACGTCCAGAAGCCCGCCACCCTCGAGACCGGGCTCGTCGTGCAGGTCCCGCTTTTCGTCAAGGAAGGCGAGATCATCCGCGTCAGCACGGCCGACGGCACGTATCTCGGCCGAGCCTGAGCGGCCGGTTTCGCGCACCGGCCCCGTCCGGCTGAACGGGAGGTCAGGGCAATTTTATTGCATCCCCGGCCGGATGCGTTCGTCACTCCGTATTAGGTGCATTCCGGCCTATGCGTCCTAATTCCTTTACCTGCATCCTTCTTGCCTTGATCGGCCTTAATCTGGCGGTTGGCGCGGCCGCGTATCGCTATCTCGGTCGCATCGATGCGGACTACTCCCGGCTGCTGGGCGAAGGCATCCCCTTCCTCAACAGCATGCAGGGCGCCACCGGGCTCGCGTCGCGTACCTACGCCCTGAAGGTCGACCGCGAACAGGCCGCCACGCCTGCCGAGGCGGCGCGGATCGAAGCGGAGATGGACCACGTGCGGCAGATGTCGGACCAGATCTTCGCCTCCCCGCTCAACGAACGGGCCGTTCCCGCCGAGCTGAAGCCCGCCTACGAGGAGATCCGGAAGTTCCGGGAGGGCGGCCGCGACCGCCGCGCCCAGTACCTCGCGCTGCTCAACGCCGGTAAGACGGCCGAGGCCTCGACCTACCTGCGCGACGACATTTAAGCCGCGCACCGCACCTACCTCGCCAAGCTCGATGCGTTCTGCGATGCCTATCAGGACCAGTTTGCCCGTCTGAACCGGGAGCTGAACGACGCCAACAACCAGAGTCGCACCTTCCTTTTCGGCCTCTCCGCCCTACCCGTCGCAGTCATCGCCGGCGGCCTGTTGGTGGTCTTTGCCTTCGTCCTCGTCCTCTTTGCCTACCGGCCCGAAATCATCGTGATGTCCAAGGGGAAGGAGTAGACGCCTCGGAGTTAAAGTGAAGCAGCCCGATCCGGCCGATCGTCCCCTTTACCCGGCTTTCACCCTCCCGACTCGCTCCATTTCCGCGCTGCCGTTCACTTGCCCGGCCCCTGGGCCGGTCCAAGGGTGAGATCCATCATCAGGTCCGACGCGATCTTTTCCAGCTCCGCTCGGATCTTGCCCTGATTCACGCCGGCCGGCACCAGCACCGTGGCTCGCGCCTTGAACAGCGTGCCGCCGCCCATCGGGGCGCTCTCGCGCTCGGAGGCCAGCTCCTCGACGTTCACGCCGTGAGCCGCCAGCACCGCGGAAATACTGCGCAGGATGCCCGGCCGGTCCTGGCAGACCAATTCCAGTCGCGCCACCGTACCCTGCCCCGAACCCGCATTTCCCATCTCCGATCTCCCATCTCCCGCGTGAACAATCACGCGCAGACCCGAAGCCTCGAGTCCCTGCAGCGTCCGCACCAGTCCGTCGCGCTGCCCTGCGTCGACCTCGACGCGCAACACACCGGCGAACTGGCCACCGAGGTGGCACATGCGGCTTTCCAGCCAGTTGCCACCATGGTCCGCCACGCACGCGGCGACGGCCTGCACGAGGCCCGGACGGTCCGGGCCAATCACGGTCATGACGAGGGAGGCGAGCATCACTCCTCCAACTCCACGTTCCAATAGGCCACGTCGAGAAAGTCCTTCCAGACTTCGCAGTTTTGGTTGCCGAGCACGAGGGAGATGACCGGGCGCCACTTCGGCCGGACCGGCTTGCGGACGAGGCGCATGTGGGCCTCGTGCGGGAGGCGGTTCGCCTTGCGCGAATTGCAGCGGATGCACGAGCAGACGATATTCTCCCAGGTGGTCTTGCCGCCGTAGTGGCGCGGGATCACGTGGTCGAGATTGAGCTGCTCGCGCGGCAGCACCCGGGCGCAGTATTGGCACGTGCTCTTGTCCCGCTCAAAGACGTTGTTGCGCGTGAGCTTCAGCTCCTTGCACGGCAGCCGGTCGAAAAACGCCAGCAGGATGACGCGCGGCAGCCGGATCGTGCGGCTCGGCGTGTGCACCATCTCGAGCGCATCCAAGGGCGGATTGCTTACCGAGAAGTCGATCCAGTCCAGCATCGAGAAGGTCCGGAAATCATCGCCATGGTGATGCACCACCTGCGCATGCCCGCGGGCCAGTAAACCAAAGGCGCGCTTGGCGCCGATCACGTTCACCGCCTGCCACAGGCGGTTCAGGACCAGCACCGGTTGATCGAGGGCGACCTCCATTCGGGGGCTATGCGATAACGAGGGTCCGCGGAAGGTGTCAAGGGCGGCCGGTCCGGGCCTCGCGGACTCGGCCAAACGCTCAACGTTCAACGTTCAATTCGCGGGCACCGCCCGCGAGGGCACGAGCACCTCGCCCTTCATCTTTACGCCGGTGAGTTTCTCGAGGATCAGCAGCACGTGCTCCTCCGCCACGTCGGCGAGCGTGTGCCGCTGGTGGATATCAATCGCCCCCACGACGTCGCCCGACAGGCGGGCCACGCCCGCGATCTTGCCGACGATGTCGCCCGGCGTCACGAGGTGCT
Organism: Opitutales bacterium; assembly: GCA_900299415.1. GTDB lineage: Bacteria > Verrucomicrobiota > Verrucomicrobiia > Opitutales > Opitutaceae > CAIYFD01. The sequence continues at coordinate 3,032 of OMJT01000099.1, forward strand.
TGCGGCCCACGTTGAGGAAGATCGTCACCATCCCCGCCTCGCGGCCGGTGCGGGGTTCCGGCGTGTACTTCGACTTTCGGCGCGGTGAGTCGTCGTGCTCCGGCTCGAAACGGGCGTCGTCCGGATGGCAGGGCGCTTCACCCCCGGCCGGCTCGGCCTTGCCAGCCTTTTGTGCCGCCCGGGCCTCCTCCCGGGCAAATACGGCAGCGGGCGGGGGACCGCCATAGCGCGCCTTCTTCTTTTCCGACCCACCAGGAAGGTGACCTTTCGGTTGGCTCGGGACCCTGGGCCCGTCGAACGGGCTTCGTTCGCCGCCCGAGCCGCGATCGAGCGCGGTCGAAGCGGGCTTGCCCGCCGTAGGCTTGGCGATGGCGGGCGCGCCCGTGCCCTGCAGCAGGGTGATGAGCGCCGAACAGATGTCCGTGCTGGCAAACCCCTGATC
>OMJT01000100.1 GCA_900299415.1 Opitutales bacterium
CGCCTAGGTGAGATCGGATGTAGCCCCGGAAGACCCTGCCGGGGGACCGCCGGGCAGAGGTCTGCCCGGCCTACAAGATTTTCCGCCAGCGGGGTCCCAGCCCGCCAATTGACAGCGCCTTTCCGCCCCACCTACCCTGAACCCATGGAAAAGACCGCCTACGTCCTCGAGTTCGAGAAGCCGCTGCGCGAGCTGACCCGGAAACTCGATGAACTGCGCCAGCAGTCGCTGGAATCCAACATCGATCTCGGCGACCAGACCCACGCGATCGAAAAGGAGATCGAGGCGGCCAAGCGGGACATCTATTCCAACCTGACCCCCTGGCAGCGGGTACAGATCGCCCGCCACCCGCAGCGGCCCTACGCCCTGGACTACGTCGGGATGATCTTCGAGGGCTTCCAGGAGCTGCATGGAGACCGTCAGTACAATGACGACCGCGCCCTGATCGGCGGAACCGCCTTCTTCGGCGGCGAAGCCGTCATGGTCGTCGCCCAGCAGAAGGGCCGGGAAACCAAGGAAAAGATCTCCCGCAACTTCGGCATGCCCCAGCCCGAGGGCTACCGGAAGGCCCTCCGGCTCGCCCGTCTCGCCGAGAAATTCCGAATTCCGCTCATCACCTTTATCGACACCCCGGGCGCCTATCCCGGCATCGGCTCGGAGGAACGGCACGTCTCCGAGGCCATCGCGGTGAACCTGCGCGAGTTCGCCATGCTGCGGGTGCCCTCCATCTCGATCGTCATTGGCGAGGGCGGCTCCGGCGGCGCCCTCGGCATCGGCGTGACCAACCGGGTCCTGATCTTCGAGAACAGCTATTACTCCGTGATCTCGCCCGAGGGCTGCGCAGCCATCCTCTGGAAGGATGCCAAGGCAGCCTCAAAGGCCGCCGAGGCGCTCAAGCTCAACGCGGCGACCCTCGAGACCCTCGGCGTCGTCGACGAGGTCGTGGCCGAGCCCTTCGGCGGTGCGCACCACAACCCGGCCCAGGCCGGCGAAACGCTGCGCTACGCCTTGCAGAAGCACCTCAACGACCTGCGCGCGCTCGATACCGACGCGCTGATCTCCGACCGCTACGACCGCTTCCGCAGCCTCGGCGTGTTCAGCGAACCGGCCGCGCGCTGACGCGCAGCGGTGTCTCCTGGTCGATGGTAGGGCTGGCTCGACGAGCCGGCCGGGCTTGAAGATTGCGAGGATTCAGCCGATCCCGGTCGCCGCGTCCACCTCCGCCGGGCCTACGGCGGACAAGTCGAGGCAACCCTGCCTCGGATCCTCAGCCCCGCCGCACGGTCACCAACTCGACCTTCGTCGCCCGGGCCATCGCAGGCTCGATCTCGACCAGGGCCGCGGAAATGCGGACATCCCCCTCGGCGACCTCGAAGCGGCGCGGCATGCCGTCGAGGAAACGCTCGATCACCGGCTTCACCTCCCGGCCCAGCACACTGGCGTAGGGGCCGGTCATACCCACGTCGCACATGAACGCCGTCCCCTTGGGCAGCACGGAGGCGTCGGCCGTCGGCACATGCGTGTGGGTGCCCAGCACCGCTGTCACCCGACCGTCGAGATACCAGCCCAGGGCAATCTTCTCGGAGGTGGCCTCGGCATGCACCTCAACGAGGATGGCATCGGCCTGCCCCTTGAGCTTGGCGACCATCCGGTCCGCACAGAGGAAAGGACACTCGGCCTTCAGGTTCACATACTGGCGCCCGAGCACCGTGAACACCGCCAGCCGAAATCCCCGGTGGCTGATGATCACATGGTCCAGCCCCGGGCAAGATGCCGGCAGGTTCGCCGGCCGGCAGACCCGGTCCATCTGGGCGATCTCGGTCTCCCAGCCGCGCTGGTCCCAGACATGGTCACCGAGCGTGATCGCATCCACCCCATTGCCGAGGATGGAGGTCGCCAAGGAACCCGTGATCCCCGCCCCGGCGGCCGCGTTCTCGGCATTGGCCACCACGAAATCCAGGCCCAGCTCCGATTTCAGGCGGGGCAACTTCTCGGCCAGGATATCCCGGCCCGGCCGGCCCACGATGTCGCCGATGAAGAGCAGCTTGAGCATCCCGCGACCTTGCCGACAGGACCGCGCTCTCGCCAACCCGAAAACACCGGCTCTGCCCTTTGCCCCGCGCCCTCTGTCTGCTGCTTTCCGCAGGCTTGCAGACCACCGCCCGGCAGGTTCTTATCCCCGCTCCGCAACTGCCAACGCTCATGAAGAAATCCCGCACCTCTCCCGCTGCGTTTCCCAAGCCCGAAGTCGGGCGCGAAATGAAGGGCGCCGACTGCGTCGTCGAGTGCCTGATCCGCGAGGGCGTGGATGTCGTCTTTGCCTACCCGGGCGGCGCCTCGCAGGAGCTGCACCAGGCCCTGGCCCGCACCGACAAGATCCGGGTCATTCTTCCCCGCCACGAGCAGGGCGGCTCGTTTGCCGCCGAGTCCTACTCCCGGGCCTCCGGCCGAGTCGGTGTGTGCATGGCGACCAGCGGTCCCGGTGCGACCAACCTGATGTCGGCCATCGCCGACGCCTACATGGATTCCGTGCCCATGGTCGCGATCACCGGCCAGGTGTACTCGAAGTACATCGGCAAGATGGCATTCCAGGAGACCGATTTTTACGGCATGACCCTGCCGGTCGTGAAGCACTCCTACCTCGTGCTCGACGCCAAGGACCTGCCCCGGATCTTCAAGGAGGCCTTCCACCTCGCCAAGTCCGGCCGCCCGGGCCCCGTCGTCATCGACATCCCGAAGGACGTCCAGCAGGCCAAGCTCCAGCCGGTCTTCCCCACCTCCGTCGAGTTCCGCAACCCGACCATCATGGCCGAGTGCCATGCGAGCGACGAGACCCTCAAGCAGATCATCCCGCTCCTCGCCGAGGCCAAGCGCCCCGTGATCTACGCCGGCGGCGGCATCATCTCCGCCGACGCCCACCGCGAGCTGCTCGCCTTTGCCGAGAAGACCAACATCCCGGTCGCCACCACCCTCATGGGCCTCGGTGGCTTCCCGGAGAAGCACGCGCTCTCCCTCCGCTGGTTCGGCATGCACGGCTCGGCCTACGGCAACTGGGCGGTTGACCAGAGCGACCTCCTAATCGGCGTCGGCGTGCGCTTCGACGACCGCATTACCGGCGACACGAGCAAGTTCGCCACCTCGGCCAAGATCGTGCACATCGACGTTGACGCCTCCGAGCACAACAAGAACAAGCGCGTCCAGTTCCCCATCACCGGCGACGTCCGCCATGCGCTCGGCCGGTTGAACGAGCTGCTCGCCGTCCACAAGTTCACCCCGCCCGACACGAAGGCGTGGCACCAGCAGCTCGCGAAGTGGAAGCAGGATCACCCGTTCTCCTTCGAAAAGAACAAGCACATCACGCCGCAGGAGGCCGTGCAGGCCCTCTACGAGCTGACAAAGGGCGAGGCCATCATCACCACCGGCGTCGGCCAGCACCAGATGTGGGCCGCCCAGTTCTACCAGTTCCAGGAACCCCGCCGCTACATCAGCTCCCTCGGCCTCGGGGCCATGGGCTTTGGCTATCCCGCGGCGCTCGGCGCCAAGGTCGCCTGCCCCGACCGCGAGGTGATCGACATCGACGGCGACGGCTCGTTCGTGATGAACGTCCAGGAACTCGCCACCGCCCACATCGAGAAGATCGGCGCCAAGGCGATGATCCTGAACAACCAGCACCTCGGCATGGTCGTGCAGTGGGAAGACCGCTTCTACGGCAGCGTGCGCGGCAACACGATCCTCGGCGACGAGAACAATGTCGGCAGCCCCGACAACCCCGCCGCCCTCTACCCCGACTTCGTCAAGATCGCCGCCGGCTTCGGCGTGAAGGGCCGCCGCGTCCTCAAGAAGTCCGAGCTCCGCGAGGCCATCCAGGAGATGCTCGACCACGACGGTCCCTACGTCCTCGACATCATCGTCCCCTACACCGAGCACGTCCTGCCGATGATCCCGGCCGGCCGCACGGTGAAGGACATGCTGCTGAAGTAAGGCCGCCGTCGCTTCGCGACGCCGTCAATTCCGATGGTAGGGCCGGGCCGCTGGCCCGGCCGCGATGCCAATTCTGGAACCCGGCCGACCCAGCGGGTCGGCCCTACCATCTTTACGGGATCCTCAGGCGCTGGCCGATCTTCAACGCGTCGGCGCCCTGCAGCACGTCGCGGTTCGCCTCGTAGATGTCCTGCCAGCGCGCATCCGTGCCGTAATAGCGGCTGCTGATGCGGCGGAGGGAGTGGCCATCGGAGACCACGTGGATGCGCGTCGCAGTGCCGGCAGGCGGGGCGCGTCCGCCCGGGGCCTGCGCGGTGAGGGTGATTGGGCTCGCGCCGCCGGTGGCGCCGCTGATGACCCGCGGCGGAGGCGATCTGGTCCAGCGTGCCCTGCGCCTGCCGCAGGCGCGCCGCGATGGCCGCGTTGTCCTGCTCCAGACGCGACGCCCGGTGACGTGATTCCGGAAATTCGAGCCGCTTGAAGGTTAGGTCTGGGTCCAACAGAAAGGACTCAGATCATGAAAGGAAAACGATTCAGCACCGAAGAG
>OMJT01000101.1 GCA_900299415.1 Opitutales bacterium
GTCGTTTCCGCGCCGCGTGACATCGCGGACGAGGTCGGCGTCCGTGCTGGTCGAGGCCATCAGGAAGGGCGGAACGGACACGGCCTGCGCGCCAAGCCCGAGGGCGTCGAGCTCGTTCAGGCGCAGGGCGGCGTCGGTCATCGACGCTGCCAGCGGCAGGGGGGCGCCGGGGCCCACGCCACTGACCGCCGGGTCGATCCGCACGATGGTGTCGGTCTGCCAGACGTTCGCGAAGATCTCGCCGTTGATCCACTCGAGTTCGTTGAGGCGCTCGAGCGGCTGGCCGGAGAGGGTGACGTCGATCGTGCGCAGCACGCGGAAATCCTTCGGGTCGATGAAGCGGATCCGGTTGGTGCCGTCGCTCATCACCAGCAGGGTGCCGTCGGTCGTCAGGCCCCAGCCCTCGCCCTCGTAGGTGAACTCCTGGAGCTTCCGGAAGGTGTCGGCATCGTAGACGAAGCATTTCTTCTCCTTCCACGTGAGCTGGAACGCGCGGTCGCCGACGACCGCCAGGCCCTCGGCGAAGTATTCGCGGGGCACACCGATCTGCTTGAGCACGCGCCCGGTGGCGGGCTCCACCTCGCGCAGGGAGGAGGGGCCGTAGTTGCCGGTGCTTTCCAGCAGGCTGCCGTTGCGGAAGAGCAGGCCCTGGGTGAACGCGCCTCGGTCATGCGGAAAGGAACCCACGACCTCGTAGGTGTAACGCACCGGTGCGGTAGCCGCGGCCGCGGGCGACGGCGGCACGGCCGCCGCGGCCGCCGGGGCGCGCTGGCCACAGGCCACCAGCGCGAGCGCGCCGACGCCAAGCAGGGCGGCGAGGCGCGAAACCGGATTTGCGTTTTTCATGCAGGTGGTGGGTAATCCGCACCCAGCCCGGATTCAATCACCGTCTCGCGCGTGGCCTCCTCCCTCCCCCCTCCCCTCCTCTACGCCGCCACCGAACACAACGGCGACGCCCTGTACTTCGGTCGCGTCTCCGTGCCTGACCCGTTCATCGCCTTCGGCGTGCGCGGGAAGAAATACGCCGTGCTGAACGCGCTCGAGTACGGTCGCGTGAAGCGGGCCTCGAACTTCGACGTGGTGCTGCCACTCGAGGCCTGCGTGGCCCGGGCCGCCCTCAAGCTGCCGCGCGGCCGCCGACCGGGCCCGGCGGACGTGATTGCGCTACTCGCCCGCGAATACCGCCAGCGACATTTCACCGTGCCGGCCGACTTCCCGGCCGGGCTCTACGCCCAGCTGCTCCAGCGCGGGGTGCGGCTGACCGTGGCCGCGGGGCCGCTTTTCCCGGAGCGGGAGATCAAGACCCCCACCGAGGCCGCCGCCCTGCGCGAGGGCAACCGCTGCAGCGCCCGGGGCATCGCCGCCGCCGAGCGCGTGCTGCGCGCCAGCCGGATCCGCGGCCAACGCCTGATTTTTGAGGGCCGCCCCCTCACCAGCGAGCGCCTGAAATTTGCCATCGAGGTGGCCTGCCTCGAGGCCGGCTCGACCTCGGTCGGCACCATCGCCGCCGGTGGCGACCAGGCCTGCGACCCGCACGAGCGCGGCTCGGGTCCGCTCCGGCCGCATGAGCTGATCATTGTGGACGTGTTCCCGCGCGTGAACGCCACGGGATACCATGGCGACATGACCCGAACCTTCCTGCGCGGCCGCGCGAGCGACGCCCAGCACCGCCTCGTCGCCGCCGTGCGCGAGGCCCAACGCGCCGCCCTCGGAGCCATCCGGGCGGGCGTCAACGGCCGCACCGTGCACGAGCAAGTGCAGGCCGTGTTCCCCCGCCGCGGCTTTGAGACCAGGCACGGGAAGAAAGGCTCCGTGGGTTTCTTTCATGGCACGGGCCACGGCCTCGGCCTCGCGGTGCACGAGCCACCCCGGGTGAGCGCGGCCGACCAGGTGCTAAAGAAGGGCACGGTGGTGACCGTCGAGCCCGGCCTCTACTACCCCGGACTAGGCGGTTGCCGCATCGAGGACGTCGTGCAGGTGACGGCCGGGGCGCCGCGGATGCTTTCGCGGTATCCGTACGTTTGGGAACTGCGGTAGGATCACCGGACAGGATTGTGCCACAGAGACTCAGAGGCCCAGAGCAAACCCCGAACCGTTTGGCACGCAGTGACGCCATGACGCGAAGGTCGGAGAAGGAGCCGGATGGGCTGTTATCGAGGCGCTGCGCACCTCGATAACAGCCCGGTGGTCCCCGCCCATCGGCGGATCTCCGCTTCGCGGGCTACAAGCAGTTCGACGCAGTCGGATCGCCAACGCGGGGAGAGGCTGTTTATCGGATTCGGAACGAATCCGATAAACAGCCTTCCGGGGGCCTCCTCCTCCGACCTTGGCGTCTTGGCGTCACTGCGTGCCAAACGGTTTGCCGCTGGGTCTCTGTGGCAAAACCCGATTGCTCGCCGGAGCCGCAAAATTCCGTGCAATCCACGCAATCCGTGATTCAACTCACTCGTTCCCACTGAAGTCATGGCCATCACGCCTGTCCGCACCCGCGCCCTGCTGAAGAAGATCAACGGACTGCGCATCGTTGTGATCGGGGACGTGATGCTGGACCACTATCTCTGGGGCGATGCCACCCGGATCTCGCCCGAGGCGCCGGTGCCGGTGGTGGACATCGGCCGCGATTCCTGGACCGCCGGTGGGGCCGGCAACGTGGCGTTGAACCTCGCCGCGCTCGGGGCGAAGTGCACCGTGGCGGGCTTCTTCGGGCGCGATGACGGCGGACGTCAGCTCGGCAAGATCCTCGCCGACAAGGGCGTGGCCACCATTGGCACCCCGGGCCATGGGCGGACCATCGTGAAGACGCGCGTGCTGGTGCAGCACCAGCAACTCTGCCGCCTCGACCGCGAGTCCGCCCCGGCGGCCTACCGCGTGCCCCCGGCGAAGGTCGAGGCCCTGCTCGGCAAGGCGATCCGCGAGGCGGATGCGGTGATCCTGTCCGACTACGCCAAGGGGCTCCTGAGCGACGACCTGGTGCAGCGGGTGAGCGAGCTCTGCCGCGCGGCGGGCACGTTCCTCGCGCTCGACCCGAAGCCGAAGCATGCGCTCTCCTTCCACGGCCTCGACCTGATCACACCGAACCGCAAGGAGGCCGCGCAGTTGGCCGGCGTGGAGCTCAGTCCGCATGTCCCCTTCCCCGCCGCCGAGGTTTGCCGCCGGCTGCATGAGCGGCACGCCACGCGGAATCTCGTGATCACCCTGAGCGAGGACGGCCTGCTGCTCAGCCGCGACGGCGCGGTGCTGAAGCAGATCCCGACCGCCGCGCGCGAGGTGTACGACGTTTCCGGCGCGGGCGACACCTCCATCGCCGCCCTGGTGCTGGCGCTAGCGGCCGGCGCCGACCTCGAGACTGCCGCCCACTTCGCCAACGCCGCCGCCGGCGTCGTCGTGGGCAAGCTCGGCACGGCGACCGTGACGCCGCAGGAACTCGTGGCGTACGTCAGCCACGGCTGACCGGGGACGCCTAGTCGGCCGGCTCCTACTTGAGCGTTGAACGCTGAACGTTGAGCGTTGAGCGTTTGCGCCTGATGAAGGCGCTCTTCCTCGACCGTGACGGCACCCTGATTGTGGACAAGGTGTACCTCGCGGACCCGGCGGGGGTGGAGCTGATCCCGGGGACGGCAGCGGGCCTGGCGCGAGCGCGGGAGCTGGGGTACCGGCTGTTTCTCTTCACCAACCAGTCAGGCATCGGACGGGGCTACCACACGATCGAGGACACCCACCGCGTGAACGCCCGGCTGGAGGAAGTCCTCGGCCTGCCGCGACCGGTGTTCGAAGACATCTGCATTGCGCCCGAGGCGCCCGACCAACCGGCGGTCTACCGCAAGCCCTCGCCGCGTTTCATCCTCGAATCGATCGCCCGGCACGGGCTCGACCCGGCACGATGCTGGATGGTGGGCGACTCCGCGGCCGACATTGGCGCCGGCCTCAAGGCCGGGATCCGCGCGGCGGCCGTGCGCACGGGCAAGGTGGACCCGGCGGGAGTCCCCGAGGTGAAGAGCGGGCGGGTGCCGGTGTTCGCAAATTTCGCCGCGTTTGCCGAGACGCTCACCTGAACGCGGGCGGACAGCTAAAGACCAGCCGGGCGATCGTCATCTCAACTAACAAGGGACAGACCAATCGAATGAGAGTGCGTGAGGGACAGACCAATCATACAGAATGATCGCTGAGGGTCGCGGCTGGCACCGGTTTGGCTTGGACGGCCTGTGCTCAATCCACCCTGGAGAGACATCTCTAGGCCCAATTTTCCGAGGGAAATGCGATCCGAGCCTATGTTGGGCAATGCTCAGCCCAGACGGGCTTCTTCACTCCCAACCCGGCAATCACAGCTTCAGTCGAACTGCTGGCGACGTAGGCCGCGCATGACGGTCAAGTCGCCCCAGTCGGTGATCGCCGGCAGGGGCTTGGGTTCGGAATTCTTTCTTCGCCCTGTCTCCCGGCTATACCTCGCCAATTGCGTAGCGACATACGCCTTGGCGCCCAAGACCGCACCGTCGCTCAGAAAGCGCACCCGACAGCGCAAAACGGCAGCGAGAGGCAGACGCCCGCCGGCCTTGATCACTCTTTGCAGATCCTGAGGCGCCACGATCGCGCCGTGGTCCCGATCGCCAGCTCCGGTTCCGAAAAGCAGTTCGCGGTAAGCGGATTGAGTGGCCTCCCAAGACCGACCACCCAGCAGGTACTGAAGACCCATTCGGGCCTCCCGTTTGCCTGCCACCGCCTCAGCGTAACCGCAGAAGCGGTAATCCTTGGGGTCCCGGGCAAGCCCAGCCCGGACGGAATTCAAATCGATGTATGCAGCCATGGTCTGGAGGGCATGGGATTGGGGTTCAACAAGGACGCTTTTGAAGCGCTCGGACCAGAGCGTGCCGTAACGGTTGTGGGCTTTGTTGAACCAGATCGTGAAACGTTCCTTCAGGATCTGCATGAAGGGGGAAATATCGCCCATCAGGGCGGACTGGCGCCGGCGCCATTCGACGGCCTCGGGGCCGTTCTCGGCGAGTTGCTGGCGGATGATTTCGTGGCGGGCAGTCTGGTAGCGAGTGGGCCTGGGGTAGAGAACGGAGTAACGCCGGAGGAGTTCCGTGTCGGGAATGGGCACCTTCACGGGAACACGGACCAGGAGATGGAAGTGATTCGAAAGGAGGGCATAGGTCAGGACTTGGATCCCGCAGTAGTCGGCCACCTGCCAAAGCATATGGCGCAGGACCTCGCGGGCAGTCGGGTCGAAGAGTCGCTCGCCGTTAACCGTCCGGGAAATGCAGTGGTAGGCTGCTTCCGTGGTGGAAAGTTTGAGGCGTGGCTTTCGCATATAGCACAAAACGAAAAAATGGGGCAATCTTTCACAAAATCGGTCTGTCCCTAAAAAAAGTTCGGCCCGGGGGCTTCCGGGACCAACATGCGGGCATGCCTGAATTGGCCGAAGTCGAGTTCTACCGCCGGCGCTGGCACGAGGCGGCGGCGGGGCAGCGGATCACGCGCGTGGCGCTGCATCCCGGGGCCCGGGTCTTCCGCGGCACGGACACGACCGCACTCGCTCGGATGATCACCGGGACGCGGCTGCAGGGATCGGAGGCCGCGGCGAAGCAGATGATCTTCCGCTTCGCGAACGGCGCCGCCCTGGGACTTCATCTGGGCATGAGCGGGGAACTGGAGGCCGCAGCCGTGGGCCACGAGCCGGCCAAGCACGATCACCTCGTTTTGTATACGGGCCGGAGCGCCCTGGTCTTCCGCGACCCGCGGATGTTCGGGCGCGTGCTGTTCCACCGCGGCCCGGGTGAACCGAGGTGGTGGCAGGACATCGCCCCGGCAATCCTGTCCCCTGATTTCACGGTGGCAGTAGTCGCCAGCTTCCTGCAGCGCCGGTCCCGGGCACCGATCAAGGCCGTGCTGCTGATGCAGGAGCGTTTTCCCGGCATCGGAAACTGGATGGCCGACGAGGTGCTGTGGCGGGCCGCAATCCATCCGCGGCGAAGGGCGGGGTCCCTTACCCCGGCCGAGATCCGGATTCTCCACCGGGAATGCCGGAACGTCTGCCGCATGGCCCTCAAGACCATCGCCGGCCAAGGCGGCCGGCTGCCCCCGGACCTCAACGTACACATTCCCGACCGCTGGCTCTTCAACCACCGCTGGCAACCGGGCGGTACGTGTCCCCGCACCCGCCGCCCCCTCGCCCACGCCACCATCGGTGGACGGACGACGTGCTGGAGCCCGGCGCGGCAAAAGATCTGAACCCGGTTGTCTGACACCCAAGAACGCGCAACTTTCAACGCTCAACGTTTACGCGCAAGGAAACCAATCCCTCCGTTCGCCATACTTGAACGTTGAGCGTTGAATGTTGAGCGTTGAGCGTTTCCTCCGGCGTTCAATCAACACCCGCATCATGTCCGCCTCAAAACTTCGCCTCGATGAGCTGCTGGTGTCCCGCGGGCTGGCGGCCTCCCGCGCGCAGGCCAAGGCGCTGATCATGACCGGACGGGTGCGCCGGGGCACCGAGCGGCTCGACAAGCCCGGCAAGGAGTTCCCGGACGATACCGAGCTGAGCATCGACCAGCCGCCCCGGTTCGTCAGCCGGGGCGGGGAAAAACTGGCGGGGTTTCTGGAACGCTTTCCCATTGAACTGCACGGAGCCCATGTGCTGGATGTCGGGGCCTCGACCGGGGGATTCACCGACTGCGTGCTGCAGGCGGGAGCGGCGGACGTCGTCTGCGTCGATGTGGGCCGGGCCCAGCTGCACGCCAAACTGCGCGGTGACTCGCGCGTGACCAACCTCGAACAGGTCAACGCCCGCCACCTGCGTCCCGCCGACTTGCCGCGCGCGCAGTACGACCTCGTGGTCATGGATCTCTCCTTCATCTCCCTGCGCGCCGTGCTGCCCGCGGTCTGGCCCTGCGTGCGGCCGGGCGGACGGCTGGTCGCCCTGGTGAAGCCGCAATTCGAGGCCGGCAAGGCCGAGGTCGACAAGGGCCGCGGCGTGATCCGCGACCCGGCGGTGCAGGACGCCGTGCTGGCGGGTATCACCGCCTTCGCCCTCGCCGAACTGCCCGGGGCGGCGCTGATCGGCTCGATGGACTCGCCCATCACGGGCACGGATGGCAACCGGGAGTTCCTCCTGGGACTGAGCAAAGCAGCGAACTGAGCGCAGGGGCGCTGCGCGCAACGCTTAACGTTCAAGTCGGCTTTCGGAAGGCTTAACCGCGGATTACACGGATTGAGGGTTCGGAAGGTAGGGCCGGGTCGCTGACCCGACCGGGCTCAGGGATCGTGGTTGCCCCAGAGGCCCAGAGCCAAGACCGGTTGGCACGCAGTGACGCAACGACGCGAAGGTCGGAGGAGAACGAACCCCGGAAGGGCATTGATCAAATTCGGGACGAATTCGATCAATGCCCTCTCCCCGCATTGGCGATCTGACTGCGTCGAACCGCTGAAGCCCGCGTAGCGGAGATCCGCCGATCGGCGGGGAACACCGGGCGTTTATCGAGGTGCGCAGCGCCTCGATAAACGCCCTTCCGGCTTCTCCTCCGACCTTCGCGTCGTTGCGTCACTGCGTGCCAAACGGTTCGGGCTTTTCTCTGTGCCTCGGTGCCTCTGTGCCCAAAACACCGATTACGGCCGACCCATCAGCCGTCGCCAGACCTATGGCGGACAAGTGGCCCCAGCCCTAACATCGGATGCGCTCGCCTCCTACTTGAGCGTTGAACGTTGAACGTTGAGCGTTGAGCGTTCCCCTCCTCCCTCCGCCGCTTCCCCCATGCCTCCGATCCGCAAACTGACGCTCGCGGTCAACGCCTCCAAGGACGGCGCAGCCGAGCTCGCGCGCGAGCTGGCGGGCATCGCCGCCAAGGCCGGCGTGACGGTCCGCGAGATCGCGGCGCAACCGGTCGCGGCGGGCGCACTGGCGGGACAGGATGCCTGTTGCGTGATCGGTGGCGACGGCACCCTGCTGGGGGTCGCCCGCGAGGCAGCCCGGGCGCAGGTGCCGCTCATCGGCGTGAACCGCGGCAGCCTGGGTTTCCTGACAACCTTCTCGGCCGAGGAGGCACGGGCCCACTTTGGCGAACTGCTCGGCGGCGCCTACCGCCTGGCCCACCGGGCCATGCTGGAATGCGGCCCCGCCGGCGGACCGCGGGACCTCGCCCTGAACGACGTGCTGATCAAGGCCGAGGAGAACTCGCGCCTCGTGCGGCTCGAGGTCGATGCCGACGGCGAGCTGGTGACGGAGTACACCTGCGACGGCCTGATCCTTTCGACCCCCACCGGCTCGACCGCGTATAACCTCTCGGCCGGTGGCCCGATCATGCATCCCGCGGCGGAGGTGATCGCGATGACGCCGATCTGCCCGCACACGCTGAGCAACCGCTCCATCATTTTCCGCCAGGACGTGAAGCTGCGCATCATCAACCGCAGCCCGGATTCGGCCATGCTCGTCGCCCTCGATGGCCAGCGGCATCCGGCGATCAAGCGCCACGACGCCGTGGAGGTCTCGATCTCCAAGCTCCGCCTCCCGCTCGTGCAGGCCGAGAACTACTCCCACTTCTCCGTCGTCCGCACGAAGCTGAAGTGGAGCGGCGCCCTGGTGGACCGGCGCGGCTGAAGGCGCGCAAACGCTCGATTCGGAGGCGACCGACGTCCGAGGTAGGGCTGCCTCGCCGAGGCGGCCGGGATCATTATGCCTTCGCTCTCTTCAGGCCGAGCTCCAAGAGTTCTGTGGCCACCCGGGAGTTGTCCTTCTCCTGAACACGGGCGAGGCGCCGGATCCGTCTGATCAGGCGCGGCTGAAGTCGCAACAGGACGGGCTCATTGCCCGAGGGCTTGCGGCCGGCCCCGGGACGGCGGCCTCCGTGGCAAAACGGTTGAAAGCTTCCGGAGGTTAGATCGGGCAGTGGCTCACCGTTGAGCGAATGGATGTTCGTTTGATACCCTGCGGGATCAAAGGTCGGCTTGGGATCCGGGTGTTTTCCAGTACGCTTCATAGTAGTCACGCGCCTTGCTCCAATAGCCGGCGCCGATGATGCGCACGACCCCTTGGGGCCGGTGGGTATAGCGCACCGCCACGATCCGCGATCCCATCCGCCCAATCAGCCACCACCGCAATTCGAGCAGCGTGCTGCGCTTCGCGTCGAAACGCACCAAGGCGCAGGGATCGCGGAAGGCCCGGCAGGCCTCGGCAAACCCCAGCCCATGCTTTTCCCGGTTCAGACGCTCCTTGTTGCGGTCCCATTCGAAGCGCATCCCCGTCCTCCCCATCTTGGTTGTCAATATTCTTATTCAAGCCGCCACCCAGAAGGCATTCGCCGGCCCCCGGGGACACCGGGGGCCGGCAGCAACTGTGCCGGGGAAGGAGAGGTTACTTCTTGGTTTCGACCTCTTGGGCGGCGGCCGCCTCTTTTTTCTTCTGGATGGTGGCCTTTCGCTTTTCGGCGGCGGCCTTGTTCTTGTCCGCCTTCTCGGCGGCCAGTTCCTCGGGGTCGAGCTTGCCGTTCTTATTCTTGTCGTACTGGGCGAGCTCTTCCCGGGCCTTGCGGGCCTTTTTTTCCGCCGCGGTTTCCTTCTTTTCTGCGGGCGCCGGTATTTTGTCAGCCGCCCGGATGACCGGACCAACCAAAACCCCCGCCGCCACGAGCACGGCGAGGGTCGCACAGACAGTGATCAAACGATGGGTTTTCATAACACCCCCCAGAACGCAGAAAAACACCCCGATCTTTCACTTCCTGTTTCCAATCGCGTCTTTTTTTCGAGGACGCGATCGGTGGCGGGTCGAACCCTCGGAGGGTTTAACCGCGGATTACACGGATTACGCGGATGAGTGATCAGAAGGTAGGGCTGGCTCGATGAGCCGGCCGGGATCGTCGTTTAGCCACAGAGACCCACAGGCACAGAGAAACCCCAAACGTTTGGCACGCAAAGACGCCACGACGCCAAGGTCGGAGGAGGAGGATCCTCCGGATGGGCCTTGATCGAATTCGTTCCGAATTCGATCAAGGCCCTCTCCCCGCGTTGGCGGATCTGCACTGCGCGCGAAGCGA
>OMJT01000102.1 GCA_900299415.1 Opitutales bacterium
CCCGGGCCCCGCCCGCGGGGGCGGCGGCCGCTCCACCGGGGAGCACGCCAGCAGCGCCGGGGGCGATACCGCCACCGGCCGGGGCCTGGGCGGAAAGGGAGAGGGCTCCCAATTCAAGAGTGAGCGCTGCAGCCAGAAGGGCACGGCGCGTGGACATGGGCAGGGACACGTTCATGATAGGCTGGTCGGATTGTCGGGGCTGAACCAATGCCGACGGACCGGCGGACACGAAGTCGACTGGCCGTCATACAGGGGAGGGGGTGTTAGGGTAGACTGGAATCTTGGAGCTTAGTCCAAACCGGGGGTCGAGTCTTGTAGGGGCTGCACCGGGGCTGGTGCAATAGCGCTTTTTGGCCCCCGGGGTGGCTAGAAGTCAGCCGATCCCGGGGTGCGGGCAAAGGGAATGACATCCCGGATGTTGGCCACCCCGGTGACGAACATGAGCATGCGCTCGAAGCCGAGGCCGAAGCCGGCGTGGGGCACCGTCCCGTAGCGGCGGAGGTCGAGGTACCACCAGTAGTCCTTCTCGGAGAGGTGGTGCTCGGCCAGGTTCTCGCGCAGGATCTCGAGGCGTTCCTCGCGCTGGCTGCCGCCGATGATCTCGCCGATGCCGGGGACGAGCAGGTCCATCGCGCGCACGGTGCGGCCATCGTCGTTTACCCGCATATAGAACGGCTTCAGGGTGCGCGGGTAGTCAAAGAGCGTCACCGGGCACTTGAAATGCTCCTCGGCGAGATAACGCTCATGCTCGGACTGGAGATTATCGCCCCACGCGACCGGATGTTCCCATTTCCGGCCGGCCTTGGCGAGGAGGTCAATCGCCTCGGTGTAGCTGCAACGCTGGAACGGCCGCTCAAGTACGAAGTCGAGACGGGTGAGCAGGTCCTTGTCGACGAACTTGGCGAAGAACTCGAGATCCGCGGCGCAGTGGGTGCGGGCGTCGCGGATCAGGTACTTCACAAACTCCTCAGCCACCGCCATGTCGCCCTGCAGGTCGCAGAACGCCATCTCAGGCTCGATCATCCAGAATTCGGAGGCGTGACGCGAGGTGTGCGAGTTCTCGGCGCGGAAGGTCGGGCCGAAGGTGTAGATGTTCGACAGCGCGCAGGCGAAGGTCTCGCCCTCGAGCTGGCCGGAGACGGTGAGGTAGGCCTGCTTGGCGAAGAAGTCCTGTCCATAGTCGACCGCGCCGTCGGCGGTGCGTGGCGGCTTGGCCGGGTCGAGTGTCGAAACGCGGAAGAGCTCGCCCGCGCCCTCGCAGTCGCTCGCCGTGATGATCGGCGTGTGGACGTAGACGAAGCCGCGTTCCTGGAAAAACTGGTGGATAGCGTAGGCGAGCCGGCTGCGGACGCGGAAAACGGCACCAAACAGGTTCGAGCGTGGTCGCAGGTGGGCGATCCCGCGCAGGAATTCCATCGTGTGGCCCTTTTTCTGCAGCGGGTAGGTGGCGTCGGCCTCGCCGACGACCGTGAACTTCTCCGCCACCACTTCCCACTGCTGCCCAGCGCCTTGCGAGGCGACGAGGCGGCCGTGAACCTCGACGGACGTGCCGGTGTGAGCGCGGGCTACGGCCGCGTAGTCGGGGAGGGTGGCGTCGACGATCACCTGCAGCCCCTTGAGCGACGAACCGTCGTTCACCTCGACGAAGGAGAATGCCTTCGCGTCCCGCCGCGTGCGGACCCAGCCCTGGAGCAGGATGGAGTCGCGCGGAGCGGTGGCCGCGAGGGCGTCCTTGACGAGCGTGCGGGGCATGCGGGCGGGGAAGGCGCGGCTCAGGGCTGCAGCGTCCGCAGGCGAATGTTGCGGTACTCGACCTTGAACGGCTGGCCGACGTGCATCTGCAGGGCGACGATGCCCTCGCGCGCCCGCACGCTGTCCTGCTCGTCGATCGCCACCATCGCCACGCGGCCGTTCAGGATATGGATGAGAATGTTTCCCTTGGCGATGATGTGGTAGCTGTTCCAGCCATTCGGCACGAAGCTGTTGCCGATTTCGGCCGGCGTGCCGATGGTGCCGAGGAGCTTGAACACGCCCGTGTCGTCGATGCGCATCATCTCGCCGCGCCGCACCATGATGTTGCGGCGGCCGCGCTCCTCGCCGAGCTGGCCGGGGTACATGTTCGCGAAGTCCATGTCGGCCTGGTAGCCTCCTACGACCCATGGGCCGACCTCGGTCATATTCTTGCTGCGGTATTGGATGCCGCTGTTGGTGCCGTTGATCCGGAACTCGGCCTTGAGCTCGAAATCCTTCACAGTGCCGGCGCGCCAGATGAGGAAGGTGTTCACGTCGACCACCTTGTCCGGGGTGCTTTCTCCGACGACCGTGCCGTTCTCGGCGCGCCAGAATCTCGGGTCGCCGTCCCAGCCAGTGAGCGTCTTGCCGTCAAAGATCGAAACGAATCCCTTGTCGTCGTCCGCCAGGATGGGGCCACCGAGGCCACCGCCCGCGCCGCCGCGGCCGCCCGCGGTCGCGGTGGTGAGGCGCGCGATGGCGGCGGCCTTGGACGCTTCGGCCACGCGGTCGGGCCCAGCTTGGAGCTGGACGAGCCGGTCGGCGCGCGCCACGGCGAGGGCCTGCTCGGCGGTCGCCAAGGCGGCGGCCTTGGCCGTCAGGTCAGCGGGATTGTCAGGCGAAGCGAGGCTGGCGGCAGTGAGCGCGGTACGAGCGTTAGTGGCAGCCGTGTTGAGGTCGGCCACGGCCGCGTTGACCGCATCAATGGCATTCTGCTGGCCGATCGTGAGCAGGCTCGAGAGGGCGGCGGGGATCGGAGCCAGAGTGTCGATACGCGGGAAGTTGGCCGCAGCGGCGCCGCGGCCGCCGGCGGGGGCCTGGGCCAGGGCGGCTTGGGCGACGGGGAGGACGAGCAGACCGGCCACGAGGGACCGGGTACGGAGGGTGAAAGGTTGGGTTTTCATATGGGGGGAACGAACTAGCTAGGGGGGACTGTCCATGTACGGGACAAGGGGAGATCCCGCGAGTGGAAAGAAGCCGGCCCCTGAGCCGCGCTTACTGGTAGAGCCAGTACCGCTTGGTCTGCTGCTGGTAGATCGCGTTGCGGGTCTGCCACGCCTTGCCGAAACCCTCAACATCCACCGTTGCGCCATCACGCTGCAGGGCGTTCAGGAACTCGTGGGAGCCGACCAGCTTGTTGAAGAGGCTACCCTTCTCGGCGATGAGCTTGGCCACGGGGTTGGGCGGAGTGAGCCGGCAGGCAAGGCGCATCAGCTCGAAGCTGAGCTGGGTGGGGTCCCAGGCGTTCCAGTCGGTGACGTCGACATAGGTGCCGCTGGTGACTTTGCCCGCGGCGTCGGTGAGGGTGAGCTTGCGGTAGCCGACGCCGGGGATCTTGAGTGCCGTGAGCTGCTGGATAAGCTGGTCGGCGGTGAGGCCCTTGAAGGCGAGCCCGCGAAAGGGATAGTTCGGGCCGATGCCATGCGTGAAGCCCGTGTTCTCGCAGCCGAGCCCCACCATGGCATAGCCGACCACGGCGGCGAAGTCCTGGATGTTCGGCGAAGTGCCGACGAACTTCAGACCGGTCTCGGGCCAGACCATGCTGCGGTTCCAGCCGCGCATGGGGATGACGGTGAGCTTGCCCTTGGCGCGAATGGCCTCGGGCACCTCGAGCACGCCCGGCGCCAGCGCCGCCATGCGCGCGAGCTCGCCGATCGTGAGCCCGTGGACATAGGGCACGCGGTAGCCGCCGACCCCGCTCTTGAGGTCAGCGTCGAGGATCGGTCCGCTGACCTTGAGGCCGCCGAGGGGGTTGGGCCGGTCAAGGACGATGACTTCCACGCCATTCTCGAAGCAGCCTTCGATGGCGTAGCGCATCCAGACCGCGAAGGTGTAGGAGCGCACGCCGATATCCTGCAGGTCGACCACCACGGCCTGGATGCCCTTGAGCTGCTCCTTGGTCGGCTTGCGGGTCTTGCCGTTGTAGAGGGATAGCACGGGCAAGCCCGTGCGCGGGTCCTTATAGTCGTCGAAATTCTTGCCGGCCGCGAATTCATTGTTCACACCGTGCTCGATGCCGAAAAGCGCCACGACCTGCACGCCGGGGGCCCGGCGCAGGACGTCGATTGTGCTCACGCCCTGCCGGTTCACGCCGGCGACATGTGAGAGGACGGCGATGCGCTTGCCCTTGACGGCGGCGTAACCCTGCGCCTCGAGCACGTCGATGCCGAGCAGGATGGGCGCGGCGGGCGCGGGCGGGGCGAGGGTGAGGGCCGGCGCTGCCGGGGTCGCGGCCGGGGCGGCCACCGCCGGGGCGCTGCCGGTGGCGCTGCAGCCGAGCAGGCCGGAGAGCGCAACGAGCGGCAAACAGAGCTTTTTCCAGGGCAACGCGAGGAGGGTGCCGGGCATGTTGGGTTTTCCGACTACTGTGCCGGGGGTGGTTCGGCCGTCGAGCCGGAAGGGGCGCGGGCCGGGCCCCTTCCGGCGGGTGCGGGCTTTTTAGTTCTAAGTGAAAAATAATTCGCTGGGCGGTGAAAGAGGTTTGGCTTGGCTTCATCGTCTCCTTTACTCCGCCCCATGCGTTACCCCCGCTGCTTGGTTCGTGTGATGATTTCCCTGTCCGCGCTGGTCGCCCTGCGGCCGGCGCTCGCCGCCGCCGGCGCTGCCGCCGCGGAAACCGCCCCCGCCACACCGGCGGTCAGCACGCTCCTCAACCTCGGCACCCGCGTCGCCGCCCCCAAGGTCGCCGAGGCCTCCGGGGAAGCCGCGCAGGCGATCCAGCGCATGCAGGTCCCGGCTGGATTCAGGATCGCCCTCTGGGCCGCCGAGCCGATGCTCGCCAACCCCGTCGCCTTCGACATCGACGCCCGCGGCCGGGTCTTCGTCGCCGAGACCTACCGTTACCGGAGCAGCACGCTCGATATCCGCGACTACATGCAGATCCTCGAGGACGAGTTGGCCAACCGCAACCAGGCCGACTTCCTCGCCATGATCAACCGGCGCTTCGACGCTGCCAGCGTGAAGGAGCTCGGCGTCGAGTCCGAACTCCTCCGCCTCGTCGAGGATCGCAACCACGACGGCGTGGCGGATTTTTCCACCGTCTATGCCGACGGCTTCAATTCCGTGCTCGACGGCATCGCGTCCGGCGTGCTCGCCCGCCGCGACGAGGTCTGGTTCACCAACATCCCGAGCCTCTGGCGCTTCACGGGCGCCGAGAAGGCGGTCACGCGCCAGGAGGTCAGCCGCGGCTACGGCCTCCGCTTCAATTTCACCGGCCACGACCTGCATGGCCTGGCCTGGGGGCCGGACGGTAAACTCTACTTTTCCGTCGGCGACCGCGCCGCGCATGCCACCGGGCCCGACGGCGCCGTGGCCGACACGCCCGACGCCGGCGCCGTATTCCGCATGAACGCGGACGGCTCGAAGCTCGAGATCTTCGCCCGCGGGCTGCGCAACCCGCAGTCGCTTGCCTTCACTGAGAACGGCGACCTCTTCACCGGCGACAACGACTCCGACCAGACCGACGAGGAACGCCTGGTCCACGTGGTCGAAAACGGCGACACCGGCTGGCGCATCGGCTACCAGTACGCCCCGCTCGGCCGCGGCGGTCCCTGGATCTCGGAGAAGCTTTGGCTCCCGCGCAACGGCGAGCAGCCCGCCTACCTCCTCTCGCCGATCCTCAACCTCGAGGACGGCCCCTCCGGCCTCGCCTACTATCCCGGCACCGGGCTCAACCCGAGCTACGCCGGTAACTTCTTCATCAGCCACTTCACCGGCAGCATCGCCCGCGCCGGCATCTTTACGTACAAGGTCAAGGCCAGCGGCGCCGGCTACGCGCCTGCCGCCGCCGCGCCGTTCCTGACCAACGCGCTGCCGACCGACGTGAAGTTCGGCCCCGACGGCAAGATCTACCTCTCTGACTGGGGCGATGGCTGGCTTAAATCCAACCGCGGACGAATCTACACCATCACCGACCCGACGCAGGCCGACACCCCGCTCGTCCGCGAGACCGCCCAGCTCCTCGGGGGCAACTGGACCGCCCGGCCCGACGCCGAGCTGGCCCGGCTCCTCGGTCATGCCGACTGGCGCGTGCGGCTCGAGGCGCAGTTCACCCTCGCCGAGCGCGGCGCCGCCAGCCAGGCGGTACTCGCTGGCGTCGCGACCGACGCCCGTGCCAACCCGCTCGCCCGGCGCCACGCCCTCTGGGGTCTCGGCCAGCTGGCGGACAAGTCCCCGGCCGCGCTCGCGCCCGTCCGGAGCCTGCTCAAGGACAAGGACTCGGAAGTCCGGGCCCAGGCCGCCAAGCTGCTCGGTGACCACGGCGCCGCCGACATGGCCGGCGCGCTAGTCGCCGCGTTGAAGGACGGGGACAACCGAGTGAAGTTCTTCGCCGCGCAGTCGCTCGGCAAACTGAAGTATGCGGCCGCTGCTCCCGCGTTGCTCGCCGCACTCAAGGCCAACGCGGACAAGGACGAATACCTCCGCCACGCCCTCGTGATGGGCCTTGTCGGCGGCAACAACACCGCCGCGCTCAGCGCCGCCGCAACGGACCGGTCTCGTTCGGTGCGACTCGGTGTCATCCTGGCCCTGCGCCGTCTCGGCTCACCGGAAGTGCAGCGTTTCCTCGCTGACTCCGACCCGTACCTCGTGCGCGAGGCCGCCATCGCGATCAACGATGCGCCGATTGTCGCAGCGTACCCGGCGCTCGCCGCCCTGCTCGAAAAGTCCACCGGCAACGAGCCGATCGCGCTCCGTGCGATCAATGCCCACTTCCGCCTTGGTGGCGTCGACAACGCGGCCGCGCTCGCGCGGTTCGCCGCCCTTCCGGCGGCCCCGGCCAAGCTTCGGGTCGAGGCCCTCGAGCAACTCGGTAACTGGGAGACGCCTCCCGCGCGGGATCGCCTCGTCGGCATCTTCCGCCCGCTGACTCCTGCCACGCGCGCAGCCGCCGTGGCTCGGGACGCCCTCGCCCCGGTGGCGGCGGCGCTGCTCGCCCCCGCGGTGCCGGCGGAAGTGCAGACTGCCGCGATGGCCGTCGTGGAAAAATACCGTGTGGCTTCCGCCTCCGCTGCTCTGCTCGCCGTGGTGGGCAGCGACAAGCAGACCGCTGCCAATCGGGTCGCCGCGCTCACCACCCTCGACAAGATCAGCGCTCCGCAGCTCGCCGAGGCCGTGCGCCTCGCCGGCGCTGCCACCGAGTCGCGCCTCCGGCTCGCCGCGCTGCCGATCGTGGCTCGCCTCGATGCGGCCCGCGCGGTCGAGACGCTCTCCGCCACGCTCGCGAACGGCACGGTCGAGGAACAGAAACTTGCGTACGAGGGCCTTGGCAGCATCGAGACCCCGGCCGCCGAAGCGCTCGTGGCCGCACAGCTCCGCCTGCTCGCCCAGGGCCGCGTGGCGCCCGCGGCGCAGCTCGAGTTGCTCCAGACCGCGGCAAAGAAGAATGGCGTCGAGGTGCGCCGCCTCCTCGCCGAGCGCAGCACCGCGCTCGCCGCCAACTCCGATCCGCTGGCGGCCTACGCGGCCTCCCTCAGTGGCGGCGACAGCGCTCGCGGCAAGAAAGTCTTCGAGACCCAGCCCCTGATGGCCTGCGTGCGCTGCCACCGCGTCGGTACCGAGGGCAGCTCCGAGGTGGGTCCCAACCTCGCCAACATCGGTTCCCGTCTTCCGCGCGAACAACTGTTGGAGTCCATCATCAAGCCCAACGCCCGCATCGCCGCCGGCTTCGAGAACGTGCTCGTCACGCGCCAGTCTGGCGCGACCGTCGCCGGCGTCGTGACGGCCGAGACTGCCACCGTGCTCACGCTGCGTGACGCCGAAGGCAAGGTGGTGCCAGTGACAAAGACCGATATCGCCCAGCGCAATTCCGCTCCCTCCGCCATGCCCGAGATCTATGCCGGCGCGCTTACGCCCGGCGAGCTGCGCGACCTCGTCGAGTACCTCGCCACCCTCCGCCCGCCCAACGGTGGCCGCGGCAGCGGCGCCCCGACTACGGCCACGGTGGCCGCGCGCGGGGGCCGTGGTGGCGCGGCCACGGGTGATGCGGCGGGCGTCACCGGCGGAACCGCTCCGGCGCCGACCCGCGTGATGCGCGCCCTGCGAAATGTGCCGGGGGCGCAGAAGGCCCCGGCGCCGAAGTCCTGAGCCGCCGGCGGGTGGGGCTTCAGCCGAAGGCTTTCCCCACCGCCTGCTGCAGTAATTCCGCCGCCTGGCGCCGGGCCGCGTCCTCCGCGGTGCCCGGCGGTGTGATTGCATGACAGGTGCACCCGGCTCCGGGTGCCGGCGCCTCGACGCGCCCGGCGAAGATGTGCACCGGCTTGCCGAGGGCGGCCGCGCGACGGATGACTTCGCCGGGGCCCTTGCCGTCGAGTGTGCTGCCGTCGAACGCGCCTTCGCCGGTGAACACGAGGTCGGCCGCCGCGAGGCGCCCCGCGAGATCGAGCCACGCCGACACCAGCTCGAATCCGGGCACCAGTTCCGCTCCGAGCGCGGTCATCAGCCCGAAGGCGCTGCCGCCGGCGGCGCCGGCCCCCGGCCGGTCGACAAGGTCCTCGCCCCGGCGGAACCGCGCGGTGAGCATGAGGGTGAGGCGGGCCGTCGCGTGCTCGAGTCGGGAAAGGTCGCCGGGCCGCAGGCCCTTCTGCGGGGCAAAGGTCGCCGCCGCGCCACGGGTACCCAGAAGGGGATTGGTGACGTCGCAGGCGATGCGGAGCGGGGGCAGCGGGGGAAACTTCGTGCCGATGCGCGTGATCGCCTCCCAACGCGACGGCACCGGCGGATCTACGCGGTCACCATGGTTGTCGCGCAGGTCGAGCCCGAGGGCCGCGAGCGCACCGAGCCCGAGATCGTGGGTCGCGCTGCCGCCCACGCCGAGCACGATGGCCGCCGCGCCGCCCTCGGCTGCGGCCCGGACCAGTTCACCGGTGCCGACCGTCGAGGCCTGCCACGGATCGCGATGTTCCGGGCACAGCAGTGCCAGGCCGCTGGCGGAGGCGAGTTCGACGAGGGCGAGGTTGCCCCCGGCCGGCAGGTTGGGGGCCAGGGTGAGGAGTGCACGGGCCCGGGGTGGGAGATGGGCAAGGGACACGAGTCCAAACGCCGCCTCGACCGGATCGCCGCGCGGGCCGGTGACGGTACGCGTTTCCATCCGGCCGCCGAGCGCGTGGGTGAGGATGGACGCAAAGCCGTCGCCGCCGTCGGCCAGCGGGCAGGCGTCGATTCGCCAGTCCGGATGCGCGGCGCGCAGCCCCGCGGCCGCGGCGGCGCAGGCCGCCGGGGCGGTGAGCGATCCCTTGAACTTGTCGAACGCGAGCAGGACGCGCATGGGGTCGCAGCGGGTCGGGCCTCGTCGCTACGGCTTCACCGAGACCTTGGAGGCCACGTTCGCCACGCCCGACGTGTCGAGCGCGAGGGCGACGGCGCGGCCCAAGAGCGCCTCGGAGGGCACCGTGCCGCGGAGGGTCACGCGGCCGCCGCTGCAATCGACATCGATCGCGCGCGCCGAGAGATCCGCGTCGAGGACGAGCTTCGCGTTGATTTGAGCGACGATGCGGGCGTCGTTGATCGATCCGCCCGCCGCCTTGGCGTTGGAGCGCACGACCTCACCGGTCTTCTGGAGGTCGGCCTTAATCTCCTCGGGTGTAAGGTGCCAGTCCTTCAGCCGCTGGTCGACCGAGTCCTTGAGGGCGGACGCCTTCTCGCGCGCCACGGTGGCCTTCGGGGTAAAGTCGTCGCGGTACCATGCCAAGCCCAGGGCCCCGATCGCCAGCCCGAGCAGAAAGATGAACAAGCCTTTCATCGCCGCCATAGACCGATGGCGCGGCGAAAAGTGTCAAGCGGACCCGCGACCGGCTCAGCCGGTTTTCGCGCATGGTATGAAAAGCCGGCCAAGCCCGGCCCGCCTCCCGAGGCGAACTCCGGGAAGTCGGTGCAAGAGAAAGATTGTCGCCCCGCGGCGGGCCGGAGTGACTGCTGGCATGCTCCTCACCTGCCAGCCGGGATTCCAGGACCTGCTTGCGCGCGAGGCCGTGGACCGTGGCGGCGTGGTCGCGGCGCGCGGGCCCGGCTGGGTGCGGCTGCAGCCGGCTCCGGCGACCTCCGCGACGGCCTGGTCGGCCGGTCTGGCGTTCCCGCACGTGACGTTGGTATCGCCCGTCGACGTGGAGGGCGAGTCGGTCAATGGGCTCGCGCAGAAGATCGCGGATTTCCTGCTCGCCAATCTTCGCGGCGAGCGCGTCGAGGCGGCCTGGCCTTGTGTGTGGCAGGGGCCCGCGGAGATTGTCGGGCTCGGCCGGCGGATCGCGGCCGTTGAGTCGGCCTGCGGCGAACTGCTTCGGAAGAAGCTCGCGCGGGTGGCGAAGCTCGCCACGCCTGACCTCCCGCCCGGCCGTGGGCCGCAGCGCGGGCTCTTCGTGTGCTTCACCGATTTCGGCCGGGCGTCCGTGGCCCGGGAGGCGTTTGCGCACGGGCCGCACCGGATGGCGGACGATCCCCTGGCCCCCTCGCGGAGCTACCTGAAGGTCGAGGAGGCGTATTCCGTGCTCGGCGCGGCGCCCTGCGAGGGCGAGACGGCCGTCGACCTCGGCGCGGCCCCGGGCGGCTGGAGCTACAGTGCGGCGAAGCGCGGCGCGCAGGTGATCGCGATCGACAACGGCCCGCTGAAGGGCGGGGCACTCGGCCACCCGCGGATCGAGCACCGGCGGGAGGATGCGTTCCGTTTCCAGCCGGCAGGCGGCGGGCGGGTCGACTGGCTGCTCTGCGACCTCGTCGAGGAACCGCACCATGTGCTCCAGCACATCGTGGCGCCCTGGCTGGAGCGCGGCCGGTGCCGCCGTTTCGTCGTCAACCTGAAGTTCGGCCGCGTGGACGCGGTCGCATTGCTGCGCGAGCTCCGTGCGCCGGGCTCGCCGCTCCCGCGGTTCGCGCCGGGCGCGCTGGTGCTGCACCTGAACCGCGACCGCGAGGAGTTCACGGTGGTGGGGGAGGTGGGGAAATGAAACCGCCCGAGCTTGTCCTCTGCGGGCTGCCGGCCCTGAAGGCGCGCTTCGAGCGCGAGGCCGGCTCGATCCTGCGGCTCTATTTCGATTATCCGACCGCGCGGAAGATCGGCGTCATCACCAAGGTGCTGGCGCAGGCCCGGAAGATCTACCGCTGCGTCGAGCCGGCCGAGCTCGAGAAGATCGCCGGCACCAAGCACCACGGCGGGATCGTCGCGGTGGTGCGGGCGGCTGTGCCGCAGGCGCCGGCCCCGGCCGCGGTCGCGGCCTGGGCGAAGCGCCGTGCCTCCGTGCTGGTGCTCGATCGCATCGGCAACTCCCACAATCTCGGCGCCATCGCGCGCACGGCGGCGTTCCTCGGGGTCACGCAGCTCGTGCTCGCCGACGACCCGGCGGCGTCGCGGCCCAACGACGCGGCATACCGCGTCTCCGAGGGCGGCCTTGAGCAGCTCGAGGTGCACGCCGTGAAGGATGTCGCGGCCTTTCTCGGCGCCCTCGCGGCGGCGGGCTACGAGGTGATCGGCGCCGCGACCCGACTTCGGGCCGCCCCCAGTGGGACCGCCCGCGATGGCGTTTTGGGTGCGGCGAAACTCTCCGCGAAGCCCGTGGCCCTCGTGCTCGGCAACGAGGAGCACGGCCTCGCGCCCGCCGTGGAACAGGCCTGTACCCGGCTGGTCACGATCCCGGGCAGCGGCCGGGTCGAGTCGCTGAACGTTTCCGTCGCCGCGGCAATCCTCCTGTGGGAGTTGGTAGGGACGAAAAAATAAAACGGGAACTCACGAAATGAGGGGTCATCCCCTGCTTTCCTGAGTTCCAGATTCAGTAGTCATCCATGATGAACCACATCACCCAGGTGAGGCCGGCCGAGATCAGGCCGATGCCGGCGACCGAGAAGGCCATCATGAAGGCATTGCCCTGGGCGGTGGCGGTCACGAACAGCAGGGCCAGGAGGGCGTTGCCGCTGATCATGAGGAACCAATAGTCGCGCTTGCGCTTGGATGGGCGCCGGGATTTTTCCGCGAGCGCGTTCAAGCCGGCCTCGTTAGCGCGGGCGACATTGTCGCGGAGCAGGCCATGGACGTCGTTTTCCTTTGGTGCCGGCTTTGGCACCGGGATCCCACTGAGGGCGGCGGCACTCCCATAGTGCTCGCGGACGTCGATGCTTTGCTGGTGGTCGGAGCGCTGGTTTACCGCCTCGAACTCGGCCTCCTTGAGTTCGTAGAACTTCCGCGGCGGATCCGATTCCTCAGGCATGGCATGGACTATCGCCAGCCGGTCGGCGAAGCCAAGCTCGGCGAGGCCCGCCGGGCGAAACCTTTTCAGCGTTTGTTCTCGCGCTGGGCCTTGAGCACCACGCGGAACATCTGGATGCAAAGCCAGAACACGCAGGACATGCATGCAGCGGTCAGCCCACCCCAAGTCACGATCCAGACCCGGTCATTCGACGGCACATGCGGCGCGACGAGAGAGTAGATCAGGGCGAAGAACGCGACGACGAGAACCGCGTCGACGGCGAGGGAGCCCGGGGTGGTGGATTTGCCTTCTTGCTGCGACATGAGAGTGGGATTGAAGGCGACCGGCCCGGGGCATGTCGACCCCGGATTTCAACGGGGCGCCAACCATTAGCGGCCCGGAAGGAGGGGTGTTACGAAAATAACGAGAAAGCGGTGAACGTAGAGGCGTGGGTTATGCGTTCCTTCCCTGCCCTGAGTCCACTGGGCTGCCGGCAATCCCAGTGAACCGTTTCGTCTGGACCGCGGGCTGGGGCTGGCGGTCCTTCCTGGGTGGGTGTGCCGACGTTTTTCCCGTGCCCGATGTCCGGCAGCTCGGGCCGTAGTTGGTTTGCGGCTGCCGCAAACCCAGGAAGTTCCGTTGGAATAGGCCTATTCAGGCCTATTCCAAGAGGAGTCGCCGTTCGCCCGTCCTAGGCCGAGAAGATTGCGTAGCGCAGGGTTCGCTCTTGGCAGCAAGGGCCGTCAGTTCAGGTTTTTCTGGGCCCAGCCATGAGTATCAAGCGCCGCTTCCTGGTTCTCCTCGGGCTGCTGGTGGGGGGATTCGCGCTTTCGGTGGCGGCGATCCGCTGGCTGGAGCACGGACAGCTGGAATCGATTCGTGCCGAGTGGGCCGTGGAGCGCGGGCTGGTGCTCGATAGCTGGCTGGCGATCACCACGCGAAAATGGGATTCCCTGGTGCTTGAGTACGCGCAGAGCGAGGAACTCGCGCGCATGCTTGAAGGCACCAGCGCGGAGGCGCGCCGGAGGCTCTCGGCGAGCCTGGCCTATTTCGACGCCTCAGCGGCCTGGGTCCTGCGTCCTGACGGCAGCGTGCTGCTCGCCGTTATGGCTGGAAACGAAGGCCAGCCCGCTCTGCCCCTGCCGCCGGCGGATTTTACTCGGGCGGCGGCGGGCGCACCGACCGCGCGATTCTTTGCGACTGATGCGTCGGGCCTGCTCGAGATTGGCACCGGGGCGGTGCGGCGTGGAAACGACCCGCCGACTGGATGGTTGCTCGTTGCACGGCGGTGGGATGAGACCCGGCTGCGCACGCTCAGCGGCCTGACCGAAGGCACGCTCGCACTGCAGGAAGTCGCGGCGGCCCTGCCGCCCGTTCCCCCGGGTCGCGTGCTGCTCACCCGCCCGCTTAACGACCTCGCCGGCCGACCGATTCGGCTCGTGCCTGCCGAGTTCGCGGTTCCCGACCTGCCGGCTCAGTTTGCGACTTTGAACTCGGAAGTCTGGATCTTCATGGCCTTCGGTCTGCTCGTGGTCGCGGCACTCGGGCTTGGCCTTCAGCTCTGGGTGCTGCGCCCGCTTGGTCTGGTAAGCACGAGCCTCGGGCAGGGCGACGCCTCGGGGCTCGCGGCGCTGCGTGCCTCGGCCCCTCGGTCCCTC
>OMJT01000103.1 GCA_900299415.1 Opitutales bacterium
ACCCGGCGGAAATCATCCGTCGTGGCGGGCTTCTCCTCCCCCTCGGGGGGAGCGGACCCCCCGGCGGACCGTCCGGCGCCCATGCCCTTGAACTTGGCCTCGAACTCCGCACGGAGCTTTTCGGCCTCGTTGCGGGCGGCGGCGGCCGCGGCGTCCTCCAGCGTCCAATCGCGCTGGGTCGTGCGTCGGGCGAGGCCCGAAAACGCGAGGGCATTGTCCGGCTGGGTGCGAAACTCGATTATTTCCCAGTCTTCCTTGCCCAAGTCGTTAAGAAACTTTTCCAGGAGCGCCGGCGTCGCAAAACCGCCGCGGCCGCTCGAGATAACCTTGTATTCCCACAATGGCATATGTGTGTGTGCGTAAAGCGGGTTACCCATTCCAGATGGCCGTGCGGTTGCCGAGATTATTCTCTGCCAGGCGTGCCCGCCGGGCCGTCACAATGATTTGCTGGCATTTATGCAGCCCCGAGGGAATATTTCGCCCGCCCCCTGCGTCATCCCGCCAACCGCGGTGGTCTCTCGATCACCGCGCCCGTCCTATAGGAGCACCCCATGTTTATCCGCACCAAGAAAGATTGGGAACTGCCCGAGTCCGCCGTTACTTCCGAACAGGCCTACCGCACCCACAACCGCCGCGACTTCCTGAAGGCCGTCGGGCTCGGCGCCGCCGGCGCGGCCCTCGCCTCGCGTGGACTGCTCGCCGCCACCGGTGGGCTCCCGGCCAAGGAGAACCCGGCTTTCCCGGCGAGCGCACTGAACCCCACCGCCGAGGAGTTCATCACCAGCTACAATAATTTTTACGAGTTCGGCACCGCCAAGGAGCAGCCGAAGGTCCTCGCCAACCGCGACTGGAAGACCGAGCCGTGGACCGTCGAGGTCACCGGCCTCGTCGACAAGCCCCTCAAGCTCGACGTCAACGATCTCATCAAGCAGGCCGGCGGCATCGAGGAGCGCGTCTACCGCCATCGCTGCGTCGAGGCGTGGTCGATGGTCGTGCCATGGGACGGTTTCCCACTCGCCAAGCTCGTCGCCCTCGCCGCGCCGAAATCCACCGCGAAATTCGTCAAGTTTACGTCGTTCCTCGACCCGAAAAGCGCGCCCGGACAATCCTCAGGCAACCTCGATTACCCGTACGTCGAGGGGCTGCGGATCGACGAGGCCATGAACGAATTGGCCTTCATCGCCACCGGCATCTACGGCAAGCCGATCCCGAACCAAAATGGCGCGCCGCTACGGCTCGTCACGCCCTGGAAGTACGGCTTCAAGGGCATTAAATCGATCGTGAAGATCGAGTTCACCGGCAACGAGCCGATCAACACCTGGAAGCAGATGCAGGGAAGCGAGTATGGCTTCTACGCCAATGTGAATCCCAACGTGGACCACCCGCGCTGGTCCCAGGCCAGCGAGCAGATCATCGGCTCGACCAGCCTCCTGCGCAGCCGCCAGCCCACGCTGATGTTCAACGGCTACGAGAAGCAGGTCGCATCGCTCTACACCGGCCTGGACCTGCGCCGGAATTACTGAAGTCACGGAGATTCTTAACCGCGGATTACACGGATTACGCGGATGTTTTTGGGCTCACGGAATACTCCGAACACACGGGAAAACGCCCGCGACCTTTCGGTGTATTTTCGGTGCTCCGTGTTTTTCCACGGATCGAGCTCCCTATCCGTGCAATCCGTTTAATCCGCGGTTAAAACCTCCGGAAAATTTGAGCTGAGTTCTTAACCGTGGGCCTCCTCGAAAAGCTCCTCCGCTCCAAGGTCGTCGTTTGGATCCTGCTCGTGCTCCCCGGCCTGTGGCCCCTCTGGCCGATCTTCGGCTGGCCCGATTCGAGCGTGCTCGCCGACCCGCTTAAGTTCGTCCTGCACCACCTTGGCTTCACGGCCTGCATCCTGCTGGCCGTCGTGCTGGCCTTCACACCGCTCCGCGTGCTCTGGCCCAAGTGGGGCATCTCACAGGCCGTCAACCGCCATCGGCGCCTCGTCGGCGTGGCCGCGTTTGTGTACGCGGCACTCCACCTTGCCACCCATGTCGTCTACGAGACGGGACTCGACTGGTCCCAGCTCGGCCATGTCTTCCAGGTCGCCACGACGAAGCCGTTCCAACTCGTCGGCCTGATCGCGTTCACCATCCTGCTCGCACTCGCCGTCACAAGCCCGACCTTCATGCTCCGCCTGCTCGGCAAGCACTGGAAACCCCTCCACCGCCTCGCCTACGTCGCGGCCGCGCTCGCCGCCTACCACCAGGCCGCCGCGCGGAAGCTCTTCCCGATGCAGGTCGTCTGGATCTTCGGCCCGCTCATCCTGCTCGAGATCGCGCGGGTCCTCCGCCAGCGGCAGAACGCCGCTGGCAAATCGTGATCCAAACCAAGATTTGTTTCCCCGCGCTTTCCCGTTCTTCGTGAACCCGTGCCTGCCCTGCGCCGGATCGACCAGCTCCTTGCCAACCTCGGCTATTGCAGCCGCAGCGAGGCGCGCGACTGGATCCGGTCAGGAGCCGTGACGATCCGCGGCGAGGCTGTGGATGACTTCGGCGCCAAGGTCGACCCGGCCGAGGTCCGCGTCGACGGCGAACCTCTCGATCATCCCGACGGACTCCTGCTCCTGCTCCACAAGCCTGTCGGGCTCGTCTGCTCCCACGACGGCCGCGAGGGACCGAGCGTCTACACGCTGCTCCCCGAGCGCTGGCGCCGGCGCAACCCGGTGGTCACGAGCGTCGGACGGCTCGACAAGGAGACCTCTGGCCTGCTCCTGCTCACCGATCAGTCGGAACTCGTCCACCGGCTCACCTCGCCGAAGCACAAGGTGCCGAAAATCTATCGAGCCACGCTCGATCGCGACCTCGATCCCACCCTCGTGGCGCTCTTCGCCGCGGGGTCGCTCCAACTCGAGGACGAGAAACAGCCCTGCGCCCCCGCCGAACTCCGCATCGTCTCCCCGCGCGAGGCCGAGCTCACCCTCACCGAGGGCAAGTACCACCAAGTCCGCCGCATGTTCGCCGCGGCCGGCAACACCGTGCTCACCCTCCACCGGGCCCGCTTCGGCACCCTCGAGCTCGGCGACCTTCCCCCCGGCCAATGGCGGGAAATGTCGCTCCCATTTCCTTTTTAACCACGGATTTCGCGGATGACGACCCTCGCACCTGATTCTTTCGCCGGAGGTAACAGGGGAAACCGTGGTTGGATCGATCTCCGTTTTCTCCGTTACCTCCTTTAAAAACAGTCCCCACGGACTCTATCCGTGTAATCCGTGTAATCCGTGGTTAAAAATTCCCCAATTCCGTGAAGGAACTCGCCGCCATCATCCGCGAACTCGCCACCGATACCATCGGCGGCGCAGTGCTCGCCACCCTGGTTTCGGTCGAGGGGTCGTCGTACCGCCGGCCGGGCGCGCGGTTGCTGCTCACGGCCGCCGGGGAGCGCATCGGCTCGATCAGTGGCGGCTGCCTCGAGGAGGACGTGCTCATCCGCGCCCGGCTCGTGGCCAAATCCGGCATCGCCGAGATCGTGACCTACGACACGAGCTCCGAGAACGACCTCGTCTGGGGCGTGGGCCTCGGCTGCCACGGTGTCGTGCAGGTGCTGCTCGAGCGCCTCGCCGCCCGCCCGCTCTGGGCCACCACGCTATCGCTCCATCTTCTGGCCCGGCGTCCGACCAAGCTCGTGGTGGACTGGAAAAATCCGGAGCCCAGCATGCATGGCACGCGCCTGCCGACCGGCACGGCGGCCGATCGCGACACGTTCCAGCAGACCATCTATGCCCCGGATGCCTTGTTCGTGTTCGGCGCGGGCGAAGACGCCCGGCCGCTGGTGCGCCTCGCCAAGGAAATCGGCTGGTGGGTCACGGTCGCCGACCCGCGCCCGGCCTTCGCCACCGAGGCACGCTTCCCGGAAGCCGACCGTGTGATCTGCGGTCACTCGGACACGTTGGTCCGGGACATCAACCCCGAGGCCGGCGCAATCGCCGTGGTGATGACCCACCACTATGTGCACGACCTCCCCATCCTCGGGGCACTCCTGCAACGGCAGCTGGTGTATGTCGGATTGCTCGGCCCAAAAAAACGCGCCGAACGCATCCTCGCTGACCTGCAGTCCGGCGGCCTGGCAATCACCCCCGAACACCGTGCCCGCCTGCACGCCCCCGTGGGCCTCGACCTCGGCGCCGAAACGCCGGAGGAGGTGGCCCTTGCGATTGTTGCCGAAATTCAAGCGACCCTGACGACGCGGAACGCCCGCCCCCTGCGGGAGCGGAACGCACCGATTCATTAACGATTCCGGCCGGGCCAGCGGCCCATCCCTACCCTCGGATCATCACGCCCAGCTGAGGTCCGACTTCGACCACGGGAACTGCCGCAGCCGCTTGCCGGTGGCGGCGAAGATGGCGTTGGCCACGGCCGGGGCGAGCGGAGGGACAGCGGGTTCGCCGAGGCCGGTCGGGTTGTTGTCGGAAGTGAGGAAGTGGATCTCGATCTTCGCGGGGGCCTGCGGCATGCGGATCATGGGGTACTCGGCGAGGTTGCCCTTCACCATGCGGCCCTTGTCCAGCGTGAGCTCCTGGTACATCGCCACACCGAGCGCGTCGATGATCGAGCCCTCCACCTGGTTCTCCGCGCCGCTCGGGTTCACGATCTGGCGGCCGACGTCCACCGCGGCGACCACGCGGTCAACCTTGAGGGTGCCGGCGCGCGAGACGGTGACCTCCGCCACGTAGGCCACGTAGCCCTGGTGGCTGAAGTGGAACGCGAGGCCCGCGCCCTGGCCCTTGGCGAATTTCTTTCCCCAGCCGGCCTTCTCGGCCGCGAGCGCGAGCACGCCGCGGGCGCGGGAGGCGCTGAAGCCGCCGCCACCGCCGCCGCCTCGTCCACCGCCCGCCGGGGCAGCGCCGGGTGCGGGCGGGGCCGGATACGCGGCGAGGAGATCGAGGCGGAACTGGAGCGGATCCTTGCCCGCCGCCACCGCAAGTTCGTCGACAAAGCCCTGCAGGACGTAGCCAAACGCGCAGTTGCCCGGTGCGCGCCACGGACCCATGGGGATGTTGCACTCCATGACGGTCTGCATCAGGTGGAAATTCGGCACCACCGCATCCGGAAATTGGCCCGCGCCCAAGGCGCCGCCGCTGCCGGCCTGAAGGGACATCCCGCCGCCACGCCCGGCAGCCATTGTGCCGTAGGTCACGGCATGGTTCTGCCAGGCGACGATTTTCCCCGAGGCGTCGAGGCCGGCCTTGAGGAAGTGGTGGCCGCCCGGACGGAAGTGGTCGTGCTGAAGGTCGTCCTCCCGGCTCCACTGGAGTTTCACGGGCACGCCAGCCTTCTGGGAGATTGCCGCGGCCTCGACCATGTAGTCGCCGCTCAGGCGCCGACCGAATCCACCGCCACTGCGGGTGATGTGGAGCTTGATGTTGGCTGCCGGGATGCCGAGCGCGCTGGTGATCAACCCGGTGCCGGCGCCCGGATTCTGGGTCGGGGACCAGACCTCGACGCGGTCGCCCTGCACATAGGCGAGGGTATTCTGCGGCTCGAGATTGGTGTGCGAGATGAACGGATAGGAGTACGCGGCCTCAACGACCTTGGCGGCGCCGGCCATCGCGGCGGCGGCATCGCCCTCGTTCCGGACGCTGGTGCCGCCCTCCATCTTGGCGCCGATCGCGGCGGCCTTCTTGTCAAACTCGGCCGTGCTGTCGGCGGCGTGCGGACCCTCGTCCCATTTCACCTCAAGCTGCTTACGCGCGCTGAGCGCGGCGTAGGTGGAATCGGCGAGGATCGCCACGCCCGGCATGAGTCCGGTGAGATTGGTGGTGCCCTCAATCACGAAGACCTGCTTCACGCCGGGGAGCGTCTTAATCTTGTCGAGGTTCGCGCTCACGACCTTGCCGCCGAACACCGGGCATTTCTCAAACACGGCGTAGAGCATGCCCGGAACCTTCTGGTCGATGCCGAAGAGGGCCTTGCCGGTGACGATATCGGCGTTCTGGTAGCCGGGCAGGCGCTTGCCGACGATTTTGAAGTCCTTCGGGTCCTTGAGCGTGACCGAGCCCGCCGCGGGCGGCGTGAGCGTCGTGGCCTTGGCAACGAGCGATCCGTAGGTGGCCTTGCGACCGGAGGCGGCGTGGAGCACGGCACCGGAGGCGGTCGTGCACTCGGACGCGGGCACGCTCCAGGTCTGGGCGGCGGCCTCGACGAGCATGGCGCGGGCGGTGGCGCCCATCTGCCGCATCGGGGCATAGGACGTCGGCGTGGAAGTGCTACCGCCAGCGGACTGGCTGCCGTAGACAGAGTCGAACATGCCGGCCTGAATCTTCACCGAGGCCCAGTCGACATCGAGTTCCTCGGCGACGACCATCGGCAGCGAGGTGCGAATGCCCTGACCCATCTCGGGCTTGTGGGCGATGATCGTTACCTCGCCGCTCGGCGAAATGCGGATGAAGGCGTTGGGCGCGAAGTCGCCGAGCGTGGCGGCGGTTGGCTGGCCAACCTCAGCGGCCGCGAGGTCGCCGGACTTCAGATAATAACCGAGGAGCAGGCCGCCGCCGGCGAGGGCGGAGAACTTGAGAAAGCCGCGGCGATCGAGGCCGGGTTTGGTGACAGTGTTCATCGCGCACCTCCCAGCTCAGCAGCGCGGTGGATGCCGGCGCGGATGCGGGTGTAGGTAGCGCAGCGGCAGAGGTTGCCGGCCATCGCAGCGTCGATGTCGGCATCGGTGGGCTTCGGCTTGTCGCGGAGCAGCGCGGCGGCGCTCATGAGCTGGCCGGCCTGGCAGTAGCCGCACTGGGGAACATCGAGTTCCATCCAGGCCTTCTGCAGCGGGTGGGTGGCATTGGCGGAGAGTCCCTCGATCGTCGTGATGCGCTTGGTGCCGACGGTGGAGACCGGCGTCTGGCAGCCGCGGACAGGCGTGCCGTCGAGGTGGATGGTGCAGGCGCCGCACATGCCGATGCCGCAGCCGAACTTGGTGCCGACTAGGTCGAGGTGATCACGCAGGACCCAGAGCATCGGGGTCTCGGGAGCGACATCCACGGAACGCGACTGGCCGTTAATATTCAGGGTATACTGGCTCATGACGGTGGGGGTGGGGGGGGGGTGAGGGTGGACGGCCGGACGAATAACTCCGGTACCGCGGGTGAGAGGAATCTCTCCGGGGGACGATTCCCCGCCAAATTGGGCCAGTGCCCGATCCGGGGCAATGTCTTTTCCCCGGTTCGGAGGTGGTCCCGGCAGACCCCGGCCGGGAGCCCGGCGCACTTGAGCGTTGAGCGTTGAACGTTGAATGTTGAGCGTTCCCAGTCGATGACCGCCGCACCCTCCCCGCCCCTACGCGTCGGCGCCGTCATCCTCGCAGCAGGCGCCTCTGTCCGGCTCGGACGGCCCAAGCAGCTGCTCGAGATCGACGGGCAACCCTTGGTGGTCCGCGCGGCGGAAGCCGCGCTCGGCGCCGGGGCGGCCCCGGTGGTCGTGGTGCTGGGGGCCAACGCAGAACAGATTCGGCCGGTCCTACGAGGCGTGGACGTCGGCCTCGTCCTGAACCAGGACTGGAATGACGGCATGGCCTCGTCCGTGCGGGCCGGGCTCCACGCGCTGGGCCAGATCACGCTCCGGCTCGATGCCGTGCTCCTCGCGGTGTGCGACCAACCCGCCTTCGATGCCCGCGCTGCGCGGCGCCTGGTGGAGAGCCTGCAGGCCTCGACCCGCGGGATGGCCGCCGCGCGCTACGCCGGCCGCAACGGCGTGCCGGCGATCTTCCGCCGGGAACATTTCTTCGCCCTTTCCCGACTGAAAGGCGACCAAGGCGCGCGGGCCCTGCTGCAGGGAAAACCGGATGAAGTCATCCCGGTCGACCTGCCGGACCTCGCCCTCGACCTCGACACGCCGGAAGACCTGGCGAAGTGGCAGGGCTGATTCGGCTTTCCCAGCCGAGCCGGGACCTGTCATCGCTGTCCCGATGTACGAACTCGAACTCACCGGCGCCCAGAAGTCGCACCTGCGCGGCCTGGGCCAGCGCCTGGAACCCTCGCTCAAGGTCGGCAAGGAGGGGCTCACACCCGCGTTCTTCACCGAACTGCAAAAGCTGCTACGGGCCCACGAGCTGGTGAAGCTGCGTTTCCTCGGGGCCGAGCGCGACGAACGCGCGGCGCTGTGCGACCGGATCGCCGACGAGGGCCGGTGCGTCTGCGTCGGCGCGGTGGGACACACGGCCCTAATCTACCGCCAGCACCCGGAGCCGGAGGCGCGGCGGATAAACTTGCCCGAGGTGAGACTGTAGTCCCGGTAACCGTACCTGGAGATTCGCCCCGCTCACCCGGGGTG
Source organism: Opitutales bacterium (assembly GCA_900299415.1). Lineage (GTDB taxonomy): Bacteria > Verrucomicrobiota > Verrucomicrobiia > Opitutales > Opitutaceae > CAIYFD01. The sequence goes on from OMJT01000103.1 coordinate 8,304, forward strand.
AGGTCATCCCGGGCTACAACGTGCTCCGCCCTGTCTCAGGGCAGTTTTGTCTCGAGGACCTTCTTCGTCTGGTTCGCGCGGTAGGCGTCGAGCGCCGCGGCGACCTTGGCGTCGGACAGCGCGAGGATCGCAGCCGCGAGCAGGGCGGCGTTGACCGCCCCGGCCTTGCCGATCGCGAGCGTGCCGACCGGGATGCCACCGGGCATCTGCACCATCGAGAGGAGCGAGTCCATGCCCTTGAGCGAGGCCGACTCCATCGGCACGCCGAGCACGGGCAGCGGGGTCATGGCCGAAGCGACGCCCGCGAGGTGCGCCGCGCCGCCGGCCGCCGCAATGATCACCTTGAGGCCGCGGCCCTTGGCGCCGCCACACCACTCGATCGCCGCCTGGGGCGTGCGGTGCGCGCTCAGCACGCGGCGTTCGTTGGCAATCCCCAGGCTTTCGAGGGTCTGCACGCAGTGCTGCATGACATCCCAATCCGAGGAGCTGCCCATGATGATCCCGACGTCACGAGTAGACATAGTACCTCAGGAATAAGGGGCGGCTTTTTTTGCGGGCAACCGAAAATCATCCCAAACTTTTTCACCACGGATTTCACGGATCACACGGATGGGTTCCGATCCCTCCTCCCCGCAGAAATCCGTGCAATCCGTGAAATCCGTGGTCCACTCCCGGCATGGACTGTCGCTCCGGCTGTGGTGCGTGTTGCATCGCCCCCTCAATCTCCGGGCCCATCCCGGGTCTGCGCGGCGGCTTCAAGCCGGCCGGGATCCCGTGCATTCACCTGACGGACGACTACCGCTGCGCCCTCTTCGGCAAACCTGAGCGCCCCGCCGTCTGCACCAGCCTCCGGCCGACCGAGGAGATGTGCCGCGGCAACCGCGACGAGGCACTCGCTCACCTCTTGGTGCTCGAGGTGATGACCCGCCCCCACTCGAATTGAGTGCTGACTCAGCACCTCCGCTTCGACAGAATCGTGACCCATTAAAGCCCTGCGCGGTGTCCTGATTCTGGTGTCAATCGGCTCGGTCAGATTGTTCGGACAGCCTACGGGTGGCATTGGCGCCGGCCTTGCGCTCGACGGCGAGGTCGCCGTGATCCGCCAACTCTTACCGGATTCTGCCGCCGGCAAGGACGGATTAAAGGAAGGCGACCGAATCGTCGAAGTCGGTCAGGCGGAGGGCCCGATGGTGTCCGGGAAGGGAATGCCCTCGTCTGACTTTATTCAGCTCATCCGTGGGCCGGTAGGGTCTCCCGTGCGGTTGAAGATTGTTCCGGATGGCGGCGACGAGTCCAAGGCCCGGATCGTCACGGTCACCCGTGCGGGCATTAATCCTCTCGCCCAGTGGGGTGAGCCGGCCGGTGCCAAGGTTTCGACAGCTGATCAGACGCTGCCGGCCTGGGTCGTGCCCCGACTCGCTCCGATGCGCACGCTGGGCACGTACCTGGCGCTGCTTCCGCCTGACTATGAGACCAGTACCAAAACCTATCCGGTCGTCGTACTCGTTCACGGCACGGGCGACAGTGAGCGCGGATTCGGACGCATCGTCACCGACCTCGGCCGGGAAGGCATCATCTACCTCGCGATGCGCGCGCCCTATACGGATGTCGGCAACACGATCTCCAACCGCGGTCCCAGCTTTACCGCGTGGCCCACGGAACAGCTGCCCGACGGAGACCCGACGTTCATGGTCGCCCGTCGTGACTGCGTCGATTGGCTCTTCGACGCCGTCGCCGATGCGCGCAAGTCATATCGGATCCAGCCCGGACGAGTCACGCTCTACGGCTTCAGCCAGGGCGGCGGCATCGTGACATCTGCCGCGTTAATCTATCCGGAACGAGTCCAGTTGGTCTTCTCCATCTCTGGCTCAACGCCGCCCGAACAACTCATGACCACGGCCGCACTCCAGCAACTGAAGGACCAGCGCGTGCATCTGGTCGTTATAGAGGGCAAGGAAGACCAGACAGAATACGTCGCCCGCACGACCGCGTTCGCCGAACGCCTGAAAACCGCCGGTGTCGTCACTGACTTCCACCTTGTGCCCGGCAAGCATGAGATCCCGCCCGACATGTATCGGCTGAGCCGCGAATGGTTGGCGAAGGAAGTCCGCTAATTCGAACCGTTTCCCGCGGACGCTCCGGCCTTGCAGGTGGCCGCGGCACCTCTACAACGCCGCCCCATGCGTAAAGTCCTCCGTCGTATCCTGCAGGTGCTCGGTGTCATCGCCTTCCTCCTCGCGTTCGGCTTCGTGGCCGTGAATTGGTCCAGCCGGAACCGGCTGCGCCGCGCCTACCAGGTGAAGGTCGCCCCCGTGGCCATCCCCACTGGCGCCGACGCCATCGCGCAAGGCCGACATCTCGCCGCGACCCGCGGGTGCTACGATTGCCACGGCGATGACCTCGGCGGCGCGGTGGTGCTTAACGACGTCGCGATGGGCCTGGTCGCCGGCCCCAACATCACGCGCGGCCCGGGCGGGCTGCCGGCGGATTTCAGCGACACGGACTTTGTCCGCGCGATCCGCCACGGGATCGCCCACGACGGGCACCCGCTGTTCCTGATGCCGTCGACGGACTACGCTCCTTTCAGCGACGAGGATCTCGGTGCACTCGTCGCCTTTCTTAAATCCGCCCCGCCCGTGAACCGCGCCACCCTCCCGGTCAACGTCGGCCCGGTCGCCCGCCTTCTCATGGTCGCGGGCAAGATCCAGCTCGCCGCCGAAATCATCGACCACGACCACCTGAGGCCGGCGAAAATCACCCCGGGCCTGACCGTGGACTACGGGCGCTATGTTGCCAACGCCTGCACCGGTTGCCACGGCCCGAACTTCTCCGGCGGAAAGATTCCCGCCGGCCCGCCCGACTGGCCGCCCGCCGCGAACCTCACGCCGCACCCCAGCGGACACCTCGCGAAATGGAGCGAGGCCGACTTCCTCAACCTGCTCCGCACCGGCAAGCGCCCTGATGGCACCGCGGTCAACGCGGTCATGCCGCGCGCTTTCGGGCAACTCAACGAGGTCGAGCAGAAGTCGCTCTGGCTTTTCCTCAAATCACTCCCGTCCGTCGCCACGAGCGACCGCTGAACTGCGCGATCGGCGGCGCTCAGCGCCGGAAGAGATTGTCCAGCGCGCTGAGGTTCTTCAGCGGCGCGGTCTTCTTCGCCGGGTCGGCCAGCGGCGGGCGCTTCGGTGGCGCCTCAGCCTTGACCGGTTGCGGTGCCGTGACGCCAGGCTTGGGCAACTCGTCGCGGAGGCGGTCGAGCTTCGCAGCCGACACGGGTTCGGCCGTGCCGACCTCCTGCGCGAAGAGGCTTACGCGAAACTCCTCCACCAGCCAGCGGAAGCGCGTGGCAGCCTCGGTGGCCCGAGTCGGTCGCGCCGCCAGGAGCTTGGTGTACGGCGCGAGCAGTGCGGCGCGCTCGGCATCCTTAGTCGGGTTCTGCTTCCAGCGGTCGGCCCGCACCTTCATCGCCTTCAGGTAGCGCGGAAAATGCGCCAGCTGCGCGTAGGGCGTAACCCGCAGGAAATCCGGCGGGATCAGCGCGTCGAGATCACGCTCCAGTCCGTCCGGGGGAGTGGGGTGGACCAGGAGCGCCTGACGCACGGCCAGAATCTCGCGAAGCAGATCGGTAAAGCGCGGAACCAACCCGCGCAGGTGGGACTTAGCCTGCTCGACGGCGGCGGCGAAGGCGGCGGCGGTGATCCGGGTCGGACCGGGACCCATCTTCACCCGGCCAGCCGCGCAGGCCCAGTCACGGATCATGGCGACGGCGTCCTCCTGCAGCGCCTCGAGCGGCGCGAGGGTCGAAGCCAGCGGACCGAGCATCCGTAGCGCGCGCAGGTCGCGCTCCAGCCAGCCGAGATCATGACTGAGCTGGCGCTCGAGCAGGGCAGCCAGGCCGGCCGCGGTCAGCTGTCGAGCTTCCTCCTCGGTCCGGCCGAGACGAAGGGCCACGCCGTCGCGTTGCGCGACCAGTCCGGGCCACGCGACGAGCGGCACGCCGTTGTGCTCGCCGAGTTCCACCTGCGCCGGGATGTCGCCGAACGTCCACGCCGTCTGTGGGGACTTTTCCCAGCGGGCCCGGGCGCGGCGCCACTCGGGTGGCTCATCCTTCGCCGCGGACGCGGTCGCCTGCCGGCGGCGGACCTCGAGAGTCGCATGGATTTCCGCGAGTTCGCGGCTCGCGCAGAGTTCCTTGCCCTCGGCATCGACCACGCGGACTCGCACCCGCAGGTGGTCCGGCAGAGCCTTGCCGGCCCAGATTCCGGGATCGACCGCGAGGCGGAAGCCCTCGCGCAGGTGGGCCGCGAGGGCTTCGGTCAGCGACTCGCGCCGGCCGGTGAGGCGGTCGCGTTGCGCCACCTGCCCGGCGATGTTCTTCGCCGTCTCAGCCAGGGGCACAAAGGCCCGGCGCAGTTCCTTCGGCAGGCTCTTGAGGTAGAATTCCACCTTGTCCGCCAGGTGTCCGGGCACGGCCCAGTCCAGCGCCGCGGGCGTGAGTTCCTCCGCCTCGCGCACGCCGACCTCGAGGGTCACGCCGTCCTCCGCCTGGCCCGGACGGTAGGCATAGGCGAGCGGCAGGGCGCGGTTCTCGAGCGGGAGCGCCACCGGGAATGCCTCCTGATCGGGCTCCGGCGCCGCCGGGTCGCGCAGGTCCGCCGGCTCCATCATCAGGAAGCGCGGTTCGGCTCCCTTTCGCTCGCGGACGAGATCCACGAGCTCGGCGACGGCAGAGACGCCGGCGGATCCAGGCTCCTCGGTCGATCCCGGCCGCCTCGGCGCGGCGGCCCTACCTTCGGCAAGCAGGCGCGTCGCGTAGAAGTGGTAGATCGCCTCGTCGAGATTGAGGTAGCCGCGGCTGCGGCTGCGGGAGAGATCGGATTCCACGGCGGCGCGCACCTCGCGGTTGTGCCGGAGAAAATCGAAGGGCCAGGTGACCGTGTCGTTTACCAGCGCCTCGCGGATGAAGATCTCGGTGGCGTGGACCGGGTCCACACGGCCGTAGCCGACCGCCCGGCTGTCGATCTCCAATCCGTAGAGGCGGGTGCGGCGGCGCACCAGCACGCGACCCTGGGCCTCGTCCCAGAACGGCTCGCTGTGGGCCACGCGCACGAGGTGCCCGCCGAGATCCAGCGCCCAGGCCGGGTCGAGCCGGGCGCAGGTGCGAGCGTAAAGGCGTGTCGTCTCGGTGATCTCGGCCGCCATGAGCCAGCGCGGGCTGCGCTTGCCGCGGCCGGCCTCGCCGCCCTTCGGTGCGGGTTTCTTCTTCGGATCGTCGCGCACGAAGAGCGCCGAGCCGGGGAAAAGCGCGACCTTGCGGTCGTGCGTGGCCTTGTAGCCGCCGTTCTCCTCGTCGAGGCGGGCGATGTTCCCCAGCAGGCCGGCGAGGATGCTGCGGTGGATGGCGCGATAGGCGGGCGAGCCGAAGAGCAGCTTCTCCGCCGCGGCCGCAGCGGGCTTCAGGCCGTCGAGCACCGACGTCAGCCGGAACCCGTCGCGCTGCTCGAGGGCGTCGAGCAGCTGACCGTGGATGTCACGCCACTCGCGCATCCGGGTGTAGCTGAGGAAATGCTCACGGCAGAAGCGGCGGAGGCGGGCCTGCGACATCGTGTCGAACTCGCCGTGCACGGAGTCCCAGATCTCGAGCAGCGTGAGGAAATCCGAGTCGGGATGCGTGAACCGCCGGTGCGCCGCATCGGCCTGCGCCTGCTTGTCGAGCGGCCGCTCCCGCGGATCCTGCACGCTGAGCCCGGCCGCAATGACCAGCACCTCGCGCAGGGCCTTCTCCTCCCGCGCCTGCAGCACCATGCGGCCGACGGTGGGATCCACGGGAAGGCGGGCGAGCTCACGCCCGATGGGCGTGAGCACTGCAGACACAGGACCGAGGACAGAAGGCACCCGGTCGGATCGATCAGAAGTGTCCGGTGTCTTGTGTCCCGTGTCCTGCGGGTCGATGGCCCCCAGTTCCTCGAGCAGCGCGTACCCGGCGCGGATGGACTTCGCCGCGGGCATGTTGAGGAAGGGGAATCGCTCGATGTCACCGAGGCCGAAGGCCTTCATCCGCAGGATGACGTCGGCGAGGTTGGCGCGCTGGATCTCGGGCTGGGTGAAGCGCGGGCGCTCGAGGTATTCCTTCTCGGAGTAAAGCCGGATGCAGACGCCGTCGGCCACGCGGCCGGAGCGGCCCTTGCGCTGGTCGGCGCTGGACTGCGACACAGGCTCGATCGGCAGGCGGCGGGTGCGGGACTGCGGCGCATAGCGGCTGATGCGCGCCAGGCCGGTGTCGACCACGAAGCGGATGCCGGGGATGGTGAGCGAGGTCTCGGCGATGTTCGTCGCCACGATGATCTTCCGCTGCGGCGTGGGCGCAAAGACCCGCTGCTGCTCGGCGTTGGTGAGCCGCCCGAAGAGCGGCACGATCTCGGGCCGGTGGCGCTTGCCGCGGAGACGCCCATCGAGCAGGTCGCTGGTTTCGCGGATGTCGCGCTCGCTCGGCATGAAGACGAGCACGTCGCCCGCCTCGCTTTCGCGCAGGATGCGTTCGACGGACTCGACGGCGCCGTCGATGTAGTGCACCGCCTCCGCCTTGGCCGGCGCCTCTTCGGAGTCATCGTCGCGGCCGAGTTCGTCGAGCGGCGCGTAGACGACCTCGACCGGGTAGGTGCGACCCTCGACCGTCAGCACGGGCGCGCCGTCGAAAGCGGCGCTGAACGCGGCCGTGTCGATCGTGGCGGAGGTAATGACGACCTTCAGCTCGGGCCGCTTGAAGCGCAGGGTCCGGAGGTGGCCGAGGAGGAAGTCAATATTGAGCGACCGCTCGTGCGCCTCGTCGATGATGACGGTGTCGTACTCGCGCAGCAGCGGATCGCCCTGCACCTCGGCGAGGAGCATGCCGTCGGTGAGAAACTTGATCACCGTGGCGGACGAGGTGCGGTCGTCGAAGCGCACCTTGCTGCCGACCTCGCGGCCCCAGGTGACGTTGAGCTCTTCGGCCACGCGGCGGGAGATGGAGAGCGCGGCAACGCGGCGCGGCTGGGTACAGGCAATGCGCCCCTGGGTGCCGCGGCCGGCGGCGAGGCACATCTTCGGGATCTGGGTCGTCTTGCCGGAGCCCGTCTCGCCGGCGAGGATCACCACCTGGTGTTGCTGGATGGCCGCGACGATTTCCTCCGCGCGGGCGCTGATCGGCAGCGCCGGAGGAAAATCGAGGCGGAAATTGAAGGGCTCGGGCACGGGGCGGAGTGGCGTTCCGCCAAACGCTCAACGTTCAACTTTCAACGTTCAACGCTCAAGGAGAGCTCTCGCATCGATCACTTGGGTGCTGGGCAACCTCCCGCCTTCACAGCTTCGGCCACTCCTCGATCTTCACCCGCCCAAGCAACTTGGTTCCTCCCTTGCCGTCCGGGGCGAAAATCACGGCCTCACCAGCGTCGAGCGCTGGCGTGATTTCGGGAAACGCGGCGGCGAGGTTTGGGCTGTGGGTGACGATGAAGGTGTTGCCGGCCGCGGGCCTCACGGCCGCGCGGGCCTTGAGCCACGCAGCCTGGGCGGGCGTGACGGTCTCGGTCATGGCCGTGCCCTCGAAGGTCAGCTCGGCGTGGATCTTGGCGCCGGGCAGCTGGGCGAGGCGGGCGGTCTGCTGGGCGCGGTAGGCAGGGCTGACCAGCACTTCGCCGACGGGAATACCGAGCCGCTTGAGCGTGGTGCCGAGGCCAGCCGCGCCCGTCTTGCCTGCCGGGCTGAGCTGGCGCTCGCGTTTGGCATTATCGGGCTCGGCCGACTTGGCGTCGGGCAGGGTCGAGGGCGAGTCGGCGTGGCGGAAGACGAGGACGTTCCCGCCCTGCTTCAGCGCCGCCACCAGGGCACGCTGGGCGGCCGCGGCGGCCTGGGTCGCGCTGTCGGCAGCCGTGGTGAAGAGGAGCGTGAACGCCGCGACGAAGAGCACCAGGGCGCGGCTGCGAGTGAGGGAACGGGTAGCAGATTCCATGGCGGCAAGTAGGGTAACGGAGCCCACCGTAGCGGAGTCGGCGCCCGCCGCAAGCGGGGGACGGCGATTGAGGGGGGCCGGCTGCCTTCAGCCTCGCATTCCGCGCGGGCCCCGGGCTTCGTGGTCGACCCATGGCCACACCGTCCGCCCCCACTCCCCTCCCCGTCCCCCAGCGCGGCCAGCCCTGCCCCTGCGGCAGCGGCCAGACGTTCGATACCTGCTGCGAACCGGCGCTAAAGGGCACCCGGCCGGCGCCGACGGCGGAGGCCCTGATGCGCTCGCGCTTCACCGCTCACGTCGCCGACGACCAAGCCTACCTGCACCGCACCTACCGCGGCACGGCGGGCAAGCCATTCGTGCCGCAGCCGGAGGAAGTGCCGATCGCCTGGACGCGCCTCGTGGTGCACGCGCACGAGCCAGGGGCCTCGCCCGACCAGGCGTTCGTCGACTTCACTGCCTATTTCGCCGCCGAGGGCGCCGAGCACGCCATCCACGAGAAGTCCGCCTTTGAGCGGACCAACGGACAATGGATCTATACCCGTGCCGTCCGCAACGGCCCGGCCCCCGTGCGCGCCGCCGCCAAGGTTGGCCGCAACGACCCCTGCCCCTGCGGCAGCGGAAAGAAGTTCAAGCACTGCCACGGGGCCGCCTGAGGCCGCCCCACGGGTGGTCGCGGCTCGCCAGAAATCTTCGCCCGCCGGCCCGTCGCCGACCATGACCGCTTCCGACCTCCCGCCAGGCATCGTCGCCGGCATCAGCTTCATCGGCCGGGGCGGCGGGCAAGTGAAGGCCCTGGGCGGGTTCCGCAAGGGCCACCACACGCTGCCCGACGCGGCGAACGAAACCACCAACGCATTCCTCGCCAAGATCTGCGCCGGCGAGCTGGCCGGCGAGGCCGAGCGACTTTTCCAGGACACCCGCACCGCCCTCGGCTACAAGCGTCGGGAGCTCGCCCTCGAGACCGCGGGCGGCAGCGCCCTGCTCACCGCCAAGGACTTCACCGTGGAGATCGCCTACGCCCTCGAGCCGGCCGATCCGGCGCGCTATGCGATCACCACCACGCTCCGCGGGCTGCGCAGCGCCGAACTCGCCCGCACGCCGGAGTTCGAGGGATTGTTTGGCGGACGGTTTGGCGAAGTCTCGTTCGCCCTGCGGAAGGGCGCCCGCGTCGAGGACGTGATCGACCTGATCGAGGCGCTCGAGCCCGGCGACGGGCTGCGCGTGGAGTTCCCGTCGGATTGCCGCGAGTGCCTCATCCGGGTCGAGGGCGTCGACGCTGTGGTGCGCTGCACCGGGCAGTCGCTCGAGATGGTTTTCCCGCGCAACGGCTCGCCGGCCGGCCTGATGGACGGATTCCTCGCCGTGCGCCACGCCTTCTCGGTCAGCCCGTCCCTCAATCGGCTCCTGGGCTAAGGCAGCCCGGGCGAGAGTGCTTCGGCCTCAAGGACCTTACCGCTGCTCGAGCCACTCGGACGAGGCGTAGCGCTCGGTCAGGCCGCTGACTTCGTCCTCGTTGAGTTCCGGCCAAGGTGCAGGTTCGGCCGCGAGGCCCATGGCGGCGGCGAGCCGGGCGGTGAAGTCGTCATGCAACGCGTCCCAGTCCAGGCCGGCGCCCACGGCGGGACGCCAGATCGAGCCCTGAAAAAGCAGCCCGTGCTTGTTCCGCTTCTGCGCGGCGCCGGCGATCTTCGCCCCGTCGGCGGAGCGCACCACGTCGGATTTCTCGGCGCGCTCGAAGCAGACGCCGGCCGGGCCGTCGGCATCCGGGTCCGGGGCGGACTTCACGACCGCATCCACCCCCTGCCGGCGCAGCGCGTCCGCCAGCGCCTCGTGGACCACGCGATAGCTCTGCGGCGCGGGCTGTTCCTCGAGCGGATGGCCGCGCGGGATCACGAGGCAATAGGTCCAGTCATCGCGGTGATCCACGAGTCCGCCGCCCGTCTGCCGGCGGCAAAGGTCGAAGGTTTCACCCGGTGGCAGCGCCGCGCGGATCGCGGCGATCTTCTGGCTGTAGCCGAAGGTGAAGGCCGGCCGGTGCCAGCCGTAGTGACGGAAACGCGCGTCCGCCGGCTGCGGGAACCGCTGCAGCAGCAGGAAATCCAGCGCCATGTTCTCGGCCGCGGAGCCGGAACGCTCGGGCAGGATCTGGAGGAGGCTGGACATGGAGTCAGCGCAACCGGCCCGGCGCCGCATGCCAAGTCCGCAGCCATCCCGGCGTCAGGCGCCCGCCGCGGGCCGTGGGCTCAGGGCGCGAGGCGCTCGACCACCCAGCCATCACCGGTGCGCCGGTAGCGGAGGCGGTCGTGCAGGCGGCTGCGGCGGCCCTGCCAGAACTCCACCGTCTGCGGCAGCAGCCGGTAGCCGCCCCAGTGCGGCGGCACGGGCACCTCGGCGCCGGCGTACTTCTTCTCGACGGCCTTCAAGTTCTCCTCGAGCACGGCGCGGCCCGGGATGATTGCGCTCTGCTGCGAGGCCCAGGCCCCGAGCTGGCTGGCGACCGGGCGCGAGTGGAAATAGGCCTCGGTCTCCTCGCGCGTCACCTTGGCGACGGCGCCCTCCACGATCACCTGGCGCTCCTGCGTGATCCACGG
>OMJT01000104.1 GCA_900299415.1 Opitutales bacterium
GAGGAGGAGGATCCTCCGGATGGGCCTTGATCGAATTCGTTCCGAATTCGATCAAGGCCCTCTCCCCGCGTTGGCGGATCTGCACTGCGCGCGAAGCGAACCCCGGGGCAGGGGTCTGCCCCGGCTACACCGATGGTGATGATTCCGATCCCTGTAGCCCGGGTGGACCTCCACCCGGGGATCCGCCGATGGGCGGGGCCATCCGGCTTACCTGCCCGCCCCCCTACGGCTCCAGCAGCGCGAGCAGCGGCTCCCGGATCGTGGCGATTCGCTTGTAGGCGGCGAGGTCGGCCGGCATCGCGCGGAGGGCGCGGGCCAGACCAGCAGCGGCGGCGGGGTCGCGGGCGAGCTCGTCGAGACGTGGCAGCTCGATCCGGATGGCAAAGACCAGCCCGGCGACGCCGGGTAAAGCCATCAGGAGCTGTTCTTCCACCCGCAGCCACAGGCGGTCGAGGCGCACCGGGGGCTCGGGGACGGGACGCCCCAGCGCGGGGGGCAGGTTCAGCTCCGCGGTCGCGGCCAGGCCCCAGTTGGACCGCTGCCAAGCTTGGCCCGGCCGGAGGCGGGAAAGCATCTGCCGCATGGCGGGGCCGAGCGTCTGGTTCAGGCCGGGTACCACGCCATGGATCTCCGCCACGGTGCCGCCGAGCTTGTCGCGCAGCGCCCAACCGGTGGGAAAACAAAGCACGCCGCCGCGGAGGCGGAATTCACCCGTGGCATCCGGAGCCAGGAAAAGCACATCGGGCTCGAGGCGGCCGCCGAGGGCCGCGAGTGAAAGCGAGGTCGGGAGCGAACGGGAGTGAGCGAACGCCGCCAGGAGCGGGGCCGCCTCCGGATCCAGGAACGCGTAGCGGTCCGGGTCCTGCGCCAGCCAACGCTGACGCTCGGCGAGGATCCGGCCCGTGGGGTCCCGCGGCGCAAAAAACGATCCCGGCTCGGCTGGGTGCAGGCCCATCTGGAAGCGATGGGCGCCATCCGGAAAGAGATCGGCGAGAGACATGACGAGCGGGAGACGAGCCGCGGGAAACGCGCAACGTTCCGCCGGGCGTCACGCCGGGCGGACGATCAGCTGGGTGCGGCGGGCGGCCTGGAAGTAGCGGGTCGCAAAGGCCGCCAGGTCGGCGCGGGTGACGCGGTCGATGTAGGCGTCGTAGTTCTTCCAGTCGTTGGCGGGCAGGCCGTAGAGGACATTCAGGCCCGCCTGCATGGCACGGGCGCCGATGGGCTGCAGACCCTGGCGCCGGGCAGCCTTGAGGCGGACCTGGCAGCGGAGCAACTCGGCGTCCTCAATACCGCCCGACTGCACCCGGGCGATCTCGGCCTCGATCTCGGCGAGGACCGCGCCGGCGGTGGCCGGAGCCGTGCCGGCGTAGAAGCAGAACATGCCCGACTCGAAGCCGGTGACGCGCGCCGAGCGCACGAAGTACGCGAGGCCCTTTTCCTCCCGCACCCGCTCGAAGAGGCGCGAGGCCATGCCGCTGAAGAGCTCGTCGGCGACCTCGCCGACATAGAAATCGGGCGCGAGCATCGCCGGCCCGGGAAAGGCCTGGAATACCACGGCCTGCTCGCGCGGTTGGATCTCGACAAAGTCGCCCGTGGCGGCGGGCAACGGGAGGCCGAGCGGACGGCGCTCGGGTGCCCCACCCTTGGGCAGCTGGGCAAGGAACTCCTCCAGCCGGGAGCGCAGCCGCTTCGGCACGAAGTCGCCCGACACCGCGAGCACGACATTGGGAGCGACGAACAGCCGGCGGTGCAACGCCGCGAGGTCGGGCGGCGTGAGGGACTTCACGCCCGCCTCGTCGCCATGGGCATCGAGGGCCAACGGGTGGCCGCCGAAGAATTTTTGGCGGAGGAGTTTTCGGCCGAGCGTGACGACATCATCACGGTCCTGCTGCAGCTCGGCGAGGTGCGCCGCCTGTTCGATGCCGAAGGTGCGGGCGCGAAACGCGGGCTGGAGCGTGGCGTCGGCGAGGATCTGCAGGCCGCGCGGGAGATCGGGCGCCAGCACCTCCACGGCGAGGCCGAGGCTGTTGTTGCCCGAGAACGGCTGGAGCACGCCACCCACCTCCTCGATCGCGCGGGCGACCGCCGCGGCGTCCTGCCGGCGGGTATCCTTCGTGAGCATCGTCGCAAGCAGCGAGGTGCTCCCGCGGCGCGCCGGGTCCTCAAGCAGGGGACCGCCGCGGCTGAGGAGCCGCAGGTGCAGATTGGGCAGGCGCGGATCGGGCTGAAGCAGCAGCCGGGCGCCGTTGGGCAACCGGATCTCCTCGAAATCGGGCGGACTCCGGCGCGCGGCGGCGGCCGCGGTGGCCTCCGCCCCGGCGCGCGGTCCGATCGACACGCTCGTGGCCGGCGCGGTGAGCAGATACTGCCGCAGGACGCGTTGGAGATCGCGCGACGTGAGCGGAGCCAGGCGCTCGAAGTAGGCGCGGTTGTAGCCGAGGTCGCCCACCACCACCTCGGCGGCGCCGAGGCGCGACGCCTGGCCGGCCATGGTCTTGCGGGTGTTGATCTCGCCGACGACGAGCTGGCGGCGGGCCTTGCGCAGGGCGGCGGCGGGGAAACCGCGCCGGGCGCAACGCGCGAGCTCACGCTCGATGGCGGTGGTGGCGGCGACGCGCTTCGGGGCGTCGCAGTTAAAGGAAACGCAGAACAGGCCGGTGCTGCCGGGATTCCAGCTCTGGGCGTCGATGGCGTGGACCAGCCCGGCCTGCTCGCGGATGCCCTGCCAGAGCACGGAGCTGTCGCCGGCGCCGAGGACGGTCGCGAGCAGGTCGAGCGCCGGCGCATCTGGGTGCGTGAGCCCGGGTACCTGCCAGGCGAGGCCGGCGCGGGTAAGTTCCAGATCCTCGACGAGGTGCTGCTCCCGTCGGGCCAGCGCCGTCGGCTCGCCCGGCACGAGCACGGGGGCGAGGCGCGCACGGGGCACCGAGCCGAAATGCTGCGCCACCAGAGCCTGGGTGGCGGCGACATCCACATCACCCACCACGACGACCACGAGATTGTTGGGCACGTAGCGGGTGCGATAGTAGGCCAGCAGGTCGTCGCGCGTCACGGCCGAGAATACATCCCGATAGCCGATGATCGGATGCCGGTACGGGTGCTCGCGGAACGCCGTGGCGAAAAACGCTTCCCAGAAACGGTTGTCGGGATCATCGCGCGTCATCGCGATCTCCCGGAGGATGACCTCCTTCTCGCGGGCGACCTCGTCGGCCGGGAGCGTGGAGTGCAGGACGGCGTCGGCAAGCAGGTCGAGCGCCACCCCGCAGTGCTCACTCGGGAGGTCGATATAATACACGGTGCGGTCGAACGTGGTGTAGGCGTTGATGTAGCCGCCATGGGCTTGGACCGTCGCCGAGATCTCGCGCCCGGCCCGGCGCTCGGTGCCCTTGAAGAGCATGTGCTCGAGGTAGTGCGAAAGGCCCGCGCCGAGGTGGGCCTCCTCGTGCTGGCTCCCGGTCTTCACCCAGACCTGCACCGACGCGAGGGCCGCGGAGGCGTCGGGCTTGACGATCAGGGTCAGGCCGTTGGGCAAGACGGTGCGGGCGACGGGCTCGCGCCAGAAGGATTCGAGCAAGGCGCTGTCGGAGGAGCGGGGAGCAGAGCGAGGCATGGGGGCGGAAATCGAAGGGGAACGCTCAACGCTCGACGTTCAACGTTCAACGCTCAAGGACGAGCCGATCCGTTCACGGTCTGGGGACCGCTGGACGTCGCGCGTCGCCCCCTCCCTCCCGGGCCGATCGTCGCCCCTGCCCTACCCGGGGAAGATTCCGCCGCGGACGCGGTCAGGCCGCACCCAGCGAGCCGGTGGAATTTGGGCGGGCGGGCAGGAACGGTTTCACGAAAGCCTCGTCGAAGGTGTAAATGTCGGCGAAGTCCTCGCGGCGGTCGCTCTCGGTCTTTCGGAAGACCTTGTAATCAATGAGGTTGAATACGATATCGCCGAAATCCGTGCAGCGGGTAACGCCCCAGGAGTTCAGGACGGTCTTGGCGAGGGGGCCATACTGGTCGAGGGCGTAGTCGCGCAGCCCGCGGAGCAGTTCGGGGCCGGACACATGCTCATTTTCACCGGTCCGCTTGGTGTTTTGCTTCTTCAACTCCTTGACAGTGTGCTCCAAGCCCAATCGGACAAAGTCGTAGGCCCGGCGGTCAAAACGTGGGTCATCCTTGCGGATCAGGGCGACAACCTCGGAAAAATCGGGCGTGGGCATTGAAATCGCCCCGGAGTAAGCACAGGAGGGAAGCTGGCGCAATCCCGGCCGTAAACTCCTACGTGCGGCATGGTTCTTGTCATTATCACAAATTAATAACAATTGTCTCGCTCGACAGAAAAGGCCCCGTAAATTGCTTCTCGTCCTTACTATGATTGCTTCGACGCAAACCAATCACCCTATCATCGGAGAAAAGCCGGGTGCGCGGCAGAGTGGTAGCCAGCCCTTGAACCAGGCGATCGGCCGCCTTCGTTCCGCCGGCCTGCGTGTCACCCAACCCCGGATCGCGATCCTGGAGGTGCTGATCCAATTTGGCCAGCCGGCCAGCATCGAGCAGATCCACGACGTGTTGAAGCGCTCGGCCTGCGATCTCGTCACGGTTTACCGCTGCCTGTCGGCCTTCGAGGGCCTCGGTCTGGTGCGGCGTTCCTTCCTGCCCAGCGGCACGAGCCTCTACGAGATCTGCCTGGGCGAGACCAGCCACTACCATGTGATCTGCAAGGAATCCCACCGCGTGGAGCAGATCGACGCCGCAACGACCGCCGAGCTGCGGGCCGCGATCGCCGGCATCGAGGAAAAACTCGCCGCGAAGGGCTACACCAACCTTTCCCACGTCGTGGAGTTCTTCGGAGTCGCCGCTAACGGCAAGGCCGCCAACCGCGCGGCCTCGGTGCAGGTGCCGAAGGAAGTCTGAGCGCGCGGAACGCTCGGGGTTGGTGACGTGCGAGGTAGGGCTGGGTCGATGACCCGGCCGGATCGGGGTTCGATGGTAGGGCTGGCTCGACCAGCCGGCCGTGCTTGGCGATTGTTTGCCGCAAAAAGGCGTAAGAGGCGCAAAAACGATCCCCGAACCATTTGGCACGCAAAGACGCCAAGACGCCAAGGTCGGAGGAGGAGGCCCC
>OMJT01000105.1 GCA_900299415.1 Opitutales bacterium
CGCCGCGGCGTGGGCGCGGGCCGAGGCCGCGGGGCACGAGGCCCTGCGCGCCGGGCGGATCGCGGCATTTACGGTTGCGGGCGGGCAGGGGACCCGGCTCGGGTTCGATGGGCCGAAGGGCACGTTCCCGGTGACGCCCGTGCGGCGTGCTCCACTCTTCCAGGTGTTTGCCGAGAAGGTCCTTGCCGCCGGCAGCCGCGCCGGCCGCCCGTTGCACTGGTTCATCATGACCAGCCACCAGAACCATGCGGCGACGGAGGCGTTTTTTGCCGAGCGCCGCTGGTTCGGGCTCGACCGCGGCCGGGTGCATTTTCTGCGCCAGGGCCGCATGCCGGCGGTCGACTTCGCCGGGCGTATCCTTCTCGAGTCGCCGGACGCGATCGCCCTCTCGCCCGACGGCCACGGCGGCTCGCTCCGGGCCCTCGATCGCAGCGGCGCGCTCGACCTGATGCGGGCCGAGGGCGTCGACACGATCAGCTATTTCCAGGTCGACAACCCCCTGGTGCGCGCAATCGATCCCGCATTCCTCGGCTGGCACCGGCTCGCGGGCTCGGAGATGTCGAGCAAGATGGTTCCGAAAACCGATCCTGCTGAAAAGGTCGGACTCTTCTGCCGGCGCGACGGCCGTCTTGGCGTGGCCGAGTATTCGGACCTGCCGGCGGACCTCCAGCGCGAGCGCGAGGCCGACGGACGCCTGCGTTTCCGTGCCGCCAACATCGCCCTGCACGTCTTGGACCGCGAGTTCGTGCGCCGGATGGCCTCCGAAGGCGGGCTGCCCTTCCACCGCGCGGACAAGAAGATCCCCACGGTCGACGCGGCCGGAAAGCCGGTGCAGCCGGACAAGCCCAACGGCGTGAAGTTCGAACTCTTCGTCTTTGACGCCCTGCCCTTTGCGCGGAACCCGCTCCTGCTCGAGACCGCCCGCGCCGACGACTTCTCGCCGGTGAAGAACTCCACCGGCGCCGACTCCCCGCAGACCGTGCGCGATGACCAGCTCCGCCAATGGGCGCGCTGGCTGCGCGCCGCCGGCGCGGATCTGCCGGTCGACGCCACCGGGCTGCCGGCGGCCGCCCTCGAGGTGTCGCCGCTCTTCGCCGATCACGAGGCCGCCTTCGCGTCGGCGTGGAAGAAACTCTCGCCGCGGCCGCCGATCCGTGACGGACTCGTGCTCCCCGTTTCTTCATGACGACTGCTGACCTCGTTCGGAAGGCCGCCGCCGACGGCCACCTCCTCCCTTCTACCGCGGATAACCTCTCCGCCTTCCTTGCCGCCGGCCTGCCGCCTTGGGCGCAGTCGGCCCTTGAGGAACTCGTCGCGCGCGCGGCGTGGTCGGAGCTGAACGATCGGTTCTACCGCTTTCTCGAGTTCGGCACCGGCGGCATGCGCGGCCGCACGATCGGCGTCGTCTCCGCGGCGGCCGAGACCGGCACGCCCGACGCCTCCGGGGCCCCGGCCCACGCGGCCATCGGCAGTAATGTCCTCAACGATTTCACGCTCGTCCGCGCCGTGATCGGGCTCTTCCGCTACACCCAGCGCCACCTGCGCGCGCAGGGTATCGCCGACCGACCGCGCTTCGTCATCGCCCACGACGTACGGCACTTCTCGGGGCATTTCACCGAGCTCGCCGCGTCAACCTGGACCCAACTGGGTGGAGAGGCGTGGATCTTCGACGGACCCCGGCCGACGCCCCAGCTGAGCTTCTCCGTGCGCTGGCTGCGCGCCCACACCGGCGTGGTCATCACCGCCAGCCACAATCCGCCTCACGACAATGGCTTCAAGGCGTACTTCGACGACGGCGGCCAGGTGGTGCCGCCGCACGACACGGGCATCGTGGCCGAGGTTAACCAGGTCCCGCTCGCCGAGCTCGGCGCCTACCTGACCCCGCGGCTGGCAGGCGTGAAGGTCCTCGGTCGCGAGGCCGACGACGCCTACCTCTCGGTGGCGAGCAAGGCCGTGCTCGACCCCGCCATGCTCCGGGCGGCGCGGCTCAACGTCGCCTTTACCAACATCCACGGCACGGGCGGCATCCACGCGGTGCCGCTGCTCCTCCACGCCAAGTGCGAAGTTCACCAGGTGCACGAGCAGACGGCCTTCGACGGCCGCTTCCCGACGGTAAAGTCGCCCAATCCCGAGAACGCCGAGGCCCTCGCCCTCGCCGTGGGCGTGGCGGAGCGCAAAGGCTCCGACGTCGTGCTCGCCACCGATCCCGACGCCGACCGCATGGGCTGCGCCGTCCGTAACCGGGCCGGGAAAATGGAATTCCTCTCCGGCAACCAGGTCGGCGCGCTCATGGCCGACTACCGCCTGATGAAGCTCAAGCAGCTCGGCCTCATCCCCGCCAAAGGCTCGGACCGGGTGTGCATCGTGAAGACCTTCGTCACGACCCAGCTCCAGGACGCCGTCGGCCGCAACCATGGCGTGCGCGTGATCAACACGCTGACCGGCTTCAAGTGGATCGCCGCCAAGATGCGCGGCTACGAGGACAAGGTTCGCGCCGCCCAGGGGGCAGGGTTCGACTACGAGAGCCTGCCGCTCGCGCGCCGCGCCCAGCTGATGCAGGAGCATGCCAGCTTCTACGCCTTCGGCTGCGAGGAGAGTTACGGTTACCTGCCGAACGATTTCGTGCGCGACAAGGACGGCAACTCCGCCTGCCTGATGATGGCCGAGGTCTGCGCCTGGGTGAAGTCCCGCGGTCTCACCGTCCCGGAGTACCTCGACGAAATCTACGCCCGTTGCGGTTACTACGCCGAGGCCGTGATCAACCTCTATTACGAGGGAGCGAGCGGCAACGCGAAGATTCGCCGCATTCTCGATTCCTACCGGTCGGCACCCCCGCGCGATTTCGGCGGGGTGGCGGTGACCAAGTTCGAGGACTTCGGGCGGCAGGAAATTCGTGACGCCGACGGCGAGGTCATTCCGAAGCAGGACCTCTACATCGTCACCCTGGCCAACGGGATCTCCTTCGCGGCCCGCGGCAGCGGCACCGAGCCGAAGATGAAATTCTACCTCTTTGCCGGCGCGCCGGCCCGCCCGGCCGCCGAACTGCCGGCCGTGAAAATCGCCGTCCGCGCCGAACTCGATCGGAGCAAGGCACTGGTCGAAGCCGACGCCAAGCGCCGCGCCGAGGGTTGAACCTCTTGGCGGCGGCGCCCGATTTGTTATAATCAAGAACGAGTCCGCGGAATGGGATTGCCTGTGCCCGGCGGCCGCGCACGTTCGGGCTCCCACCCCGGCGGCCCGTGCTGTCGGGAAGTTCCCCCGCTGCGCAACCCCATTCGACCCCATGAACACGCCATCTTTCAGCCGCCGTGACTTCCTCAAGGCTGGCGCTGCCACCGCCGCCCTCGCCGCGACCGCCTCGCTTCCCGGTAACCGTGGACTATTCGCGGCCGCCGCACCGGCACCGAATTATGGGGGCAAGACGATTCCGTTTGCCGTCCAGCTATGGACGGTGGCTGGTCCTTTCGCCACGGACCCGGAGGGCACCCTGGCCAAGCTCGCTTCCCTCGGGTTCAAGGGCGTGGAGTTCTACACCGCCTTTCCGGGCGGCCGCGATGCGAAGACCATGCGGGCGATCCTCGACCGGAACGGGCTCAAGGCGGTGGGTTACCACATCGGCGGGCTCAACACGATGGCCGACGACGAACTGAAGCGGACGATTGAGACCAACCAGATCATCGGCAACACGCGCCTCGGCGTGTCGTTCACGGTGGCGGGCGGCGGGACCTTCGACCCCAGGGCCATGACTACGACCGCGACCAAGAAGCAATGGGAGGACGTTGCCGATACCTTCAGCGCGCTCGCCACCAAGCTGAAGCCCCAGGGGATGGCGACCTATTACCATTGCCACCCGACCGACTTCGCGCGGATCAACGGTGAGGCGGCTTGGGACATCTTTTTCAGTCGAGTAAGCAAGGATGTCTTCATGCAGGCCGACCTCGGACACATGGGCACGGCCGGCATCGACCAGGTTGCCGAGATGAAGAAATTCCCGGGCCGGGCTCGGACGGTCCACGTGAAGCCCGCGAACGGCGGCGACGGTCGTCTCGTGGGAGATCCCAATGACGGCAACCTCGCCAAGTGGCCGGCAATTTTCGCCGCCTGCGAGGACAAGGCGGTCGGCGGCACCGAGGTCTACATCCTTGAGTACGACGGCGGCGCCATGGACCAGGTCGAGCGCACCGCCGCCCGCCTGAAGCAGTGGGGCAAGATGTAAGTCCCCCGGTTCGGACCCTGTAGCCGGGGGTGACCTCACCCCCGGGGCCGCGCAGCGGCATGGATCGATCGAGCCTCCGCGAATTCGTAGGCCGGGCAGACCCAAGCCCGCCGGTGCGCATTTACACCAAGATTCGCGGGCCGTTTACCGGGCAAAAGTATTGCCAGCGAAAGGGGCTGGACGCACGTTCGGAATACCCTCGCTGGAAGACGCTCTGTCTTCTGGAAAGCCAGTTTACTCCCCACTGCAACCGTACCATCCCAACCAGGAAACATGAACACCCCGTCCCTCAATCGCCGCGACTTCCTCATGGCCGGCGCCGCCACCGCCGCTCTTGCGGCCACGGCCTCCCTCCCGGGCAATCGCGGACTCTTCGCGCAGGCCCCCGCCAAGCCCAACTACGGCGGCAAGACCATCCCATTTGCCATCCAGCTATACACCGTCGGCGGTGAATTCCGCACGGATCCGGATGGCACGTTGGCGAAACTCGCCGCCCTCGGTTATAAGGGCGTGGAGTTTGCCGGCTATCCCCAGGGCCGCGATGCGAAGGCCGTTCGAAAAATGCTCGACGACAACGGCCTCAAGGCCGTCGGCACGCACATCGGCCTGAACACTATGCAGGGTGATGCCCTGAAGGCCACGATCGAGTTCAACCAGATCATCGGCAACACCCGCCTCGGTGTTTCCAGCACCAACCCCGGTGCGGCCCTTGCCGCCCCCGGTGCCGCGGGTGGTGGTCGCGGCGCCGCCCCTGCCCCGGTGCTGATCCAGGGTCTCACGGCCGCGCAGATCACGCCCACGGGCATGACGGACACCCTCACCAGGACCAACCAGGCGGTGACCGACGCCCGCAACGCCCTCAACGCCGCGATCTTTGCCAGCGCCCCGGACACCGCGTCCGTCCGCGCCAAGGTCGACGCCCTCGCTCAGGCCGAGCTCGCGCTCGCCACTGCCCGCGCCGACACGATCGCCAAGATCCAGTCCTCGTCCAACAAGCTCACCCCCGAGCAGCTGGCCAACCTCGCCAGCGGCGGCCGCGGCGGTGGTCGCGGTGGCGCCGGCGGTCCGGCGGTCCTCGCCATGAACAC
>OMJT01000106.1 GCA_900299415.1 Opitutales bacterium
CCACCGGTCAGCGCGGCGGGGGTGGACGCGGCGGCCCGGCCCCGGCGCCCGCGGGCACCACGGTCGAACGGAACCTTGTGTTCAGCAAGCCCGGCACGATCGAGCTATCGCTCGATCTCTATCGTCCGGATAAGTTCACCGGCACGCTGCCGGTCGTGGTCTGGACCTTTGGCTCCGCCTGGGCCGGAGGCGGCAAACAGGCGCAGGCAGGCAACGCCTCCTGGCTGGCCCAGCATGGGTACGCCGTGGCGGTTATCGACCACCGGGGCAGCGGCGTTGCCCAGTGGCCGGCGCAGGCTTTCGACGTGAAGGCCGCCGTGCGCTGGCTGCGGGCGAACGCCGCACAGTATGCGCTCGATCCCTCGCGCTTCGCAGCGTGGGGCGAGTCTTCCGGCGGCCACCTGTCGAGCATCCTCGGTCTGACCGGCGACGTGGCGGAGCTCGAGGGCGACGGCGGATCGCCGGGCCAATCCAGCCGCGTGCAGGCGGTGGTCGATTTCTTCGGGCCGAGTGACTTCCTCCAGATGGAAGCACACAAGCTCACGCCCAACGCCATGGGCCATGATGCCGCCACATCGCCCGAATCGCGACTAGTGGGCGGCGCCATCCAGGAGAACAAGGACAAGGTCGCGAAGGCTAACCCGCTCACCTATCTCACTCCCGACGATCCGCCGTTCCTCATCGTCCACGGCGAGCAGGACCCGCTGGTGCCTTTTCACCAGAGTGAACTGATGTACGAAGCCCTGAAGAAAGCCGGACGCGACGTGACTTTCTATAAAATTGCCGGCGCAGGCCACGGCGGGGCGGCATTCTATAACGACCTCACCAAGGCCATGGTGCTCGCTTTCCTCGACCGGAACCTGAAGCCTGCGCCCCGCTAAGCGTCGCCCCCGCGCCATGAAAACCATCAAGGAACAGCTCGAGGACATCCCGGGAACCTATGTCTTCACCAAGGAGCGGTCCCGCCTCGGACTGCACCTGAACCTGTTCTGCACCTCGCTGCTGAAGGCCGCCAACCGGGAGGAGTTCCTGAGGGACGAGCCGGCCTACCTCGCGAAATTTCCGCTCACCGAGGAGCAGCGCCGCGCCGTGCTCGAACGCGACTGGATCGGCATGGTGCGCCTCGGGGCCAACATTTACCACCTATCCAAGCTGGGCGGCACCGACCGAAAAACGTTCCAGTACATGGCCGGCTGCATGACCGGCATGACCCAGGAGGACTACCGAGCGATGATGCTCGCCGGCGGTCGCTCGATCGAGGGAAACCGCAGCAAGTCCGAGCAGAAGACCGGCGCCTGAACCCACTTCCATGGCTAAAATCATCGCCGGTCTCGGCACCTCCCACGTTCCCGCGATCGGCGTCGCGATGGACGAGGGCAAAACCCAGGAACCCTATTGGAAGTCGCTGTTCGAAGGCTACGGCCCCGTGCGGAAGTGGCTGGCGGAGGTGAAGCCCGACGTCGTCATCCTATGTTACAATGACCACTGCGCCGCGATGCCGCCCGACACCATCCCGACCTTCGCGATCGGCGTGGGCGACGAGTTCAAGCCGGCGGATGAGGGTTGGGGGCCGCGCCCGGTGCCGGTGGTGAAGGGGGATCCCGACCTCGCTTGGCATCTCGTTGAGTCGCTCGTGCTCGACGGTTTCGACCTGACCATCATGCACCAACTGCAGGTGGACCATGGACTGACGGTCCCGATGTCCATCACCTGCGGCCAACCCAAGGAAGGGCCGGTCAAGGTCGTGCCCATCGAGGTCAATGTCGTCCTCTACCCGCAGCCCACCGGCCGGCGCTGCTACGCCCTAGGTCAGGCGATCCGCAAGGCGGTCGCCAGTTACGACAAGGACACCAAGGTGGTCATCTTCGGCACCGGCGGCATGTCGCACCAGATCCACGGCGAGCGCTCCGGCCTGATCAACAAGGAATGGGACACTGCGTTCCTCAACGACCTCACGGCGAATCCCCAGCGCCTCGTGGATCTGACGCACGTCGACTACATCCGCGACGCCGGCGCCGAGGGCATCGAACTGATCGTGTGGCTGATCATGCGCGGCGCGCTGAACGACCAGGTGAAGGAGGTCTGCCGCCACTATCATGTACCGGCCTCCAACACCGCAGCCGGGCTGATCGTGCTCGAAAACCGCTGACCCCGGGCCAGCCCGCGAATTTCATGAGAATCATCATGGTCGGCCAAGGGGCCTTTGGACAAAAACACCTGGATGCGATCGCCAAGATCGCTGGAATCGAAGTCGTCAGCCTCTGTGGTGGGAGTCCAGACTCCACGCGCGATGTCGCCAAGGCCCGTGGCATTCCCCATTGGACGACCGACCTCGCCGAGAGCCTCCGCCAACCGGGCGTTGAGGCCGCCATCATTGCGTCGCCCACGCCGCTCCACGCTGCCCAAGGCATCCAGTGCCTCGAGGCCGGCAAGCACGTGCATATCGAGATCCCCATCGCGGACAACCTGCAGGATGCGCTGCGCCTCGACAAGGTGCAGCAAAAGACCGGCCTCATTGCGATGGCCGGTCACACCCGCCGCTTCAATCCGAGCCACCAATGGATCCACAAGCGGATCAAGGCGGGCGAACTGAAAGTTCAACAGATGGACGTGCAGACCTATTTCTTCCGGCGCACGAACATGAACGCCATCGGCCAGCCGCGCAGCTGGACGGACCACCTCCTCTGGCACCACGCGGCGCACACCGTGGACCTATTCCAATACCAAACCGGCGAGACCATCTCCCAAGTCCAAGCCATGCAGGGCCCCAAGCACCCCGCGCTCGGCATCGCGATGGACATGAGCATCGGCCTCAAGGTCCCCTCCGGAGCGCTCTGCACCCTTTCCCTCTCGTTCAACAACGACGGCCCGCTCGGCACATTCTTCCGGTACATCTGCGACAACGGAACGTACATCGCCCGCTATGACGACCTCTTCGATGGCAAGGACCAGAAGATCGACGTCTCCAAGGTCGATGTCTCGATGAACGGCATCGAACTCCAAGACCGGGAGTTCTTCGCCGCGATCAAGGAAAAGCGGGAGCCCAACGCAAGCGTCGCGCAGATCCTGGGCACGATGCGGGCCCTCGACCGTCTGGAAAAGTGTCTGGGGTAGCGCCGGCCCGCCAGATCGGCCGCCACAAGGCGAATTCGACCTAGATTCGGATTGAGCCGAATAACACGCCTCACCGCCGCGCTGTCCGGCGGCATCTCCCTCACCGGGTCCGCCACACTCCGTTGATCATTGTCACCCGCGGGTTCACCGGCACACCGGTTTCGCCGCGGTGGATCATGGCGGTGAGAAGATCGACCGTGGCGGCGCCGATCTCGGCCTCGCGCTGGTCGATGCCGGCGGCGGCGAAAGGGCTGGGCCAGTTCGTGGTCACGAGCTGGGGACGCCCGCCGATGCCGCCGCGGGCCACGACGGCGGCCACGGCCTCGCCCATGGCGTGGTCGCAGACGACAACCTTGGGGCGCTCGGCGCGGAGCCAGCGGGCAATCCGGTCCACATCGTCGGTTCCATGGATCAGGGGTTGCACCGCCTCGGTCTGGTGGAAGAACATCTGCCAGGCTGCCGCGCCGGCGGCGCGATGGCGCACCCGGAGGTCGTGGCCGGTCGAAAACGCCAGCCCGATGCGCCGGGCGCCGCCCTCCCGGAGGTTTTCCCAGGCGAGCATCATGTTGTCGAAGTGGTTCGGCACCACGGAATGGAAGACGGGTTTCTTCTGCGCCGAGGTCGCGGCCACGACGCAGAGATCGCGGCAGTCGAACCCGCTCATCAGTTCCGGCGGACCCTCGAGAGGGAGCAGGATCACGCCCTCCACGCCCCGGTTGCGCAGGGCGGCAGACAGCGAGCGGTCGGCCGCGTTGTCGTTGTGGAAAGGCACCACCGAGAGGAAGTAGCCCAACGCCTCGGCCCGCTTGCGGATGCCGGCGATCAGCCGGGCGGAGAAGAACCGCATCGCCCCGGCCGGCGGCGCCAGCACGCAGACGCTCGCGTGCTCTTTCGTGCCGCGGCGGGTCCGCATGTGGTGCATGAGGCGGCCAATCAGGGGATCGTGACGGTACCCTTGGGCCGCGGCTATCTTCCGGACCTTCTGCTTTGTCGCCGCAGAAATACGGGGGGCGTTGCGTAGCGCCAGAGCGACGGTCGTGGCGCTGACGCCCGCGGCCGTGGCAATCGAGCGCACGGTCGGTTGGAGCGAGGTTTTCACAGGTTCACCGTAAACCAGAAATCCGTTTGTTCCGCCAACGACAAAACCCGAGGGTAACCGGGTTCCCCCACCCACCCCGTGCAATCCGCGATCCCCTGCATGCAGCTGCGCGGCGGCAGCTCCAAGGGCCTCTATTTCCGGGCCGCCGACCTGCCGGACGACCCGGCCGTCCGGAAGCAGGTGCTGCTCGCGGCGATGGCGGGCGTCGGGCCGGACGACCGGCGCCAGATCGACGGCCTCGGTGGGGCCGACCCGCTGACCAGCAAAGTGGCGATCGTGAGCCCGTCCCAGCGCCCTGGCGCCGACCTCGACTACGAATTCGTCCAGGTGGTTGTCGGCGCCAACACCACCGACGGCACCCAGAACTGCGGCAATCTCCTCGCCGGCGTCGTGCCGTTTGCGATCGAGGCCGGCCTGCTGCCCGCTACGGCCAACGAGACCTGCGCCCGCGTGTTTCTCGTCAACAGCGAGTCGATCTGCGAGGTCGTGGTGCAAACCCCCGGCGGCCGCGTGAACTACGCCGGCTCCACCCGCATCGACGGCGCCCCGGGCACG
>OMJT01000107.1 GCA_900299415.1 Opitutales bacterium
GAACCCCCGCCCGACAAGGTGACCCACTGGGTCGGCGCCTTGGAAATCAGAAAGGCGGGCACCCAGGTAAAGCGGGCCGAGCCGGTGATGAGGATCCACTACAACGACGAGGCGAAGCTCGAGCAGGCCCTGGAGTACTTCAAGAACGCCTACCGCCTCGCCCCGAAGCGCCCGACGCCGCCCCCGCTGATCGTCGAGCGCGTCGCCTGAGCGGGTGCTGGGCCCCTGCGGGGCCAAACGTTCAACGCTCAACATTCAACGTTCAACGCTCAAGTACCGAGCGAGATGGTTCGTGGGCCTTTGGCCGTACTTGAACGTTGAGAGTTGAGCGTTGAACGTTGAGCGTTTGCGCCGAAGGCGCCCAAGGCGTCCCCCACCACCGCTCGCATGCCACCCGACCCTCGCCCACCGAAGTCCTCCGCGGCCGATCGTCCGCCTGTCGACCGCTCCGGTTGGCTGCGGCCGTGGGCCCAGCTGAAGTACTTCACCTTCCAGCCGGCGATCTTTCCGCGGCTGCTGGGACAGGTCTCGCCCGAGGCGCGGCCGGGGGATCTCGTCCATGTCTACGACAAGAACGGCGAACTCGCCGGGGGCGGACTCTACAATCCCCGGGCCAAGATCCCTCTCCGCGTCGTCTGCCACGGCGCCGAACCCATCGACGAAAGTTACTTCGAGGCCGCCCTGCTGCGCGCGGTGGACCTGCGGCGGCGGATCCTGCAGCTGGATGCCGTCACCGATGCCTACCGCCTGGTCAACTCAGACGGCGACGGCCTGAGCGGCCTCACCATCGACCGGTACGGGGACACGCTCCTGTGCGAGGTTTACAGCCTGGGCATCGCGCAGCGCCTGCCGCGCTGGCTGCCGCTGCTGCACGAGCTCGCCGGCACGAAATTCGCCCGGGTGCAGGTGGACCACGACGTGGCGAGCGTCGAAGGCATCAAGACCGGCCGCTGGGGCGAGTTGGCCGTTTCCGGGGTAGGGTTGGCTCGACGAGCCGACCGCGATGACGATCCCGCAAACCCGGCCGCCTCGTCGAGGCAGCCCTACCCCTCGGAAGGCATTTCGGAGGCCCCCGCCAAGGTGAAGATCCGCGAGCATGGCATCCGCTACGAGGTGGACTTCACGGAGGGGCACAAGACGGGCTTCTTCTGCGACCAGCGGGAGAACCGCCGGGCGCTCGCCAAGTTCATCACCGCCGGGGCGCGCGTGCTCGACCTGTGCTGCTACACGGGCGGCTTCTCGCTCAATGCCAAGATCGCTGGGAACGCCGGGGAGGTGACGAGCGTCGACCTCGACGAGGCGGCCATCGCGCAGGCCCGCCGCAACGCCAACCTCAACCAGGTGCGGCTGCAGTTCGTCCATGCCGACGCCTTCGCCTACGCGCGCCAGATGCAGCAGAACGGGGAGAAAGGGGATGTCGTGGTGCTCGACCCGCCGAAGTTCATCTTCACCCGCGACGACCACGGCAACTGGGAGGGCCGGCAGAAATACGAGGACCTCAACCTGCTCGCGATCTCCCTGGTGAAGCCGGGCGGGGTCTTTGTGACCTGCTCGTGCTCCGGCCTGCTCAGCCTCGAGGACTTCGAGGCCCACGTGATCAAGGCCGCCCACCGCCAGAACCGCCGCCTCCAGTTCCTCGAACGCACTGGCCCCGGGGCGGATCATCCGGTTTACTCGAACTGTCTGGAGAGCCGGTACCTGAAGGTCCTATGGGCCCGCGTGGCGTGAGGGCGGATTTTTGCCCCAGAGGCACAGAGACCCAGAGCCAAGGCAGGTTGGCACGCAGTGACGCCATGATGCAAAGGTCGGAGAAGTCGGATGGGCTTTTATCGAGGCGCTGGGCCCCTCGATAAAAGCTCGGTGGTCCCCGCCCATCGGCGGATCTCCGCTGCGCGGGCTACTGCAGTTCGCCCGCAGGGCAGATCCGCCCATGCGGGGAGAGGGCATGCATCGAATTCGTCCCGAATTTGATCCATGCCCTTCCGGGGGATCCTTCTCCTCCGACCTTGGCCTTGCCGGGCCGTAGCCTTGGCGAAGGCTGGGTCGCCGCGTCTTGGCGTGCCAACCTGCCTTGGCTCTGGGTCTCGGTGCCTCTGTGGCCAAACCACGATCCCGGCCGGCTCATCGAGCCAGCCCTACCTTCGATCCATTTCAAATTTCAAATTTCGAATCCCGGCCGGGTCAGCTTGCCAAGCCGTAGCCTTGGCGAAGGCTGGCGGGTCGGCCCTACCGTCGTTCCTGAAAGTTGAGCGTTGAGCGTTCGTCCCGGCGCGGCTTCCTTCCGGCCATGAAACTCTGCCGCGGTTTGGGCTGCATTGGGCTGGCGTGGGTGGCCTCCGCCTCGGCCGCCACCTGGCAAGGCACCGTGTTCAACGATGCCAACGGCAACGGCCGGCGTGACGCCGGCGAGGCCGGCGTCGCGGACGTGGCCGTTTCCAACGGCGTCGCCGTCGTCCGTACCGATGCGGCCGGCCGCTACACGCTCGAGGGCGAGGGCGACGGATTTCTTTTTGTGGTGAAGCCGCGCAATTGGACCGTCCCGCTCGACGCCCAAAACCTGCCGCGGTTTTATCGGAAGATTGGCGATCTCGCCGATCCCGGCCGGGTCGTCGACCCAGCCCTACCTTCGTTTGATTTCCCGCTCGTCGCGGGAAATGAGCCGGACCGCTTCCGGACGATCGTGTTCGCCGACACCCAGGTCGGCTCAGAGAAGGAGGTCGGGTATTTCCAACGGACGATCATCGATGGTTTGGTTTCCGAGGTAGCGCCGACCCGCCGGGGCGGCCGCGAGGTCGCCAATCCCGGCCGGGTCGTCGACCCAGCCCTACCATTGGGTAACATCGCTTTGGGCATCACCCTGGGCGATGTCGTGAACGACAAGCCGGAGCTTTACGACGCGCTCAACGCCGCGATCGCCCGGATTGGCGTTCCGTGGTACCCGCTCATTGGCAATCACGACCTCGATCTCGGCGCCCTGCAGGACCGCGGCTCGGCGGCGACCTTCGAGGCGAAGTACGGTCCGTCCACCCATGCTTTCCAATATGGGCCCGTGCTGTTCGTGGCGCTGAACAACATCCGTTATCAAGGCGGCCTCCGCTACCTCGGGGGACTCACCGACGGCCAATTCGGCTTCATCCAGCAGCTCCTGGCGGGCACGCCGCGCGAAACGCTCGTGGTCGTGATGATGCACATCCCGTGGTTCTACAACGACCCGGCGAACAACGAGACTTTCCGCCTGGCCGACCGCGCGCGGCTCTTCGGGCTGCTCGAGGGACGACCCAACCTGCTGCTGCTCTCCGGCCACAGTCACTACCAGCGTCACGTCTTCTACGGCGCGGCCGAAGGCTGGAAAGGCGCCCAGCCCCTGCATGAGTACAACGTCGCGGCCGTGAGCGGCGGCTTCTGGGGCGGCCCGCCCGATGCCAATGGCATCCCGATCGCCACGCAGTGGGACGGCACGCCGCATGGTTATGCGATCGTGTCCTTCGACGGCACCAAGGTGCCCGTGATGGACTACCGGGCCGCCCGCCTTGCGCCCGACGACCAGATCGGCCTCTGGGGCCCGGCCGTGGTGGCGCTGAAGCAGTCGTTCGTCTCGTTCTACGCCAATGTCTACAACGGCCACGAAGGCTGGAAGATCGAGGGTCGGGTGGACGACCGCGCCTTTAATCCCATGCGCAAAGTGGTGGACTGGGATCCGGCCTACGCCGCCCAATACCTCGCCCAGGACGCCGGTCCCAACCCCGCCCCGACACCCCGCCTGCCGGATCCGCTGGTGAATTATCACCTCTGGCGAGCCTACCTGCCGGCCGACCTTGCCGCCGGCAGCCACACGATCGAGGTCCGCGCCACCGACCCTGCGGGCAAAATCTACTCCGCGAAACGGACGGTGCAGATCCGGTAGGGCCGACCCGCTGAGTCGGCCGGGATCGGGGATTGTTTGCCGCAAAAAGGCGCAAGAGGCGCAAAAACGATCCCCGAACCATTTGGCACGCAGAGACGCAGAGAACGCAGAGGTCGGAGGAGAATCCGGATGGGCTTTTATCGAGGTGCTGCGCACCTCGATAAAAGCCCGGTGGTCCCCGCCCATCGGCGGATCTCCGGGTGGAGGTCCACCCGGGCTACAGGGATCGGAATCATCGCGATCGGATGTAGCCGGGGCAGACCCTTCGTGTACACTCAGGGCCTGAGCTTGTCGAACGGCCTCTGCCCCGGGGATCGCAGCGCGCGAAGCGCAGATCCGCCCATGCGGGGAGGGGCTTCTCCTCCGGCCTTGGCGTCTTGGCGTCTTTGCGTGCCAAACCTGCCTTGTCTCTGGGTCTCTGTGCCTCTGTGGCAAATCGCGATACCGGCCGGGTCGTCAGCCGTCGCTAAGCCTATGGCTGACAAGTCGACCCAGCCCTACCTCCTGACCTCTTTCACTTTCACTTCATAGAGGCGCGGCCACCATTTGCCGGTCACGAGCAAGCGGCCGGTGGCGGGCTCGTAAGCGATGCCGTTCAGGACGTCGGCGTTCGCACGCTCGGTCGGGGGGAGGAGACCCGCGAAATCGACGACGCCGCGCACATGGCCGGTCGCGGGGTCGATTCGCACGATGGTGTCGGTCTGCCAGACGTTGGCGAAGATCTCGCCGTTGATCCACTCGAGCTCATTTAGACGCTCGAGCGGCTGGCCGGAGAGCGTGACGTCGATCGTGCGCAGCACGCGGAAATCC
>OMJT01000108.1 GCA_900299415.1 Opitutales bacterium
CATCGCGCTTCGAGTGCGCGCCCGAGCCGAACTGCAGGCTGGGGGAGTCCTCGAAGAGCACGAGGATCGTGATCTCCCGTTCCTCGACGAACTTCTTGCGGTACGGCTCGCCGAGGCGGGCGGTGACATTCCAGTCGATATCGCGGACGTCGTCGCCGAACTCGTAGCGCACGACCTGGTCGAATTCCATGCCGCGCCCGCGGAATGACGAGCGGTACTCGCCGCTCAGGATGTTTTTTACCGCATGGCGCACGCGCCACTCCAGCTGGCGGAGGACAGCCAGCGGGGCGGGACTCGCGGCGGGACTGGCGGGGGCGGCGGGCACGGGGCTCAGACGGCCGGAACCGGCGTCCGCTGCAGGACTTCGCCAACGATCTTGTCGGAGGTGACGTCCTCCGCCTCGGCCTCGTAGGTCAGGCCGACGCGGTGGCGCATCACGTCGGGCGCGAGCTCCTGGATGAGGTCAGGGGAAACGTAGTCACGGCCGCGGAGCCAAGCGAGGGCGCGGCCGGCCTGATAGAGGGCGAGGGAGGCGCGGGGGGACGCGCCGAAGCTGAGGTACTGCTTGGTACCGGCCCCGGGCTCGGCCATGGCGCGGGTGCCGCGGACGATGGCGAGGATGTAGGCCTGCACGGCGGGCGCGACGTGGATGCGGTCGACTTCGGCGCGGAGGGCGAGGAGCTCCTCGCCGCTGGAGGCGGCGGTCACGGCGGGCTGCTTGGTGACGAGGCCCCAGCGCTGCATCATCAGGGCCTCCTCCTCGGCGTTCGGGTAGTTGACGAGCAGCTTGAAGAGGAAGCGGTCGACCTGGGCCTCGGGGAGCGGGTAGGTGCCCTCCTGCTCGACCGGGTTCTGGGTCGCCATGACGAAGAACGGCGACGGCAGCGGGTGGGTCTGGCCGCCGATGGTGACTTGGCGCTCCTGCATGCCCTCGAGCAGGGCGCTCTGGACCTTGGCGGGCGCGCGGTTGATTTCGTCCGCGAGCACGAGGTTGGCGAAGATCGGGCCGTGGTGCGGCTTGAAGGAGCCGTCCTTCGGCGAGAAGATCATCGTGCCGACGACGTCGCTCGGCAGCAGGTCGGGCGTGAACTGAATGCGCTCGAACTGCACGCCGAGGGCGGAGCCCAGCGACTTAATGAGGAGGGTCTTGGCCAGCCCAGGCATGCCCTCGAGGAGGACGTGGCCGTTGGCGAGGAGGGCGACGAGCAGGCGCTCGATCACGACATCCTGGCCGATGACGGCGCGGCCGATTTCTTCACGGAGTTTCTTGGACCAGGCGGGACCGGTGATCATGGGCGGGAAAGGGCGGGGAGCGGGGAGTTTATAACCACGGATTTCACGGATTACACGGATGGGAAATCGGAAGGAGGAACGGGAGCTGGGATCAAGGGTGGGAAGAAGGACGAGGAGCCCGGGCTTTAGAGACGGATCGAGCCCGGTTTTATCTGTGTAATCCGTGAAATCCGTGGTTAAGAAATCTGGGTTATCCGGGCCGGGGTTTGACCCCGGCACGGAGGGAAGTTTCCCTCAGAAAACGGGTGCCCGATGCAAATACCAACCCAAATCTCCGCCCGCCTGACGGCCCTTGGCCTCCGGCTGGATGACATTGAAGAAAGCTTTGTCCGCGGGTCGGGTCCTGGAGGCCAGAAGATCAACAAAACTTCCTCGACCGTTTGCCTCCGCCACCGCCCGACCGGTCTCGAGGTCCGCTGCCAGCGCGAGCGCTCGCAGGCGGCTAACCGGGAGGAGGCCTGGGCCGAGTTGTGCTCGCGGCTCGAACACCAGATCCGGTCGGCCGCGGCCTCCCGGCAGCAGGCCCGCGAGGCGGACCGCCGCAGGAACCGGCAGAAGTCCTACGGTCAGAAGGTCGCGATGGTCGTCTCAAAACGCCATCGGGCGCGGCACAAGGCGGGTCGGGGCAGGGTGGGGACGGACGATTGATCAGCGATGTGCGGTGAGCCCTGCGGTCGGGCCGGGCTGTGGCGCGGTTACCCTGGGCCCGGGGCCCTGATTGCCGAAGGCCTCCTTTGCCCGAGGAACTGGGTTACCGACGACAGACCGGTGTGCAAAGCGCCCTCCTGAATGTCTCGGTCGAGTTCTCGGCAGAGGATAACGTCGCAAAGCGGAAAGGACTGCTGCACGTCGGCCGCGGTCATTAGCATGTCGGGGCTCTTTGGTCCGCCGGTACTCTTCGGGATCTGCGCCGGGCTGTAGTGCTCGAGCAGAATGATGCCGCCGGGCTTCAAGGCGCGTTCGACCTTGGGATAGAGCTGGGCGCGCAGCGCGGAAGGCAGGTGGGCAAAGATCGAGACGACGGCGCCGAACGTGTTCGCGGGCGGGTTGTAGTCGGCGAGGTCGGCGACCTCGGTGCGCAGCTTCACGCCCCGGGCCTGGGCGAGCCTTTGCGCCTTGGCCAGTCCGACCGCGGAGCCGTCGACGCCGAGGACCTCTAGCCCGCGTGAGGCGAGGAAGACGCCGTTGCGGCCCTCGCCTTCGCAGAGCGAAAGCACGGGACCTTTTAGGAGACCGGCGTGCTCCGCCAGGAAGTCATTGGGCGCCGTGCCGTAGACGTAATCGGGGGTCGAGAAACGTTCATTCCACATGGCGGCTCATTTCGGGGTGGCGGGCGCGGCGGTGCCGCGGGCGGGTGGAGTTACCTTCCAGAGCGGCGACGGCACATGCGCCTCCTGCATCAGCCGGGCCGCGTTTGTGATGAGGTCCGGGTGGGCTTCGGCCACATTGGTCTTTTCGCCGAGGTCGGTGGCCAGGTCGTAGAGCTCGATTTTGCCGGTGAACATCGGGCTGCGCACGGCCTTCCAGTTGGCGAAGCGCACGGCCTGAGCGGAGGCGCCCTCGTAGAATTCCCAATAGAGGAATTCGTGTTTTTTCTGGCTTGGGGAGGCGCCCGTCATCGCCGGCAGGAAGCTCAGGCTGTCGAGCCCGGCGGGCGGATTCCCGCCGCTGATTTCGGCCGCGGTGGCCATGAAATCGCCGAAGTACCCTGGGTGGTCGGAGGGTGCCCCGGCCGGAATGCGTCCCGGCCATCGCGCGATGAAAGGTACGCGGATGCCGCCTTCGTAGAGATCCCGTTTCTGACCCCGGAGCGGGCCGGAGGACTTGAAGAAGGCCGGGATGTGACCGCCCTCGGCATGCGGGCCGTTGTCGCTGGCGAAGATCACGAGGGTATTGTCCTCGAGCCCAAGCGTCGTCAGCTCCGCGAGGAGGCGACCAACTTGATCGTCGAGGCGCGTCACCATCGCGGCAAAGCCCTTGGCGGTGGCGGGCCAGGCTTCGCTGGCATAGGTACCGTAGTCGGGCACCTCCATGCCGTCGGGCCGGGACTCATTGTTGGCGTGCGGCAGCGTGGGGGCGAAGTAGAGGAAGAATGGCCTTGAGCGGTGGTCGCGGAGGAACTTCACCGCTTCGTCGCCAATCAGGTCCGCGCTGTAGTCGAGCTTCACGGACGCCACGCCCTGACCGTAGGGACCGGCATTGGGCACGACGTTGCGCAACGGCACGCGCTCCGTGTTCCGCATGAGGTAGGTGGGGTAGTAGTTGTGGGCCATCGTCTGGTCCAGGTAGCCGTAGAAGTAGTCGAAGCCCTTCGCGTTGGGTGCGCCCGCGGTGCCCTCGCTGCCGAGGCCCCACTTGCCGACGAGTCCAGTGGTGTAGCCGGCGGACTTAAGCACGGCAGCGACCGTGACGTCCTCGGGCTGGAGATCGACCTTGTCGTTGCCGCGGATCGTGGCGTGGCCAACGTGTTGCCCCGTCATCAGAACATTCCGTGAAGGCGCACACACCGGAGCCCCGGCATAGAATTGCGTGAAGCGCATGCCCTGCGTGGCGAGCCGGTCGATGTTCGGCGTCTTGATCACGGTCTGCCCGTAGCTGCCGAGGTCGCCGTAGCCGAGGTCGTCGGCGAGGATGAAAACGATGTTGGGCTTGGGGCGGGCCCCGGCCGGAGTCTGGGCCGGCAGTTCCAAGGCGAGCATGGCCAACCCGGCGCCGAGCACGATCCGGGCTTGGCCCAAAACCCCACGCAGGGCGTGGAGTCCCGGGCAGAGGCGGCGCGGTGCGAGGGGTGACGGAACGGAAAACGGTCGGGTCATGGCAACGAAGGGGCTGGTCGGTTGTGGCCGAATACCGGCCGTTTGCCGAATCCGAATTGCGCCCCGGCCGGCACCGCCGTTTTCTCGGCGCGCATGAAATACCCCGACAACGTCGTCAGCATCCACCCCTACATGCGGGCCAAGCCCGGCCAGATCGGCGAGCTCCGGGCGCTCTTCCCGAAGTTTGTCGAGCGCACCGCGAAGGAGCCGCTGTGCCTCTTCTACGAGTTCACGGTCAACGGCGACGTGACCTTCTGCCGCGAGGCCTACATCGGGGCCGAGGGCGTCCAGGCCCACCTCGCGAATGTCGGCGACCTGATCGACGTGCAGCTGAAATACGGCGACCTCTTCCGTCTCGAGCTCCACGGCCCGGCTGCGGAGCTGGACAAGCTCCGTCCTGGGCTGGCGAAGATGAACGTGGAATGGTTCATCAAGGAAGCCGGCGTGCGGAAGTAGCCGAGGCCGGGCTTGACTTGGCCGCGGTGCGGCGCGGCGTTGGGGCATGTTCGGTTCCTCTCCCAGCCGTGGCCCGCTCCAGGCCGGCGATCCCGCCCCGGCGTTGACTGCCGTGTCCGACACGGGTGACCGCGTGGATCTCGCGGCGGTGTATGGCCGGCAAGAGTGGACGCTCGTCTATTTCTATCCGAAGGCGGACACGCCCGGCTGCACCAAGCAGGGCTGCGCGCTGCGCGACGGCTACGCCGAGCTCACGCGGCGCGGCGTGGCGGTGTTCGGCGTGAGCCGGGACGACGTGGCCGCGCAGGCCGCGTTCAAGGCCAAGTACCGGCTGCCTTTCACCCTCCTGGCCGACACGGAGGGCGCCGTCGTCGCGGCCTTCGGCGTGCCGTCCTACCCGCTGGTCGGGACGCCCCGGCGGCAGGCGTACCTCGTCCGCGGCGGGAAGATCGTGTATGCCGACCATGCCGGCAACACGGTCGAGCAGGCCAACGTGATCCTGCGCTTCATCGCCGGCGCCTGATCCGGCCCGCCGTCGCCGGCGCGGCAAAAGTTCCGCGGTTTTATACCAAGGGGCTTGCCATCGGGGGCGGCAACCGCAACGTCGGTGGCGGGTTGCCCTGTCAGCAGCCCGCCGCTCACCCCCCCCCTCTGATTGCGGCTTTCACCCCGAAGCCACATGAAAACTGCATCGTTCCTTGGATCCCTACTGTTTGCATCGCTCGCGGCCCTGCCGGCGCGGGCGGCGCTGTCCGAACTCAATGTCGCGGACGGCACGATCGAGTCGCCCGACGGGCGCTTTGTCGGCCGCGACTTCACCGTCGTGAACGGCTTCAAGCTGGAGCTGCTTCACGTCACCAACACCGCCACCGAGGGCCAGTGGGTCGCTCTCGCGTGGGACAACAAGCACCGCCTCGTCGTCCCGTCCTACACCGGGGCGGGCCGCATTGCGCGCCTCACCATCCCGAAGGCCGGCTCGAAGGATGACGTCAAGGTCGAGGTCATCAACTCCACCACCGAGGTTCCGATCGGCGCGTCCGAGGGCATCCTCTACGCCTTCAACAGCCTCTACTATAACGCCAACCGCAGTGGCAGCGCCGGCACCTACCGGATGCGCGACCTCAACGGCGACGACAAGTTCGACGAGGCGAAGATCATCCGCTTCCGCCAGGGTGATGGCTCCGACCATGGCACGCACACCCTGCAGCTCACGCCTGACGGCAAGATGATCTCGGTCATCAGCGGCAACGCCACCCGCATGAGCGATCACAACCGCAGCCGCGTCCCGGAGATCTGGGGCGAGGACAACCTCGTCATGCGGATGGACCTCAGCCCGCCCGGCTTCCACCGCGCGCCCGAGGCCCACGTGCTGCAGTTCAACGAGGATGGCTCCGACTTCGAACTTTGGTCGATCGGCATGCGCAACCCGGTCTCGCACGCCTACAGCAAGGACGGCGAGATGTTCATCTATGACGCCGACGAGGAGCCCAACATGGGCTTCACCGTCGGCTACCGCCCGACGGACATCATCCACGCGATCAGTGGCTCCGACGCCGGCTGGCGCGCGGGCTCCAAGGTGCACCCCTACCACCAGTTCGACTTCTGGGCGCCGATCGGCGTGGTCGGCTCCGGTTCGCCCGTCGGCTCCGGCTTCGGCACCGGTACGAAATTCCCGGCCCGTTACCAGGACGCTTTCTACATCGCCGACTGGTCGTTCGGCAACCTCTGGGCCACGTTCCTCACGCCCCAGGGCTCATCGTACAAGGCGACGGCCATGCCCTTCGTGAGCGGCAAGCCCTTCGCCGTGTCCGGCATCATCTCCAACCCGGAGGACGGCTCCCTGCTCGTCATGACCACCGGCACGCAGCTTTACCGCGTGACTTACGTGGGTAACGAGGTCACCACCCCGACGACCCCCGACACCCGGTACGCCGCCCTGCGCGACCAGCGTCACAAGCTCGAGGCCTTCCACGGCAAGAAGGAAAACGCCGCCGTCAACGCCGCCTGGCCCTTCCTCGGCGATGAGGACCGCGCCATCCGTTACTCGGCCCGCACCGCGCTCGAGTGGCAGGATGTCGGCCAGTGGCGCGAACGCGCACTCGCCGAGACCGACCCGCGCAAGGCCATCGCGGCCCTCGCGTCGCTCGCCCGCGTCAGCGGCCGCGACGAGTACCACACGCCTCCCGGCGCCCCCGGCCCCGACAAGGCCCTGCAGTCCCGGATCCTCGCGTCGCTCGACCGCATCGACTGGGACACGCTGGTCTATCAGGACCGGCTTGACCTGCTCCGGACCTACGAGCTCGCCATGATCCGGCTGGGCCGCCCGAGTGATGCGGATACGCAACGCATCATCGCCCGCTTCGACAAGCGCCTGCCCGCGCAGCATCAGGAAATGAACCGCGAGCTCGCCGAGATCCTCGTCTACCTCCAGGCGCCGAGCGCCGCGACGAAGGTCATGGCCCTACTCCGCAGTGCGCCGGACAACCCTTACTACGGCGTCCAGGAATGGATCAACCCGCAGCAGCGCCAGCGGCAGGACCGCGGCGAGGTCACGGGCCCGAACCTGGGCATCCCGCAGATCGCGCTGGCGAAGCAGGACGCGGAGATCTTCTACGCCCAGCTGCTCCGCACCCTGACGGCCGGTTGGACCCCCGAGCTGCGGAAGGAATACATGACGTACTTCACGACCGCGCCGGCCAGCTATTCCGGCACGACCAACGGCCTGAGCATCATCCGCACCGATGCGATCGCGATGATCCCGGCCGCCGAGAAGGCGCCCCTCCAGTCCCTCATTGACCAGCCGATGCCTGCCGGCCGTGGCCGGGCGGGCGGCGGTGGCGGCCC
>OMJT01000109.1 GCA_900299415.1 Opitutales bacterium
CCACACGAGGACGATCAGGGCGAGGCCGAGGACAAGCAGGTGGTATTCGAAGCCCTCACCTTTCTGGGCGCCGGTCCAGTTCATGAAGAAGTCCTGGCTGGCGTGGGTCGTGGCGATGGCCACGGCCATCACGGACGCGATGCCGAGGGCGGCGACGCGGCTGAGCGCGCCGAAGATCAGGGCGATCGAGCCGGCGAACTCCGCGGCGATTGCGAGGAACGCGAACACGGCGGGGATGTGCATCGTGCCGGTGAAGAAGCCCATCGTGCCGCTGTAGCCGTAGCCGCCGAACCAGCCGAGCGCCTTCTGGGCGCCGTGCGGGAACATGACGAGCCCGAGCGTGAGCCGGGCGATCAGCGGCGCGGCCCTGTCGGTGGTGGCGAGCACGCGCTGGAGCGGGCTCAGGGTGGTGGCGGTCGCGGCCGCGGCGGGCGCGGTGCGGAGGATGGAGGTCGTGGAGGACATGGCTGTGGGTATGTTGACTGTGGTGGTGGTTTCTTACTTCAGATCGAAGAACAGCGCCTCGAGGGGACGCGTGGCGGTGAAGGTAAGCTGACCGGGCGTCTCGGTGCTCGCGCCGTCGCCGGCGGCGAGCTCTGTGCCGTTAAACACCGCGCCGCCCGCGGCGACCTGCAGCCAGGCGCCGCGGCCGGGGCGGAGCTCGTGGGTCACGCTCTCGCCGGCCTTCAGGCGCAGGCGGTAGACGTCGGCGTCCTGGTGGATCACCGCCGAACCGTCGCGGCCGTCGGGCGAGATGAGGAGGATCTTGCGGGCGTCCGCGGGGCCGGCAGCCGGGTGCCACTCCGTGTAGCTCGGGACGAGACCGCGCT
The DNA here is from genome assembly GCA_900299415.1 of Opitutales bacterium. Lineage (GTDB taxonomy): Bacteria > Verrucomicrobiota > Verrucomicrobiia > Opitutales > Opitutaceae > CAIYFD01. The sequence continues at coordinate 831 of OMJT01000109.1, forward strand.
CGCGGGGCTGGATCCAGATCTGCAGGAAGTGCGCGGTCTCGCTGGCGGACGGGTTGAACTCGCTGTGCGTCACCCCGCGGCCGGCGCTCATCAGCTGCACCTGGCCGGGCCGGAGGGTGCGGGCGTTGCCGAGGCTGTCCCGGTGGGCGAGGGCGCCCTCGAGGACGTAGCTGAAGATCTCCATGTCGCGGTGCGGGTGGGTGCCGAAGCCCTGGCCGGCGGCGACGCGGTCGTCGTTGATCACGCGCAGCGAGCGGAAGCCGAGCTGCGCCGGATCGTAGTAGTCGCCGAAGGAGAAGGTATGGCGGGAGTCGAGCCAGCCGTGGTCGGCGTGGCCGCGCTCGGCGGCCCGGCGGACGAGGGGACTGCTGCTGGCGGTGGTGGTCGTGGTCTTCATGGACCCAGCCTATCAGCTCCCCGCCGCGGCGGCTAATGCCGTGTTCTTGGGCTCAGCCCAACTTTTCGGCATGGGCCATTCGTAGAACCCTGGGCGTTTATTCGCGGTTCCCAAGGGATCGTTTACCGGTATTCCTCATTCATGGAACTCCGGCAGCTGCGCTACTTCGTCGCCGTCGCGGATACCGGCAACATCAGCCGGGCCGCCCGAAAGATCTTCCTCACGCAGCCGGCGCTGAGCCGGCAGATCAAGGCGCTGGAGGAGGAGGTCGGGCAGTGCCTGCTTGAGCGACACGCACACTCGGTGCGCCTCACGCCGGCCGGCGAGGTGATGCTGCACGAGGCGCGCGAACTTCTGCGGCTCGCCGATCAGGCCGTGGAGCGCGTGAAGGCGTCCGGCACGGGCGGCCGGCTGCGGATCGGCTACGCGCCCACGCTGGCCGAGGGCCTGATGACGCCGGCGGTCGCCAGCTTCACCCGGGTGCATCCCCGGACCAAGGTGGAGCTGCACGATTTCTCGACCGGGGAGATGCTGGCCGGCCTCGAGGGTGGAAAGCTCGACGTGGTCGTGTCCGTCGCGCAGGAGCGCGCGTCCCGCGGCCTGAGCTGGACGCCGCTGGTGCGGCTGCCCTGGCGGCTCGCGGTGCCGGCGCGGCACCGGCTGGCGCGCCTCGCGAAGGTTCCCGCCACGGAGCTCGCCCACGAGCCGCTGCTCGCGTTTCCTCGGCGGGAGTACCCGGATTACTGGGAGGACCTCGGCGGGTGGCTCTCCCGCCACGGGCTGCGGCCGCGACTTGCCGGCGAATACGACGGAGGCAACAGCCTCCTTGCCGCCGTGGCGGCCGGGCTGGGCGTCGCCCTCGTCGGCACCCGCCCCGCGCACCAGGTCCCGACCGGCGTGCGGCTTAAGCTCCTCACCGAAGCTCCGCCACCGGTGTGCGTCGCCGCCGGCTTCCGTGCTGACCGCACCGACGACAAGCCCCTTGCGGTCTTCATCGCGGAGCTCCGCCGCACGGCCGAAGCGTTGAAGTAATCGCCGCCCGCGTCACGGGTGTTGCCGGATTCATTTCCGGTTTTCTGTGCACAACGTCCGCCGGATGACGTGTCCGGCCGGGGCGGTAATCCCCGGGAACGACGCGCGGCGCGTGCAGGTGAATTCCTTGCGAATAACTTTTCGCAAAAACACTGCGTCCGGGCTTGACGGGTGTGGGGTAAAATGGGACGAAATGGGGGATATTGGAGCAGGTTGGCGGACACCCCATGGCGCAACTCGGCAAAATCTTTTACACCGGTCAGTTCCGGCACGGACTGGACGACAAGAATCGGCTCACGATTCCGTCCGCGTGGAGGTATGCGCACGAGGAAAGCGATACGTTCCTCGCCACCCCGCATCCCGACGGCTACATCGCGGTGCTGCCGCCCGCGGAGGTCGAGAAACTCCAGGCGAAGGTCGCGGAGAAGGCGCTCACCGACCGCGACGCGCAGGAGGCCTTTGCGCGGTTCTTCTCGCAAACGCTGTCGTTCAGTTTCGACAAGCAGGGCCGCTTCGGCGTGACCGCCGACCTGCTCGCGCACGCCGGGGTCCGCAAGGACTGTGTGCTGGTCGGCACTCTCACCAAGTTCTCCATCTGGGCGCCCGCCCGCTGGCAGGCGTTCGAGAAACGCACCTCCAACGAGGCGCTCGGCGACCTCATGCGCCGCATCGGCATCTGATCCCCGTCCGCCATGCATTCCTGCACCGCCTCCCACTCCGGCCCCCGTCGCTTCTCGCCCGCCTGGAACGAGCCGGGCCACGGCGGCCCCGCGGCGCCCCGCGGCGCGGTCGCGCCGGTTCCGCGCGTGCGGGACG
>OMJT01000110.1 GCA_900299415.1 Opitutales bacterium
CACGAGCTCAACACCCCGCTCGCGACCATCCTCAACTGGGCCGAGCACATCTCCCAGAAGGCGCCCTTCGACACCTCCACCCGTCGCGGCTTCGACATCATCGTCAGTGAGGCCGAACGCGCCGCCCGAATCGTCCGCAACCTGTTGAAGTTCGCGCGCAAACGACAGACGACGCGGGCCATGGTCGACGTCAATCAGGTGGTGCGCGAGACGCTCGCCCTGCGCGCGTACGAGCAGCGCGTCTCGAACATCACCGTCATCGACGCCAGCAACAACAAGCCGGTGCCCGATTGCTTCGTGATGCTGTGGACCGACCCGAGCACGCCCTACCAAGGCTTCACCAACGCCGATGGCCAGATCACCTTCAGCGGCGATGACCTGATTGGCAAGCAGATGATCTCGGCCAGCAAGCCCGGCTACGAGTCGGCGAGCGTCGTGCTGTTCGATGCCACCAACGTCACTCTGTTGATGAACCCGATTCCGCCGCCGAGCCCCGTCACGCCGCCGCCGGCAAGCCGGCCGCCGAGGCCCACCCGGGCCGGACCAAGGCCTTCGCCACCCCCCGCCGCGCCAAGGGTGAGGCCGCCGCCAAAAACGGCACGCTCAACCCGCGCAACACGTTCTCCACCTTTGTGGTCGGCAACAACAACCAGATGGCCCACGCCGCCGCCCTCGCCGTGGCCCAGGCGCCGGCCCAGGCCTACAACCCGCTGTTCATCTACGGCGACACCGGCCTGGGGAAGACCCACCTGATGCAGGCCATCGGCCACGCCATCATCCAGCACAACCCCGAGGCCCGCGTCGCCTACCTCTCGACCGAGAAGTTCACCAACGAGTTCATCCAGGCCCTGCAGGAGAACGCCCTCACCCGCTTCCGCCAGCGCTACCGGCATGTCGACGTCCTCCTCATCGACGACGTCCAGTTCCTCGCCAGCAAAGAGCGCATCCAGGAGGAGTTCTTCCACACCTTCAACGACCTGTTCGAGTCCGGGAAGCAGATCGTCCTCTCCAGCGACCGTCGCGCCAGCGAGATCGCCAAGCTCGAGTCCCGTCTCGTCTCCCGCTTCGAGTGGGGACTGCCGGCCGACATCCAGCCGCCCGACTTCGAGACCCGCGTGGCCATCCTCCGGACCAAGGCCGCCACCCTGAAGTGTGAGATCCCCGCCCCGGTGATCAACTTCATCGCCCAGAACATCTCGAAGAACGTCCGCCGCCTCGAGGGCGCCCTGATTAAGGTCGCCAGCTACGCCTCCCTCACCAGCAAGCCCCTCGACCTCCCGACCACCGAGATGCTCCTGCAGGACGTACTCATGGAGCAGGCGCAGAACGTCCTGACCATCGAGACGATCCAGAAGCGCGTGGCCGATCACTTCCAGATCCGGCACAGCGACATGACGAGCAAGCGCCGGCCCAACAACATCGCCATCCCCCGCCAAATCGCGATGTACCTCACCCGCCTGCTCACCAAGCACTCCCTGCAGGAGATCGGCGACGCCTTCGGCGGCCGCGACCACGGCACCGTCATCCACGCCTGCAAGGCCGTGGACAACATGATGGAGCAGGACACCGCCATGCGCGGCAGCGTGGAATTCCTCCGGGCCCAGCTCTCGCGCTGAACATCCGCCGTTGGCGGATGTTCAGAGTGAAAGTGAATGTGGAAAGTGCGTGGAGAGCGAGGGTGGCAAGTGCCGGAACTCGGCGGCTTGCAAAGGCGCGGCGCCCTTTCACTTTGCTCCCACGGTCACTTCGGCCTCTCCGGCCACCTTCACTTCCTTCTTTTCACTCACTTTCACTGTCACTTTCACTTGCCCGCGATCATGCTGACTCCCGAACAAAAAGCCGCCGTCGCCTCCTGGGTGCAGGCCGGTGACAACCTTTCCGCGGTCCAGCGCAAGCTCGCCGAGCAATTCAAGGTGAACCTCACCTACCGCGACGTCCGTTTCCTCGTCGACGATCTCGATCTCGCCCTCAAGGACCCCGCCCCCAAGGTCGACACCACCGATGTTTCCAAGGCCCCCGCCCCGGCCCGCCCGGCCGCGGCCCCGGCGCCTGAGAAGAAGGGCCTCCTCGACAAGGCCAAGGAGAAGCTCGGCCTGGCCAAGGACGAGCCCGCGGCCGAGGACCTCGAAGAGGCCGGCCTCGAGGACGAAGCCCTGCCCGCCGGCGGCGGCGTCAAGGTCGAGATCGACAAGGTCACCCTCATCCCGGGCGCCCTGGCGAGCGGGTCCGTCGCCTTCAGCGACGGCGTTTCCGCCAAGTGGATCATCGACCAGATGGGCCGCCCCGGCTTCACCGAGGTCAGCAAGCCCGGCTACCGCCCGAGCCCCGAGGATGGCCAGGCCTTCATGCAGGAGCTGAGCATGCAGCTCCAGCGGCGCGGGTACTGACGGCAAACCGCGAGCCAACGTTTAACTTCTAACGTTAAGCGTTGCCCGAAACGCTCCTTGGCGCGCGCCCTACCCGTCGACCATCCGGCGGAACTCCGCCTCGTCGATCACCGGCACTCCCAAGGCCTGGGCCTTCTCCAGCTTTGATCCGGCCTCCTCGCCGGCCAAAACGTAGCTGGTTTTCTTGCTCACGCTGCCGCTGACCTTGCCGCCGGCGGCGAGGATCTTCTGCTCGGCCTCCTCGCGCTTCAGCGTGGGCAGGGTGCCGGTCAGGACGAAGGTCTTGCCGGTGAACACTCCGGCCTCGACCACGGTGCCCGCCGGGTCAATCCCCAGCTTCCCAAGCTTGGCCAGCAGGCGCTCGCCGGGCTTTCCGGCAAAGAAGTCGATCACGCTCGCCGCCACGGCCGGGCCGAGGTCGGCCGGCACGCCCGCCAGCACCCCGGCATCGAGGGCCGCAATCTCCGCGTCAAGCCGCGCGCACAGCTCCTTGCGGCGCGCCTTTTCCTCGTCGGTCTTCGCCGGGTTCTTCCGCGAGGCCGGGGCCTCGAGTTCGCGCTGCTCCGCCAGCCGGGCCTTTTCGAGCACGGCCCGCAGGAGGGTGGAACTGGCCACCTCGGGCAGGTTGCGGTGCCGCCGGCCCAGCTCGCGCGCCGTGGTCTCGCCGACATCCGGGATACTCAGGCCGTAGAGCCACTTCTCCAATGGTAGGGCCCGGGCCGCCTCGCGGGCAGCCACGACCTTGGTCGCGTTCTTCTCGCCAAAGACCCGGGGCTCCTCCGCCGTGCCGAGGTTGAGCGTGGCCAGGGTCTCCAGCGGGACGTCGTAGAGGTCCGGTGGATCCTTCACGAGGTCGAGCTCGACCAGCTTCGCCGCCACGATGTCGCCCACCCCGTCGATCGCCAGGGCCCGCCGGCTGCAGAAGAACACCAGCCGGCCCGTGCGCTGGGCCGGGCAATCGTAGTTCTGACATTTCCAGGCCACGCCCTGCCCGCCCTCGGCGGCGACCTCGAGCCGGGCGATCTTGCCGCCGCAGACCGGACACTTGCCGCCAACCGCCGCATGGAGGTCGAACTCCTTCGCCCCCCGGGGCCGCTCCTCGGGAAACGAGCGCAGCACCGCGGGGATCACCTCGCCCGCCCGCTCGATCTCCAACAAGTCGCCGACGCGGATGTCCTTGCGGCGGATTTCCTCCTCGTTGTGCAGGGTGGCCCGGCTGATCGTGCTGAGGGAGAGGAAGACCGGTTCCAGCTCCGCGACCGGGCTGAGCACGCCGGTCTTGCCGACCTGGATCGTGATGGCCTTGAGGCGGGTGCGGGCGGTGTCGGCCTTGTACTTGTAGGCGATCGCCCAGCGCGGGGCCTTCTCGGTCGCGCCCGCCGTGCGCTGGTCCTCGAAGCGGTCGAGTTTCACCACCGCCCCGTCGGTGCCGTAGGCAAAGCCGCGCCGGAGGGCGTCGAGCTCGCCGATCGCCGCCCAGGCCGCATCGATGCCCCGCACGTGCCAGATCTTCTCCACCACGGGCAGTTTCCAAGCCTTGAGCTGGTCGTGGAGCTCGGACTGCGACTGCACAACCTGAGGTTCACAATGACCCAGGCTGTAAAGGACGATCTCCAGGCGGCGGCGCGACACTTCGGCGGCATCGAGCAGCTTGATCGTACCGGCCGCCGTGTTGCGGGGATTGGCGTAAAGCTCCTCCCCGGCGGCCGCCCGCTCGGCGTTGAGGCGCTCGAACTCGGCCTGGGTCATGAAGATCTCGCCGCGGATCTCGACGACCTTGGGCATCACGCGCTTACCCTGGCGGGCCAGCTCCAGCGGCAGCGACGGCACGGCCCGCATGTTCGCCGTGACGTCATCTCCCCGGTCGCCGCGGCCGCGGGTGACGGCCCGCACGAACTTGCCGTCCTCGTAGGTGAGGCTCACGGCCAGGCCGTCGATCTTGGGCTCGACGGTGTAGGCGAAGTCCTCCGCCTCCAGCAACCGGGCCAGGCGTGCATGGAACGCCCGCAACTCGGTCTCGCTGTAGGTGTTGTCGAGGCTCATCATGCGCTGCCGGTGCGCGACCTCCTTGAAACCCTGCACGCGGTCGTCGCCCACCCGCTGGGTTGGTGAGTCGGCGCTGGCAAACTGCGGCCAGGCCCCCTCCAGCGTGGCGAGCTCCTGCTTCAGGCGGTCGTACTCGAAATCGCTGATCTCCGGCTGCGCGCGGCGATGGTAAAGCTCGTCATGGCGCCCCAGCTCTGTGCGGAGGGCGGCGATGCGTTGCTGGGCCTCGGCAGGCGTCATGGCATTGCAGCCGGTTCGGCGCGTTTCAGGACCCGCCGGAGAAGCCGGGCTGGAGTTTCGACCGCACGCCGAATCCAGGCCGAGGTGGTGTACGCCATCACCATGAATCCGGCACCCATCGTGTCGGTGATCCAGTCCGCCACCTCCGCCGAGCGGCTGGGCACGAACGACTGATGCCACTCGTCACTGGCCCCGTACAGTGACGCCGCCAGCACGGCGAGAACGGCGGCGCGCCGACCCCGGCCGAGGCGGCAGGCCAGGAGACCCAGCAGGCCGTACGCGAGGAAATGGGCGACCTTGTCAGCCCCGGGCCACGGAGAGACATCGACGATCTGGGCCCGGCTGGAGGACGCAAAGATGACCGCCGCCCACGCCACCGGCCAGATCCAGGCGGTACGGGTGACCCGGTCCTCAGGTTGGTTGACAGCCGCTTGCACAACCCCATCCGCACCCGAAATCCCGCCCTCCGCAACGGGGAAAATCCACGCCCGCGGACATCTCAAGGGGCGACGAACCCAGCGGTATTGCCAATCGGTAATGTCGGCGCAATTCGCCCGCAATGCGGCCCGGGCAGGGTCAGGACAGCACAAACGCCATGACCGAGCTCCCGAATGCCTCTCCCGCCGATTTGGCACCGTCTGGCGCCCCGTTCGCCAAGGCCGCCCTGGTCCTTGCACTCTGGATCATCCTCGGCCTTCTCCTGGCGATCGTCGCCCCGAAAACGACCGAGGGGCTTCCGGGCATGACCGGCATGGGGATGCCCAAGGCTTTTGATCCCGCTGCAACCCCTGCCCGGCCAATCTGAACGCCTTGGCAGGCAACGAGACGCCGTTGCTCGCCCCGGGGGTTCTGAAATGGTCGGGCTGGTGAGATTCGAACTCACGACCTCTTGCACCCCATGCAAGCGCGCTACCAGGCTACGCTACAGCCCGAACAAGGAGGGGTCACAAAGCGGGATGGCCGATGGCGAGGCAAGTGCTTTTTCGTCGGCCGGAATGGAGACCCATGGGACTCCTAGGGCCTATCCCTCCCACCCGCCATCGTCCCGCATCCGGGACTATGGCGGGTTCGTCCTGACGCCACGCGTCAGGCGAAAAAAAAGGCGCGCCGGGTAACGGCGCGCCTTGGAGATTAATCGAGGGACAGTGGCTTAGTTGCCACGGGCCGCCGGAGCGCCGCCACCGGGGGCGCCGCCACCAGCGCCGCCACCA
>OMJT01000111.1 GCA_900299415.1 Opitutales bacterium
GTTCCAGCCTTTCCCCCTCCCGTCCCGCCCGGGCCCCACAATAAAGAGGGACATCCCCCCCCCCTCCCCCCCCCGCCCCCCCGGCCGGCCCCCCCCCCTCCCCCCCGGCCGGCGACCCGGCCCTTCCCTAAATTTTTCCCCCCACCGCTCCGCCCCCGCCCCCCCCCCCGCCGCAGCACCGGCAACCGCAACCGCCCCGGCCGCCGCCCCGCGCGGCGGTGCCGCGGCCGGACCCCTGACCTTCACTCCGTCGGTGGCCGTCCCGGTCCCGCCGGCCGTCGCCATTCCCCGGCCGACCCCAGCCGAGGTGGAGCAGCTCAATGCCGGCCTCGGCCGAATGATCGCTCAAGCGGATCCTGCCACGAAGTCCCTGCTGGCCAAATATCCGGACGTTGTCGCCGTGCGCCCGCCCCGGGCCAATCCGGCGGTGGTGCCCTCGCTCAACGCCGGCTTCCGAGCCAAGCACATGAACAACCTCGAGGTCGCCAAGCAGGGCACCGCCGAACTGCTCTTCATGGGCGACTCGATCACCGACTTCTGGCGCAACGCTGGGCAGCCGGGCGTGGTCAATCCACCCACGGCCGGAAAGGCCGTGTTCGACAAATATTTCGGCGCGATGAAGGTCGCCAACTTCGGGATCTCCGGTGACACCACCCAGGGCGTCCTGTACCGCCTGCTCGACGGCGAGGGCCAGGGCTTCCAGCCCAAGGCGATCATGCTGATGATCGGCACGAACAACGCCGCCGCCGCCTCCTCCGCGGAGATCGCCGAGGGCGTCGGCGCCATCGTCATGGAGATGCGCAAGGATTTCCCGGCCGCGAAGATCCTGCTGCTCGCGATCTTCCCCCGCGGCGACCCGGGTTCGGCCATCCGCAAGACCGTGCTCGATGTGAACCCGATCATCGCGAAACTCGCCGACAACAAGAACGTGTTCTACCTCGATATCGGCGCCAAGTTCCTCGATGCGGAAGGCAACCTCCCCGCGGACATCATGCCGGACAAGCTCCATCCGACCGAGAAAGGCTACGAGATCTGGGCCCAAGCCGTGATCGAGCCGCTCAAGGAGTTGATGAAGTAATGCCCGGGACAGGACTCGAACCTGCACGCCTTGCGGCACGGGCTTCTAAGACCCGCATGTCTGCCATTCCATCACCCGGGCGGAAATAACTTCCTCTTTCTCTTAACCTTTCTGGTTCGCTGATCGAGCCAAGACCGGATCCGGCCCATCCGGAAGATTAAGTGCGTTCAGGCCAAGGTTCCCAGCTTATCGCCCATCCGGGCGTAGGTCTCGATGTGGTCGGCACTCGAGGCCAGCAGGTCGGCCTCGAACTTGATCCGGCCGGGACGGAAGATCGTGATCACGCACGAGCCGCCAAAGGCGAAGAGCCCCTTCTCCTCGCCCTTGGCCGCGGGGCGGTTCGGGACATAGAGCTGGCGGATGCTGCCCACGTTCGTCGCCCCCACCTCGATCATCAGCACCGGACCGAAGTGCGGGGACTCGATCCGAGTGACGACCCGCTTGTTCTGGGTGAGGTAATGGATGTTCCGCCGGAGCGCCACGGGGCTGACCGAATAGAGCCAGCCATTGATCATGCGGGAATCCCCCGGCGTGCCGGCTACGGGAAAATGGAAGCGATGGTAATCCACCGGGCAAAGCCGCGAAATCAACAGCGCCCCACCGGCGAATTCCTGCGCGGTTGCGGAATCACCCAGCAGCGCTTCGAGCGAGAAGTTCGCGCCCTTCACATAGAGTCCCGCCGCGGCGGCAAAGTTGGGGAAGGCGAGGTGGCGCCCGTCGGCCGGCAGCACCGCCACGCGGTCACCCTCGGCGATCGGGCGCGCGGCCGGCTTGAGCTGGCGGTAGAAGAACTCGTTGAAGCTCTTGAACTCAAAGGGCGATCGCAGGAACTCGTCCACGTTCAGGTTGTAGTTGACGATGAACGGAAGGATCCGGTTCGCGCTGACCCGCTTCCGCATCTGCCAGCCATAGTAGTGAGAAAAGAATGCGCGGCGGACCAGAAGCCAGAGGAAGAGGCGGCCGGCCGGGTGCTCATAGGCAAAGCGTAGCCATTTCTCCCCATAGACCTGCTCAGTGCGCAGCTCGCGGGCATAGCGGTCGAAATAGCGGATGGAATCGGCGGACATGCGCGGACCAGAGAACCCGCCCGGGCCGGGACCTCAACGCGGTTTTTGCGTAGCGCAGGATTCAGGCTGGAGTCGGGCGCGCGACCCGTTTGCATCAGGGAAGATTGATTCCAGCCCACCCATCCTCGACGCCTCCCTCGCCGACCAAAGGTTCGCGGAGGAGGACGATCAGGGCAAGGAGGACGGCCGCCGCGTCGTCGACATGCTGCGGCATGACCTTGAGCCACGCCTCGTCGCACTCTGCCAGAATCCCGGACAGCTGACCGGCCCTGCCGCCGAGCACGAGTTCCATCGCATCCGCGGTGCCGTCGGCAGCTTCGGCTTCGCCCGCTGCGCATCCCATCTGCTCATCCTTGAGAAAAATTGGATCCAGCTCGACGAGGGCAGGCGTCAGGCAGAACTGCAGGCCACCCGCGCAGCCTTCGACGCCGGCCTGCAGGCCCTCTTGGCGCGTTTCCCCTACCTGGCTTAGACTGGCCTGGGCGGCGTTCAAAAAAGCTCCGGCTGGGTGAGCGCCGCTCGTTTTCGCGGATCGAGGGTCGAGAAGGCGAGCAACTGCCGCACGGTCAAACCAGCGAATCCCTCGTCCCGTCCCAGCTCCAGCAGAAGCAACGCTCCCGCGAGGGCGTCGTACGGTGCGGCGTGGAAGTGCCGGCGGGCAGGCGGGCACAGTCGGGCGGCTTCCGCCACGAGCCGGGCCGAGAGGCCGAGGTTCATGATGAGTTCCTCGAGGCGGCCGCCGGGGCCAGGGCGGAACTGCGCGCAAAGCGGCCCCGTGTCGACCCAGGGTCCCCACTCCGCCAGACGGCCCGCGCCGCGCGCGAAATCCGGCGAGCTGCGTGGATAGGGCCAGACCGACTTGAGCAGCGAGTTCTCGGCCCCGGCATGGTGCGCCGCCAGGGGCCCACTCTCCCGTAGCGTCGCGAAATACTCCCAGTCGTCGGCGATGGGCGCCTCAGCCGCCAGGTCTCGGTCGGTCAAGCCGTGCACGGCGGTGTCCTGCGGAGGGATGACGCCCTTCGGCCGGCAGAGGCGCGACCGCAGCCCGGTGATCGCCCCGCGGTGCAGGGTCGCCACCCCGTACTCCAGGATGCCGGAGGACACGCTGCCCTCGAAGTCGAGGAAATGGATCGGCTGCTCGGACCACGGAATCACCACGGGAGGCACGGAATACACGGAAGGGGGGAAGCCGAAGCTTTTTCCGTGTATTCCGTGGGTTCCGCGGTCAGTTTTCCGGGCCGATGGATCTCGCCCCGTACCGCACTTTCCTCGTCGAGCTGGCCCGGCGCAGCGGGGACTTTCTCCGCCCGCTAGCGGCGGATTCCGGGCTCGCGGTCGAGACCAAGGCCGACAACAGCCCGGTCACCGCGGCCGACCGCGGCGCCGAGGAATTGCTGCGCGGCCTGATCGCCCGGAAGTTTCCCGACCACGGCATCATCGGCGAGGAGCTTGGGCCGGACCGCCCCGACGCCGAGTGGGTCTGGATGCTCGACCCGATCGACGGCACCAAGTCCTTCATTACCGGCGTCCCGCTCTGGGGCACGCTCATCGCCCTGCTCCACCGCGGGCAGCCCGTGCTCGGCGCGATCCACCAGCCGCTGCTCGGCCAGCTCCTGGTTGGCGACGGCACGACCACGACGCTGAACGACCGGCCCGTGCGCTGTCGGCCGGCGCGGCGCCTCGAGGACTCCACGGTGCTGACGAGCGACCCGTTTAACCCCGGAAAGCACCAGAACGGCGCCGCCTTCCAAAAACTCATCAGCCGCGCACGAATCGTCCGCACCTGGGGCGACTGCTACGGCTACCTGCTCGTCGCGATCGGCCGGGCCGACGTGATGCTCGACCCGATCATGAACCCCTGGGACATCGCCGCGCTCGTGCCGGTGATCCGTGGCGCGGGCGGGGTGATCACCGACTGGCAGGGCCGCGCGCCCTACCCCGCGGAGTCCACCGTGGCCGCCGCCACGCCCGAGCTGCAAGCGGCGGTGCTGGCGGCGCTGAAGTAGCAACTCCGGCGGGGTAACCTCCCCCGCGGGACCGATTACTTCTGACCCACGCCCAGCATCTGGCGCGAGAGTTCGATACTTGCCCGGGCCGCCTGCCGGCGGGCGGCTTGGTTCTGGCGGAGGGCGTTGACCTGGTCGGGGGACAGCAGGACCGCGGCGCGGTTCGCGATGCGCTCATCCAGCTGCTCCTGCTCGCGCAGGTTGGTCTCCACGGTCTGGGAATTCAGCGCCGCGGTCGGATCGGCCGCGCCGGCGCCCGGGTTGCGGGTGAAGGTAAAACCTTTGCGCTCCTCGTACATCAGGCCGGACAGGGACGCGGCCTGTTCCGCGCTGAGCGGGGCGCCCGAGGAGGCGAGACTGGCCTTCAGCATGTTGACCTGGGTCCGCTCGGCCTGCTGGTCGGTGTAGCTCCGGAAGGCCGCAAACTTTTCGTCGCCCAGCAGCTCGCGGATCGTGCCCTGCGTCGCCTGGTTGGCCTGCTGCATTTCCTGCGCCAGCGCCCGGCGCTCGTCCGCCGAAAGGTCGGCTGAGGCCAGCTTCATGCGAGCGTCGGTCGTCGCGGCCTGGCGCTCGGCGAGGAGGTCGATGAACCGCGTGCGCTGTTCCGGCGTAAGCTGGAGCGCGTCGAGCAGCTCGGCGTACTGCGTCTCCAGGGCGCGCCGCTGCGTGGTGGCGACGAGGTTCTTCATCGCGGGATTGCTCGTCATCAGCTGCGCCATGGCCGCCAGCGGGTTGGCCGCCTTCGGGGCCGGGGCCTCGGCGGCGGGCGCGGGCGACGGAGCGGGCGCTGAGGCCACCCGGGACTCGAGTTCGGCCACGCGGGCCTTCAGGCGCTGCACCTCACCCGGGGCGGACGCGGTGACATTCGAGGACTTGCGGGCGGCGGCCAGATCCTCGTTCGCCGTGGCGAGGTCCCGCTTAAGGAGGAACGCCCACGCCCCGAGACCGGCGACGGCAAGCAGCAGCACGAAGACGAGGGCCTTGGAGCCCGAGGAACCGGTGGAGGCAAGGGGAGGATTCATAGGGAGGGATGCGGGCGAATGTGCGCCTCCTTGAGTGACGCGAATTCGCCCACCCTTACAGATTCTTCGTGAAAATACCCCGCTCCCTATTTCTACGTGCGTTAGCACGATCGCAGCACAACCACTCCGGTTACTTGGCCGGCGACTTCGGCGCCGCGTCGACGATCACCTGGAGCGCCTTCAGGCGGTCGGCCTGGTAGGCGGCAAGGATCTCGAGCTGGGCGGGATCGAGCACCGCGGCGGCCTTGGTGCGCAGGAGGGTGTCGATGCGCTGCTGGTCCTTGATCCGCGGGGCGAGGGTCTCGGCGCTGAGCACGAGCAGGGAGAGGTCCTCGGGGTCGAGCGCGGGGACGACCCCGGCGCGGACCTCATGCAGCACATCCGCCAGGTCCCGTTCCTGCTTCGGCGCCAGCGCCCGGCCGGCCGCGGCGAACCGTTGCTGCAGGGCGGCCACCTCGACGCGGTCGGGTCCAAGCAGGGAGTGGCGCCGGAAGGCGGCGAACTTCGTGGAATCCCCGGGGAATTCCTTTTGGAAAAAGGCCTCCGACCGCGCAAGCGTGCTTTCGTTGGCCGCATCGATCCTGCGCTGGAGCTGTGCATTCTCCTCGTCGTTGAGTTTCCCGGTCAGGCGCTGGAGCGAGGCGTCCATCACGGCCGACTGGCTCTCCATCAGCAAGTCGACGAAACGCGCGTGCTGGTCGGACGTGAAGGCAAGCTCGTCGAGGATCCCGCCAAACTCCTGCTCCATCGCGCGCCGCTGGGCTGTCTGGAGCAGGCCTCGCATGGCGCCGCTGCCGAGCATGCGGGACGCGACCGAGGCGATGTCGGGGGCGCCGGGGGCGGGGGCCGGGGCCGTCGTAGTCCCGGCCGGTGCGGCCGGCGGCGGCTTCCGGAACCGGCCAAAATCAACCAAGGCCCACACCGCCAAGCCCACCACGGCAAACGGCAGCAGCACGAGGCCGGCACGACGGACGGGGCCCGGGGAAGGCGTGGCAGTCATGGCTATCAGAGCCCGGCGCCCGGGAGGCATTCCCGCCGCTCAGCGGCGCGGCTTCGGGCCCGGCCGGTATTCGGCGGTGATGCGGGAGGTAAATCCGCCGCGGGCCTTCCAGTCGGCGATAACCGTGAGGCTCCGCGGCGCGAGCGCCCGTCCGAGGTCGTCGCAGATCCGATTCGTGGCCGCCTCGAAGAAGATGCCTTCGTTGCGGAAGGCGTGAAAGTAGAGCTTGAGCGACTTCAGCTCGACGCACTTCCGGCCGGCCACGTAGCGCACCGTGATCTCGGCAAAGTCCGGGTGGCCGGTCATCGGGCACAGCGACGTAAACTCGTGGTGCGTGTGCTCGATCAGGTAGTCGCGCCCGGGCGCGGGATTCGCAAACGTCTCAAGGATCTTCGGGTCGGGCATGGAGGGAAAGTCGTGGGTAGCGGGTAAGGTCACGTCGCCGTCTCGCTGAACCGGCTCTCGCGGATGACCGTGATCTTGATCGTGCTCGGGTACTGCAGCTCCTCCTCGATGCGGCGGCGGAGGTCCTTGGCGATCTCCCGGGCGCGCTCGTCGGAGACCTGCTGGGGGGCGACGACGACGCGGATCTCGCGGCCGGCCTGGATCGCGTAGGCAAGCTGCACGCCCTCCATCGACATCGCCAGCTTCTCGAGGCGCTCGAGGCGCTGCAGGTAGCTGGCCATCGACTCGGCGCGGGCACCCGGACGCACGGCGGAGACCGTGTCCGCCAGGATGACGAGGCCGGCGTAGAGCGACTCGGCGTTCACCTCGGCGTGGTGGGCGGCGATGGCATTGACCACCACCGGGCTCTCGCCATAGCGACGGGCAAACTCCGCCCCGATGTGCGCGTGGCTGCCCTCGTAGTCGCCCTCCACGCCCTTGCCGATGTCGTGCAGCAGGCCGGAGCGCTTGGCGACTGCCGGGTCGAGGCCGAGCTCGCTCGCCACGATCGAGGCGAGGAAGCCGACCTCGACGGAGTGATCGAGCGCGTTCTGCGAATAGGAAAAACGGTACTTGAGGCGGCCGAGCAGGCGCACGAGCTGCGGGTGCAGGCCGTTGACACCGAGCTTCTGCACGGCCTCCTCGCCGGCCTGCTGGGTGGAGAGGTCGATCTCCTCCTGCGCCCGCTTCACGAACTCCTCGATGCTGGCGGGGTGGATGCGGCCGTCCTTCACCAACCCCTCGAGGGCGCCGCGCGCCACCTCGCGGCGCACGGGGTCGAATGACGAGATGAGCACGAGCTGCGGCGACTCGTCGATCAGGAGGGTGACGCCGGTCGCGGCCTCGAACGCCTTGATGTTGCGCCCCTCGCGGCCGATGATGCGGCCCTTCATTTCCTCGGTGGGCAGGTGGACGATCGTGGCAGTGATGTCGTTGTTCGGCTTGCTCGCCAGCCGCTGCATCGAGGCGATAAGGATGCGCTTCGCCTCGGCTTGGAGGTCCTGCTCCGAGCGGGCCAGCGTCTCCCGCCGCAGCACCCGGAGCTCGTCCTCGCACTCCCGCAGCACTTCCTCGCGCAGCGCCTTCTGGATGTCGGCGCCTTCGAGCTTGGACAGGCCCTCGAGGCGTTGGCGCAGCGTGCGCGACATCGTCCGCATCGCATCGCGCGCCTGGCGCAGGGCAGCGGCCTCGCGGTTAAGTTGTTCGCGGCGCTGCTCGAGCTGGAGGTCGAGGCGACCGAGCGCCTCCTCATGGGAGCGCATTTCGCGCAGCTTCACGTCCACCTCGATCCCGCGGCGGTCGAGCTCGCGGTTGGCCTCGGCGCGGCGGGCGGCGATCTCGGCCTCGGCCCGCTGCTTGGTCTCCCCCGCCGCCACCGCGGCCTCGCGGCGGGCAACATCGATCAACTCAGCAGCGTGCTCGCGGGTGATCCGGCGAGAATGCCGCGTCAGGGCCCAAGCAATGAGGAAGCCGGCCCCCGTGGCGATCAGTAGGGCTACGAAGATCGTCGAGCCACCGGTGGGCTGACTCTGGGCTTGGGCCGCCACGAAAACGTAGGCGGCACCCGCTGCGCTGCTTGCTGGTGTCAAGGGATCGGCAAGCTATGGGCGGAGGGGCAAATCTCAAGCCTTTCTCCGGTGCGGAAAACCCTCACGGCCCCCTGGCAGCGTTGCGCACTTGCCGGCCCCCGCGGGCGCTGCTGGAGTCGGCCCCACATCGTGATCCGGCACACCCCGCTCGAGATTTACCTGAGCCTGTTCAAGACCACCACCCGGGAGCGGTGGGACTTGGTCACGCCCGCCGCGCTCGGGCTGCTGAGCCTCATCGGGGTCTTTTTCATCTACAGCGCCCAGCTGGCGGTGCCGCAGGGATCGCTGCTGGCCGAGTTCTGGTTCAAGCAGCTGGTCTTCCTCGGTCTCGGCATCGGGGTCTACGTCGGCGTGTCGCTCGTCGACTACCGCCGGTGGCTGGGCATCGCGCAGTTCTTCTACTTTGCCTGCCTCGTGCCGCTGTTGGTGGTGATCCTGCTGCCCGGAGTCAGCGGCGGGGCGGCGGGGAAATGGGGCGCGAGCCGCTGGATCTCGCTCGGGCCGCTGGGCACTTACCAGCCCTCCGAGACCGCCAAGATCGGGGTGCTGCTGATCACCGCCAGCGTGCTGGTGCACTCGCGGGTCGGCTCGATCCGGCAGTCGCTGGGAGTCCTTGGCAAATTGGCCCTTGCGGTTGGCATCCCGCTCTTTCTTATCCTGCTTCAACCCGACCTGAAGTCGGCGATCGTGCTGCCCCCGATGGTCTTTGCCATGCTCTACGTTTCCAAGCTCTCGACGAGGTTCTTCGCGGGCGCGCTGACCGCGTTCCTCCTCGTCATCGGCCTGGTTGCATGGGACCTAAACCGTTACGTCAACTACATGGACGCCAACGGCCTGAAGATTTCCAAGGAAAACCAGGGCAAGTACGAGCCGCACTCCTGGCTGCCTTACGTCCACGACTACCAGCGCAACCGCGTCCTGACCTTCCTCAACCCGGAGAAGTACGACCGGGCGGGCATCGGCTGGAACCAGGAGCAATCGCTCATCTCGGTCGGCTC
Source organism: Opitutales bacterium (assembly GCA_900299415.1). Classification (GTDB taxonomy): domain Bacteria; phylum Verrucomicrobiota; class Verrucomicrobiia; order Opitutales; family Opitutaceae; genus CAIYFD01. Next base: position 9,205 of record OMJT01000111.1, read on the forward strand.
GGGCGGCCTTACGGGCAAGGGCTGGACTCAGGGTTCGCAGGCGCAGCTCGGCTACCTGCCCCGCGCGGTCGCGCACAACGATTTCATCTTCTCGGTCATCGCCGAGGAGGAAGGATTTTTGGGAAGCCTCACGGTTCTCAGTCTGTTTGCTATAGTGCTGTTCAACGGCATTCGCATCGCCGGTCTCGCTCGGGACCGTCTCGGCACCCTGCTCGCCATCGGCGTCACGGTGCTCTTCGCGGTGCATGTCTTCGTCAACATCGCCATGACCATCGGACTCGCGCCCATTACGGGCATACCGCTTCCCTTTATCAGCTACGGTGGCTCCTTTGTGCTTAGTTGCTGCTTGCTGCAAGGACTGGTCCAGAGCGTCTATCGCTTCCGGAAGGACTTCTCATGAAGACCCCCCTTCCTCGCGTTACTGACCGCTCTGCCGGAATTTCCTGCGCCGCAACCGCCGCGCTCGGGGGCCCCGCCCTAAACCCACCCGCAACGCACCATGAGCGTCCCCCCGTCCCCCCCGAATTCCGGCAACCCGGCCCCCCAGGCCGGGGATGTCTCCAGCCAGTATGATTCCGAGCTTCCCCAAGCCCCCGAAGCCCCGTCGTCCGGGCCCGTTGACCCCAAC
>OMJT01000112.1 GCA_900299415.1 Opitutales bacterium
CCGCCGCTACCAAGAGACCACGAGCGCCTTCCTGCCATGGTTCCCCAAGAAGCCGCGTGCCGCGGGTAGCGAGTAGCGGGCATGCAAAATCTCCGATCCATGCACGCTACCCGCGGCTCACTCCTGTCCCCATGATCGATTCGCTTCTCGAGAAGGACCTCCTGCCCGACACCCTCATCCGCATCAGCATCCGCCGCCTGCTCGCGCAACGGATCCGGGAGGAGTCGGCCCGCTACGATCCCGCGGCGTATGTCGCCGACCTGAAAACCCGCCCCATTGCGGAGGAGACGCGGGCCGCCAACGAGCAGCACTACGAGGTGCCCACCGGGTTCTACCAGCGCTGCCTGGGCCGGCGCCTGAAGTACTCCGGTTGCCTCTATCCCACCGGCCGCGAAACCCTCGACGAGGCCGAGGAGGCCATGCTCGCCCTCTACCTCGAGCGCGGGGAGTTCGCCGACGGGCAGGACGTGCTCGAGCTCGGCTGCGGGTGGGGCTCGCTCTCGCTTTACCTCGCGGAGCGGTTCCCGGGATCGCGCATCACCGGCGTGTCGAATTCCCGCACCCAGAAGGAATTCATCGACGCCGAGGCGGCGCGGCGCGGACTTCGCAATCTCCGCATCGTCACCGCCGACATGAATGCCTTCGACACCACCGCGGCCGGCTACGACCGCGTCGTGTCGATCGAGATGTTCGAGCACATGAAAAACTACCGGCGCCTGCTGGCGAACATCGCCCGCTGGCTGCGGCCCGGCGGTCGGCTCTTCGTGCACATCTTCACCCATCACCGTCTCTCGTACCACTTCGTGGCGCGCGACGCGTCGGACTGGATGAGCCGGTATTTCTTCACCGGCGGCCAGATTCCCGCCCACGACATGCTCGGCTACTTCCAGGACGACCTGAAGCTCGAAGCCGATTGGAAGGTCAGCGGCACCCACTACCAGCGCACCGCGGAGCATTGGTTGCAAAACATGGACCGTCACCGGGCAGAGCTCCTGCCGCTCCTCGCCCAAACCTACGGCGCCGACCAGGCCCGCAAGTGGTGGGTGTACTGGCGCGTATTCTACATGAGCTGCGCCGAGCTCTGGGGTTACCGCGGCGGCGAGGAGTGGCTCGTAAGCCACTACCGGTTCATGAAGCCGGATTGAACGCGGAAATCGGCGTCTAAATACACCCTTTTCACGATTCGGTGAAAGATTGGGGCCTTTCTTGCTTTATAGGGGCTGGGACCTTCCCTGCTCGCACAATGGCGGCCTCAATACCTCGTCCTTCCACCAATCAACGCCCCCGTAGACGACCCGCGATCTTTAAGCCGTGCAAAGATGGCCGGCCCCGGAAGAGCAAATATTGGCCCGACACCGAGCACGGAGATCTCAGCTAGGGCAGTCTTCACCGACTCCACCCACTTCTCACTCTCACTCCATTCCGGCTCTCAATTTCACGTCGATTCCCGCCCGATGCCCGACCTTCTCCACACGCTCAAGGCCACCTTCGGCTTCGACGGCTTCCGTCCGCTCCAACGCGAGATCATCGAGGCCACGCTCGCCGGCCGCGATGTCTTCGCCCTGCTGCCGACCGGTGGAGGCAAATCGCTGTGCTTCCAGTTGCCGGCACTGGTCCGACCCGGGCTGACCGTGGTCGTGTCGCCGCTCATCGCGCTGATGAAGGACCAGGTCGACCAGATGCAGGCCGCCGGCGTGGCCGCCACGTACCTCAATTCCACCCTCGACGCCGCGGCCGCCCGCTCCCGCCTCGCCGGCCTGCACCGGGGCGAGTGGCGCCTGCTCTACGTGGCACCCGAGCGGCTCATGCTCGACGAATGGCAGGAGAATCTGAAGGCATGGAACGTCTCGGCCATCGTCATCGACGAGGCCCACTGTGTCTCCGAGTGGGGCCACGACTTCCGCCCCGAGTACCGCCAGATCTCCCGGCTGCGGGACTGGCTGCCCGGCGTGCCCATGATGGCGCTCACCGCGACCGCGACGGAGCGGGTGCGGACCGACATCACCACGCACCTCCGCCTGAGCGATCCCGCCATCTTCGTCGCCAGCTTCAACCGTCCCAACCTCGGCTACCGCGTCGTGCCCAAGGACCAGCCCGCCAAGCAGGTGCTCGAGTTCGTCCGGCGGCATCCCGGCGAGAGCGGCATCGTCTACTGCGCCTCCCGCGCCGCCGCCGAGCGCGTGGCTGAGTCGCTGGCCGGCCACGGCCTGCCCGCCCGGCCCTACCACGCCGGGCTGGACGCCGAGACCCGCACCCGTAACCAAGAGCTGTTCCTCCGCGACGAGGTCCAGATCATCTGCGCCACGATCGCCTTCGGCATGGGCATCAACAAGCCGAACGTCCGCTGGGTCGTGCACCACGACCTGCCGAAGAACATCGAGGGTTACTATCAGGAAACCGGCCGCGCCGGGCGCGACGGACTCCCGGCCGATTGCCTCCTGCTCTTCAGCGCCGGCGACGCCGCCAAGCAGACCCATTTCATCGACCAGATGAGCGATGAACAGGAGCAGCAGGTCGCCCGCGCCCAGCTGCGCCGGATGATGCACTACGCCGAGGGCACCGGCTGCCGCCATGCCGAGTTGCTGGCGTATTTTGGGGAGAACTTCCCTGCACCCAACTGCGGGGGCTGCGACAACTGCCTAGAGCCCCGCGAGACCTACGACGGCACGGTCGTCGCCCAGAAATTCCTCTCCTGCGTCTACCGCATCCGCCAGGCCGGCGGCTTCAGCGTCGGCCTGAACCACATCGTGGCGGTCCTCACCGGCGCCGACAACGAACGCATCCAGCGCTGGGGCCACGCCCAGCTCTCGACCTACGGCATCGGCACCGAGCTGGACCGCACACAGTGGGCCGCGGTCGGCCGCGAACTCACGCGGCTCGGTTTAGTCACGCAGGCCGGCGGACAGTTTCCGACCCTCGAGCTCACGGAACAGGGATTGGAGCTGCTCCGCAGCCGTGGTTCCGTCGCACTGTCCAAGCAGCCGGAAAAGCCCGCCGACCGCCGCGTCCGCCGCGAGGGCGAGATCGAATGCGACGACGTTCTCTTTGAGCGCCTACGCCAAGTGCGCCGCAAGCTGGCCGACGAACGGTCGGTCCCGGCCTACGTGATCTGCGGCGACATGACCCTGCGCCAGATGTCCCGCCACTACCCGGAAACCGTCGCCGCCATGGAAAGCATCTTCGGCATGGGCGAGAAAAAGCGCGCCGAGTTCGGCGCCATCTTCGCGGCCACGATCCACGCCCACTTGGCCGAGAATCCCCGCGTCGCCTTCGCAGGTGTCTAAGTCGTAGCCCGGAAATAACCTTCGATCCCAATGAAAAGACCGGGGACGGCCGAACGGCCCCTATCCTAGGATAGAGCCAATTCACCTACCCCGCCGCTTGCGTGACGGTGGAATTCTGATTGCATGGCGAATGCCTCAAAAACGAATCCTGGGGCTCCTAGTGTGGCTGGGAGTCACGTTTGCCACGGCCGCGGTTGGCGCGGCGGCTTCCATTCAAGCAAAGTCTTTTTACGCCGGGCTGGTGCGGCCGGACTGGGCGCCGCCCGCGTGGCTGTTCGGGCCGGTCTGGACGGGACTCTACCTGCTGATGGGCATAGCGGCCTGGCTGGTCTGGCGCGAGCGCGGGTTTCTGGCCGCCGCGTTGCCGCTGGGCCTGTTCCTCACGCAACTGGTCGCCAACGGACTCTGGTCATGGCTGTTCTTCGTCTGGAAGCTTGGCGCCCTGGCCTTTGCCGAGGTCCTGATGCTCTGGCTGCTGATTGCGGGAATGGTGGTCGCATTCCGCCGCGTGAGCCCGCTGGCCGCGGGGTTGCTGCTGCCCTACCTCGCCTGGGTCACGTTTGC
>OMJT01000113.1 GCA_900299415.1 Opitutales bacterium
GTCGGCGAAGATTTTAAAGTTTTCGATTTGCATGATTAGCCGATGTTTTGCCGCATGGACTGCAGGGTCAAGCCAGGCGCACTCACCAAAGTAGTTTCTCTAAAGCCACTCGTGTTGATCGACTTCGCAGAGTTCCCCCGCCGTGTCGGCGCCGTCCGGACACAGATCGAGGCTGCCGCGCGGGTCGCCGGACGCGATCCGGCGACGGTTAAACTCCAGCCCGTCACCAAGAACCACCCGGCTGAGGCCGCGGCGTTCGCGGCGCGGGTCGGGCTCGACTCCGTCGGCGAGAACCGCGTGCAGGAGGCCGCCGGGAAACGGGCCCAGTGCCCGGAACCGGTGCGGTGGGAGCTGATCGGACACCTGCAGTCCAACAAGGCGAAGCTCGCGGTGGAGACCTTCGACCGCATCCAGAGCGTCGACAGCGTCAAACTGGCCGGCCTGCTCGACCGCGCCGCCGGCAGCCTGGGCAAGGTCCTGCCCGTGCTGCTGCAGATCAACGCCGGCCGCGACCCGGCCAAGTTCGGCGCCGAGCCAGCCGACGCCCCCGCGCTGCTTGAGGCCGCCCTCGCCGCCCCGCACCTCCGCCCCGAGGGACTGATGACCATCGCGCCACTGTCGGACGATCCGGCTGTGGCTGTGCGAACCTTCGAGAACCTGCGGTCGATCCGTGATGATCTCGCGGCACGCTTCGGCCGGCCGCTGCCGGAACTCTCGATGGGCATGAGCGGAGATTTCCCCGCCGCCATCGCGGCGGGGAGCACGCTCGTCCGCATCGGCACCGCGCTGTACGGGGCCCGCGACGCCTGATTTCCGATTGCCAGACGGCGAATTCCGTCGACGCTACGGGTCCGTGGACAACCAACCGCTCGACGGTGCCAGACGCGAGGCCCTCCTGTGCCTGCTCGATGATCCCAGTCCCTCGGTCCGCGGCGCCCTCCAGGCCTACTTCCTCGCGCTCGGACCCGCGGCCGCAAGCCTGCTCCAAGAGACGGCCAACGGTTCCAACCGCATCCTGGCCTGGCACGCACGCCGCTACCTTGAGGAGCTCCGCTTCACGGACCCGGTGGCGGAATTCCGCGAGTTCATCCGCGCCCAGCAATACGATCTTGAGTCCGGCTCGCTGCTGCTGAGCCGCACTGTCAACCCGCAGGTCGACACTGAGGCCTGCGTTGCCTTGCTCGACGGGCTCGCCGCCCGCTGTCGGGAGCTGATAGTCGAGCCGGGCACGGCCCGCGAGAAATGCCGCGTGATCAACCGCGTACTCTTCCACGAGTCAGGCTTCCGCGGCAACGTCGAGGACTACACCGACCCGAACAACAGCTTTCTCGACCAAGTGCTCACCCGGCGCCGCGGCATCCCCGTTTCGCTCAGCATCGTCTACCTGCTCGTCGCGCGCCGGCTCGGCCTGCTGCTTGAGCCGGTCGGCCTGCCCGGCCATTTCGTGGTGGGCTGCTTCCTCACGGGCGAACCGTTCTTCATCGATCCCTTCGAGGGCGGAACGATGCTTTCGGCCACCGAGGTCGCGACGAGCCTGCGCGCGCGCAACCTGCATGTCACCGAGTCGGAATTGGTCCCCACCCCCGTGCGCGAGGTCCTCTGCCGCACCTGCCGCAACCTCGCGAACCACTGCCGTGCCTCGGGCGACGAGACGCGCTCCCAACTCTTCGCGGGCTTCGTCGCGGAGTTCGCCGCCACCTACGCGCGGCCGTGAGGTCTTATTGGAAGGGCTGGCGCGCCGAGCTGGCCGCGAGGCGGAGGAGCGGATCTCAGATCCTCGGTGCTTCCGAACCTCAGCGCCTCTGGATTTAGCGAATGACACCCGCCGGGTTTTGTGCGGACTTCGTGCCGCCCACCCGCCGATGTCCGCCGCCACCGATCCTGTCCTGACCCTCCGCGATCTCGAGGGCTGGAACTTTGCCGGCACGGCGCTCGCGGTGCTCGGGCACCCGATCGCGCATTCGCTGAGTCCGCGCATGCACAATGCGGCCCTCGCGGCGCTGGCCCGGGTCGAGCCGCGCTTTGGGAGTTGGCGGTATTTCCGCTTCGACATCGATCCCGCCGACCTGCCCCGGGCATTGCCGCTGTTCCACGCCCGCGGATTCCACGGGCTCAACCTGACCGTGCCACACAAGGTCATCGCCGTGCCTCTTCTGAAAGAGATCGACCCGGCCGCCCAGCCCGTCGGTGCAGCCAACACGCTCGTCCGCCGCGCCGACGGCTGGCGCGGATGCAACACCGACGGCTACGGCCTCGCCGCCGCGCTGCGCGAAACGCTCGGCCGCGACCTGCGGGGCGCCCACGTACTGCTGCTCGGTGCGGGAGGCGCCGCCCGCGGTGCCGCAGTACAGTGCCTGCAGGACGGCTGCGCCTCACTTACCATCGCGAATCGCACGGCACAGAATCTCGAGGACCTGCTCCACGAGCTCACGCCCTTGGCCAGCGGCATCCCGGTGAACGCCCTCGGCGCGGCCAAGCTGCCCGGGGACACCCTCGTCGTGAACGCCACCAGCTCAGGGCTGAAGCCCGGCGCCCCGCTGCCTGTCGATCTCGCGGCACTGCCGCGGCCCGCCGCGGTGTTCGACATGATCTACAACCCGCCCGAGACCCCGCTACTCAAACAGGCAAGGGCACTCGGCCTCCCCGCGGCCAACGGACTGGCGATGCTCGTCCACCAGGGCGCCAAGGCGCTGGCGCAATGGACCAGCATGCCGGCGGAACGCCATGCGCCGGTCATGACCGCGGCCCTGAAACCGTAGGAGCCGGCTTGCAGGCAATCCTGCCCCCGGGAAACCTCGTTCTGCCCCCGCCGTCAGCATCACTATGATGACCCTGGACCAGATCGCCGCCGCCTTCCCGTGGTTCCTGCCGCTGGCGTCGTTTGTCTTCGGAGCGTGCATCGGGAGCTTCCTCAACGTCTGCATCTACCGGATTCCCGCGGAGAAATCGATCGTGACCCCGGGATCGCATTGCGCGTGCGGCAAGCCGGTGGCGTGGCACGACAACATCCCCATCCTCTCCTGGCTCATCCTGCGCGGTCGGGCCCGTTGCTGCGGCCGGCCGTTCTCGATCCGCTATCCCGCCATCGAGCTGCTGACCGCGCTGCTGTTCGTGGCGTGCTGGGTCGCCTTTCCCGGCGAGCCGGGGAAAGCGGTGTGTGGCTGGGTGCTGGTCAGCATGCTGGTCGCCGGCTCATTCATCGACCTCGACCACATGATCATCCCCGAAGTCTTTACGATCGGGCTCGGGCTGGTGGGCGTGCTGCTCTCGTTCGCCGTGCCGTCGCTGCACGGCCAGCACAGCGGGTTGTTCCTCGTGGACAGCATGCGCTCCGGGCTGCAGGCGATCCTCGGCCTGATCGTCGGGTCGGGTTTCATCCTCTGGTTTGTGCTCATCATGGAAGCGCTCCTGAAAAAGGAGGCGATGGGCCTTGGCGATGTGAAGCTGGTCGGCGCCATTTGCGCCTTCACCGGCTGGCAGGGCGCCTTCACCGCGCTTGCCGGTGGCTCGGCCATCGGGCTGGTGTGGTTCGCCGTCGCCATGCTGCGGCAAAAGCTCACCGGTGAAAAATCGAATGCTGGCCTCAAGGTGGAGACCCCTGAGGGCCAGCCGGCCGACATCGGCTTCAGCGTGCATGTACCCTTCGGCCCCATGATCTCGATCGCAGGCGCGCTGCATTTCCTCTGGCTGCACCGCTGGGTCGATGTGCTCGTCGAGCAGGCGCGGTACGTGTTCCTCTTCCAGCCGTAGATCACCCAGGCCGAGGCCTCCCGGTGGCTCAAACGACCACGCGCATCGGGCCACCAGCGCCCAGCACCGGCTGATCAGCCTTGAGCTGCGCCAGCTGGAACATCGCGAGGCCGATCCATCCGCCGACAGTCGCCACCGCACTGCGCAGCTCGCCGATCGCGCGGCCGTCCTGCTGCAGCGCCGTGCCGGCCGGCGGGATCGAACCCGCACCCGAGACCCGGAAAAGTTTCCGCCGCGGCGTGCCCATCGAATGAAGCCGGGCCATTACTTCCTGCCCGAGATAGCAGCCCTTGTTGAACGAGACGGCCGTTGTCTCGAGCCCGCCTTCCTGGGGCAGGTCGCCCGGTCCGATGTCGCTTGGCACCGCAGCAATCCCCGCCGCGATCCGACGCGCCTCCATGTCCGCAGCCGACAATGCCGTCCCCTGTGGCCGAACCGGCTCGTGCTGCATCAGCCACTCACACGCCGGAGAGCCCCGCCGGCCCGGGAATGAAATCGCTTCGTCAGCTCCACCGAGCACAGATCCAACCGGGTCGAAAATCGTTAGCCCATGCCAGCGGTCGGTCTGGTCCTCGATCTGCACGTCGTCGGCGATGAGGTGACCCTCGAGTCGCTCCCGCACCACGGCCACCGGGGAAAAGTAACTTCCCACCCAGTACGCATCAGGCGGGCCCGCCTTGATCACAAAGCTGTCCGCCAGCACCCGTCCCTTCTGGTTCAGCCACAAGCCGTACACGGCGGCCCCGGGCGACACGGTACGCAAGTCGTTCGAAAACTGACCCTGCAAGAACGCTGCGGCATCCGGTCCCGCCACCTGCAGCCAAGTTGCAGGGCGCCAAAAATGGAAATCGGGCAAAACTTGGCTCATGGAAATGAAGATTTATAAAACTGATAATTAGGTACTTGCAAATTACGAGCCAGGAAAACCGAAAGTTTCGTTTGACGCAGCCGAGTAAGGACGTATCCCTCGCTCCATTCAATTTCTCACTTCTACCGCCTAGCGGGAGTTTTGGGGTAACACAGAAAGCAATGGCGGGCCGCCTGGGGGTAGGCGGCCCGCCTTATTTTTGGGGAAAATCAGGCAGAAAGTTAGCCTCCTCACGATCTCCGAAAGCGAGACTTGATTGCTCCAGCCCGGCTCCGCACGTTGGCCCGCTGTGCACAAGACTTCGGATCTCAATGTCGTTGAAACCAGGGCCCTGCCCTCCCCAGCCGCGCTGATCGCCGAGCTGCCCCGCACCGAGGCGCAGTCGGACTTCATCGCAAAGGCCCGCGAGGAGATCCATCGGCTGATCTTCACCGACGACCGCCGCCTCCTGCTCATCGTCGGGCCGTGCTCGATCCACGATCCCGACGCGGGCCGCGAATATGCCCGCAAGCTCGCCGGGTTGTCGCGCGAGGTGGCCGACCGGGTCATGATCGTCATGCGCGTCTATTTCGAAAAGCCCCGCACGACCGTGGGTTGGAAGGGCCTGATCATGGATCCGCACCTCGACGGCTCGCACGACATCGCCGCCGGCCTGCGCCTGGCGCGGACCATCCTGCGCGACGTGCTGGATCTCGGCCTGCCGACCGCGACCGAGCTGCTCGACCCGATCACGCCGCAGTACATCGCCGACCTGATCTGCTGGTCCGCCATCGGCGCGCGCACGGCCGAGTCGCAGACCCACCGCCAGATGGCCTCCGGTCTCTCGATGCCGCTCGGGTTCAAGAACGGCACCGACGGTTCGATCAACACCGCGATCAACGCCATCAAGGCCGCCTCCCAGCCGCAGACTTTCCTCGGCATCAACCTCGAGGGCCGCGCCTCGGCCATCGTCACCCGCGGCAACCCCAACTGCCACATCGTGCTCCGCGGCGGCACGGCGGGACCGAATTACTCGCCCGACCACATCGCCCAGACCGAGCAGCTCCTCGCCAAGGCCGGTCTCCCGCGCTCCGTCCTTGTCGACTGCTCCCACGACAACTCCGGCAAGAAGCCCGAGCGCCAGCCCGACGTCATGCGCGACTTGCTCCGGCAGATCGGCAACGGCAACGCGGCCATCATGGGCGCGATGATCGAGAGCAACCTGCTTCCCGGCAGCCAGCCGTTCCCCCAACCCCTGGATAAGCTCCGCCGCGGCGTGTCGATCACCGACGCCTGCATAGGCTGGGACGAAACCGAGGCCCTGGTCCGCGAAATCCACTCGGCACTGGCCCCGCGTTTCCGCTAAAAGGATCCCCGCCAAAAACCCGGCTGACCGGCGCCCCCGACGATTAGCCACCCTCTGCGCCGCAACATCCGGCCTAAATCCCGCCCCCGCGCCGATTTCGTCCGTGTGTTTTGGCCGGTCCCTGCACTAACTCCCTCTCCTCTTATGAAATCCCCTATCCGTGTCGCGGTCACCGGCGCTGCCGGCCAGATCGGTTACGCCCTCCTGTTCCGCATCGCCTCCGGCGCCATGTTCGGCCCGGACCAGCCCGTCATCCTTCAACTCATCGAGGCCCCGGTCGAGAAGGCCCTCAAGGCCCTCGAGGGCGTCGCGATGGAGCTCGACGACTGCGCCTTCCCGCTCCTCAAGGGCATCGTCCAGACCGACAAGCCCGAGATCGGCTTCAAGGACGCCAACTGGTGCCTGCTCGTCGGCGCCAAGCCCCGCGGTCCCGGCATGGAGCGCGCGGACCTGCTCAAGGACAACGGCAAGATCTTCATCGGCCAGGGCCAGATCATCGACGCCGTCGCCGCCGCGGACGCCCGCGTCGCGGTCGTCGGCAA
>OMJT01000114.1 GCA_900299415.1 Opitutales bacterium
ATCCGTGCAATCCGTGCAATCCGTGCAATCCGTGGTGAAAATCGCTTCATTGCAGTTTCTCCGCCAGGCCCTGGCGGAGAATGGCGAGGTTCTGGTACTGCTGGCGCCAGAGCCAATGCGCCTGCTCGAGCGTGACCTCGGCGAAGCGCACGCGGTCGCCGGGCCGCAGCTGCGCGGCGAGCGGCAGGTCCACGCTGATGACGTGGGCCAATCGCGGGTAGCCCCCGATCGTCTGCGCGTCCGCCAGCAGCAGAATCGGCTGGCCGTCGGGCGGCACCTGCACGGTGCCCGGAGCGACGGCCGACGACAGCAGATCCCGACCGCGCCGGCGAACCAGCGTCGGCCCCGCGAGACGCAGGCCCATGCGGTCCGAAACGGGGGTGACCCCGTATTCCCCGCCGAGGCAACCCGCGTCGAAATCATCCCATTGCGCTCCACGCACCACGCGCAGCACCGGCGACGCCGAGTAATGGGGCAGCACCTGCGGATCGATCCGCCAATGCTCCACGGCATGCGGCAGCACCCAGGCGCCGGCGTGGAGCACGTCGCCATCCTTCAACGCCCGGCCCTCATGGCCCCCGAGGTGGGCCCGCAGAAATGTGCTGCGGCTACCCAGCACGACCGGCACATCCACGCCACCCGCGATGGCCACGTAGCCGCGGCAGCCGTGGTGACACGGCCCCAGGACCAACCGACCTCCGGCGCGAACCACCAAGGGTCGCCAAGACGGCACGCCGGCAAAGTCTGCCCCCCCGACGGCGATGGTGGTGTCCTCCGAGAATTCCAACGTCGGTCCCGCCAGCGTGCATTCCAGCACCGCCGCGTCCTCGGGGTTTCCCACCAGGAGATTGGTCAGCCGCAGCGCAAAGTGGTCCGCGGCGCCGCCGACGGGCACCCCCTCGGCACGGTGGCCCGGCCGGCCCGCGTCCTGCACGGTGGTCAACGGACCGCCGCGGATGACCCTTATTTCCATGCGGCAAATTCCTCCGCGGTAATGGCACGAAACCGCACCCGATCGCCGGTCAGCAGCAGCGCCGGGGGCGATTTCTGCAGGCGGAACAACGCCCGCGGAGTCCGTCCGATCAGATTCCAGCCGCCGGGACTGGCGATTGGATAAACGCCGGTCTGCGCGCTGCCGATGCCGACCGAGCCGGCGGGCACCTGCGGGCGCGGGGTCGCCCGGCGGGGCGTGTTCAGCCGCGGAGGCAGACCTCCGAGATACGGGAAACCTGGTGAGAAGCCGATCGCGTGGACCCGGTATTCTGCTCCGCTGTGCAGTTGGATCACCTCATCCGGCGTGAGCCCGGTGTGGCTGGCGACAAGTCCAAGATCCGGTCCGAACTCTCCCCCATAGCATACCGGAATCTCCACCATCCGCGGGGCCGGCGCGACGCCGGCTCCGTCCGGAGCCGCCGCGATTCGCAGGAGCGCGGCGGCGAGGGCGTCGTAGCCGCCGGTTTTGCGCGGGTCATAATAGACGGTGACGCTCCCGAAGGCCGGCACGATGTCGGTGACCCCGACCGGTCGATGGGCGGCGATCTCCCGCGTGACGGAACCGACGCGGGCCAAGGTGGGCTCGTCGATCGACTGCCCGATCTCCAGCACCACCGCCGCATCTCCCATCGGATGGAGCGTCATATGGACGGGAGGATCCGGCGACAGGTCGGCCTTGGCAAGCCGAGGGGAGTCACCTGGATCCGGTTGTAGCCCGGGTGGACCTCCCCTAAGGGATGATCCACCGGCAGAGGTCTGCCGGTGCCACAGGTTCGGCAGGCCAGACGCGAGAATAACCCGGCGGCTGGCCGCTCTCACTAATCCCTCCCCGCCTTCGCCCTGATAACTTCCGGGAATGGTTTGAAGTCCGTCCGCGTTTCCCGACTAATACCTGCACATGTCAGCTTCCCGCCGCACCCTGTCCGTCGTCGCCTGCACGCTGCTGCTCGGCGGCTGCCGCGACGCCAAGATCACTTCCTATCGTGTGCCCCATGAGGCCGACCCGGCGCCGGTGGCGGCCCCCGCGCCCGCCGCCGCGGCCACGGGCTCGGCCATGGCGGCCACCCCGGTGGCCACCACCGCCGGCATGGCGCTAACCTGGACCGCGCCGGCCAATTGGCAGTCGAAGCCCGCCACCACGATGCGCAAGGCCACGTACACGATTGCCGGGGACGGCGCCGAGGCCGACCTCTCCATCACGGCCTTCCCGGGCGACGTCGGCGGCGAGCTGGCCAATGTCAACCGCTGGCGCGGACAGGTGGGACTCGGCGACCTTACGGCCGCGCAACTCGCCGGCGCCACCCAGCACTTCGACGCCAACGGCCTGCACCTGACGGTGGTCGACTACCCCGGCCAGGGCGCGGCCGCCGCCCAACGCCTGCTCGGCGCCATCGTGCCGGTCGGCTCGGAGACCTGGTTCTTCAAGCTCCTCGGGCCTGCCGCGCTGGTCGGCCGCGAGCGCGAGGCGTTCATGGAGTTCCTGAAATCCATCCGGAAGTCCTGACATGAAAGAACTCGTCCGCCAGTTCCGCGACTTCTTCGTCTCGCTGCAGCTCACGGTGGTGCTCCTTGCAATGGGCATCGTGCTGGTGTTCGCCGCGACCCTCGACCAGACCAACCTCGGAATCTGGGCCGTGCAGGAGAAATACTTCCGCTCGTTCTTCGTGCTCTGGCAGGTGGGCGAGGTCCCGGTGCCGGTTTTCCCGGGCGGCTACCTCGTGGGCGGGCTGCTGTTCTTCAACCTGCTCGCCTCGCACTTCTACCGCTTCAAGTTCACCTGGAAGAAGTCGGGCATCTTCATGACCCACATCGGGCTCCTGCTCCTGCTCGTCGGCGAACTGCTCAGCGGCCTGTGGCAGGAGGACACGCTCCTCACGATGCGCGAGGGTGAGACCCTGAACTATTCCGAGAGTCAGCTGAAGAACGAGCTGGCGATCATCGACGTCACCGACCCCAAAACGGACCTTGTCGTTGCGGTGCCCGAGAACGTCCTCGCCCGCGGCCGGACCATCGAGCATCCCGACCTGCCCTTCCGCATCGAGACCCGCAGCTACTATCAGAACGCGATGCTGCGCCGGCGCGACGAGGCCCCGAACATGCCGCCCTCGCTGGCCACCGCCGGACTTGGCCCGCAAGTCGTCGCCATCCCGGTCGCCCCCACCTATCGCCAGAACGAGCGCAACAGCCCCGCCGCCTTCATCGAGGTGATCGGTCGCGAGGGCCCGATCGGGACTTTCCTGGTCTCGACCAACCTCGCTTCCGAGAAGCCCGACACCAACGGCATGGTGGTGCAGTGGCAGCCGCAAACCTTCTCCTACGCGGGCCGCCAGTGGAAAATCATGCTGCGCCACGCCCGCGTTTATCATCCCTTCTCCCTCACTCTGCTCAAGGTCGAGCACGACGTCTACGCTGGGACCGACATCCCGAAGAACTTTTCCAGCCGCGTCCGCGTCAACAACCCCGACGGACGCGACGACCACGAGGCGCTTATCTACATGAACAACCCGCTGCGCTACCAGGGCCTGACGTTCTTCCAGAGCCAAATGGCGAAAAGCGTGCAGCTCACCGGCCTGCAGGTCGTCAGCAACCCCAGCCGCCAGCTCCCCTACATCTCCTGCATCCTCATGGGCGTCGGTCTCCTGGTGCAGTTCGGCATCCACCTGTTTGGCTTCCTCGGGAAACGGCGTAAAGTCGCCGCCTGATCGGGCCCTGCACGTTAATTCGTCAAATCCGCGGTTCAAACGCACCTCCGATGAAAAAGCATCTTTCCCTGCTCGTGCTGCTCGGCGCCCTCGCCACGATTGTCTACTCGCTGCTGCCGACCAAGAATCCCGGTCAATTCGACGTCAACGGCTTCGGCCGTCTGCCGGTGCTGCTGAACGGTCGGCTCAAGCCGCTCGACACGGTCGCCCGCACCACGCTGCTCCAGATTCAGAACACCCAGTCCGTCCGCACGCCCGACGGCCGCAGCCTCCAGCCCATCGAATGGCTGCTCGACGTGTTCTTCGTGCCGGAGCTGTCCGACAGCTACCAGGTCTTCCTGATCGACGACCCCGACCTGCTCGCGCTGCTGAACCTACGGCGCTCCGACGGCCGCGGCAACCGCCGCTTCGCCCTCGCGCAATTCGACAAGTATCTCGGCGACCTCTCGAAGCAGGCCAACGCCGCGGACAACGTCGAATCCGCCGTCCGCACCCGGGTCCAGCGCGCCACCGTGCAGCTGCGTGACAATGTCGTGCTCTACCGCCGCATCCAGCACAGCCTCGCGGCTCCGGACCTGAAGGACTACCTCTCCGACCTCCTCAACTTCTCCGCGATCCGCACCGCTGGCGCTCAGGCTGAGATGGCCAAGCGCGCCGGCCAGCCGAGCGACGCCGCCGCGATCGAGAAGATTACCACCATCGGGATGGCGTTCCAGGACATGTCCGAGTGGGCCAACCTCGCCGCGGTGCCGCCGCCCGAGGGCGCGCCCGATCCGAACGCATGGCGCACCGTCGGCGCCCAGCTGATGGATGCACTCGGCGGCCAGGCACTCGGGGCGACCCCGCTGGCCTTCGCCGGGCTCGGACAGACCTGGCGCAACAGCCAGCCCAAGGAATTCAACGAGCTCGTCACTCGCATCCGCGGCTCCCTTGAGTCGCGCTATGCCGACGCCTTCGACCGCGGCGCGGTCGAGACGCGCTTCAACTCCGCGCAGCCCTTCTATCTCGGCATGGTCCTCTCCGCCCTCGCCGGCTTCCTCGCCCTCGGCTCGTGGGTGGGCTCGACCCAGCAGCTGCAGCGCACGGCGTTCGGTGTCGTCGGCCTGACGTGGCTGCTCACCACCGCCGGCATCCTCACCCGGATGTGGCTCGAGGGCCGGCCCCCGGTCACCAATCTCTACTCGTCAGCCCTCTACGTGGGCTGGGGCGCCGTCGCCCTCTGCCTCGCCCTCGAGTACTTCTACAAGAACGCGGTGGGTAGCGTCGCCGCGGGCGTGATCGGCTTCGTCACCCTGCTCATCGCCCACCACCTCTCGCTCAC
This sequence comes from Opitutales bacterium, assembly GCA_900299415.1. Lineage (GTDB taxonomy): Bacteria > Verrucomicrobiota > Verrucomicrobiia > Opitutales > Opitutaceae > CAIYFD01. The sequence continues at coordinate 5,017 of OMJT01000114.1, forward strand.
GGGCGACACGATGGAGATGATGCGCGCCGTGCTCGACTCGAACTTCTGGCTCGCGACGCACGTCGTGGCTGTGACGACTGGCTACTCGGCGACCTTCCTCGCGGGTTTCCTGGCGCTGATCTACATCCTCCGCGGGTTCTTCACCTCGTCGCTCGACAAGGGCACCGCCGACTCGCTCAACCGCATGGTCTACGCGATCGTCTGCTTCGCCACGCTCTTCAGTCTCGTCGGCACCGTCCTCGGCGGCATCTGGGCCGACCAGTCCTGGGGCCGCTTCTGGGGCTGGGACCCGAAGGAGAACGGCGCGCTGATCATCGTGCTCTGGAATGCGATCATCCTCCATGCCCGTTGGGGCGGCATGGTCAAGGCCCGCGGCCTGATGAACCTCGCCGTTTTCGGCAACATCGTCACCGCCTGGAGCTGGTTCGGGGTGAACATGCTCGGCGTGGGCCTGCACAGCTACGGCTTCACCGACGCCGCGTTTTTCTGGCTCACGACCTTCGCCGCCTCCCAGCTCGCGATCATCGCCCTCGGCAGCCTGCCGCTGACGAAGTGGCGGAGTTTCCGAACTGCCGCCGGCTGATGGATCGAAGGTAGGGTTGCCTCGACGAGGCGACCGCGATTGCCCGGACCGAGCCCGGCCGGGTCGTCGACCTAGCCCTACCTTTTGCCCAGCAACTCCTCCGCGTGCGCCAGCGCACTCTTCGCGGTGCGGTCGCCGAGCATGCGGGCCAGCTCGCTGACCCGGCCCTTGCGATTCGCCTGGATCGGGGCGATGCGCACCACAGCGCGATCGCCGGACTGATCCTTGCTCACCACCAAATGACACGTGGCCTGCGCCGCCACCTGCGGCAGGTGCGTCACGCAGAGCACTTGGTGGCTGTCGGCGATCGCCGCCATCTTCTCGCCCACCACGCGGCCGATCTCGCCGCCGACGTTGGCGTCGACCTCGTCGAAGACCAGCAGCGGCACGCCATCCAGGTCCGCCAGCACGGTCTTGAGCGCGAGCATCACGCGGGCGAGCTCGCCGCTCGACGCGATCCGGTTCAGGGGCAGCGGCGCCTCGCCGACGTTCGGCGAGAACATGAACTCGCAGGAGGAGTCGCCCGACGGGCCCGGCTCGGCCAGCGCCGTGATCCGGATCTGGAAATCCGCTTTCTTGAAACCGAGCTGCGCGATGCCCTTGGCGGCCACCTTGGCCAGCTCCTTCGCCGCTTTCTCGCGCACCGCGCGGAGCGATTTCGCCTCGGACCGGACGCCCTTCTCCGCGGCGGCAATCCGCCCGTCGAGCCGAGCCAGCGCTCCAGCGAGGTCGCCCTGGGCCTCTAGCCGGGCCCGCAGCTCCTCGCGGGCTGCAATCACCGCGGCCAGCTCGCCGCCGTGGCGGCGCTTGAGTTCGAGCCAGGTGTTCATGCGGTTGGTGAGGGCTTCCGCCTGCTCGGGATCGAATTGCAGCTGCTGGCCGAGCGCGGCGAATTCCGCGGCGAGGTCGTTGAGCTCAACCGCCGCCGACTCCAGACGCTGGCCGAGCGCTCCGCTGGCCGGGTCCAGCGCCGCCAGCTGGCGCGCCGCCTTCAGCAACGCCGCGAGGCGCGACTGCACGCCGTCGTCGCCGGCGAGTCCGGCCGAGAGTTCCCCCGAGAGCTCGGTCAACTCCTGGGCCCGGCTCATCCGCGAGAAATCCCGCTCCAGGGCCTCGATCGCCTCGGCGCCGAGGTCGAGCGCATCCATCCGGGCGAGCTGGTTCCGCATGAAGTCGATCTGGTCCGGGGCCAGGCGCGTCTCCCCGGCGAGCTTGTCGCGCTCGGCCTGCAGCGTCCGCCACGCGGTGTAGGCCGTGCGGTAGGAGCCCAGCGCGGGCCCGGCCTGGCCGAAGAGGTCGAGCAGCTCGAGCTGGCAGGATTCCTTGAGCAGCCGCCGCGGCTCGCTCGGGCCGTGGAAGTCCACCCAGCGCTCCCCGAGGCGCTGCAGGGCGGCCAGCGTGGCGAGGCTCCCGTTGACGGTGACCTTTGGCGCTTTCTCCCGCGCGATGCTGCGCTTGAGGATAAGGACGCCGTCCTCGCAGGGCGGCAGGTCCAGCTCGGCGAGCAGCACATCGACCGGGTTCGGCTCGGCGAAAAACAGGGAAGCCTCCACCTCGCAGGCGTCAGCGCCCTGGCGGATGACGGTTTTGTCGGCACGTTCGCCGGCCAGCAGGCCGAGCCCGCCGAGCAGGATGCTCTTGCCGGCCCCCGTCTCGCCCGTGACCGCCGTGAACCCCGCCTCGAAATCAAGCGCCACCTCGTCGAGGAGCGCCAGATTGCGGATGCGGAGGGACTGCAGCATCCGCCGACTGGGCACGAAACCCCGCGGGGTTTCAAGCCCACGCCGAGGGTCAACCCCTTTTCCCCAGAGGCTTTGCCCATTTTCACCCAATAGGTGAAAATGGGCAAAGCCCCACCCGGGGCACGGGGCCGGCCGGAAGGGGAGCCGGTACACGAGCTTTTCATTGGCGGGGGCTTGACTTTCCATCATGAATGCAAGTAACTACTTGCATGCCCAAGCACCCGCCTGCCCGTCCCGCCGACACCCGCACCCGCCTGCTCGAGGCCGCGGCGCGGGTGTTTGCCAAGTCCGGGCTGGCCGGATCGACCACCCGGGCGATCGCGGACGAAGCCGGAGTAAACGAGGTCACGCTCTTCCGCCATTTCCAGACCAAGGACCGCCTGCTCGCGGCCGTGGTCGGGCAGAATTTCGGGGCCAATTCTCTCGCCGGACAGAACCCGCCGCCCTCCCCGACCGCCGACCTCCGCCGCGACCTACTGGTGATCGCGGCACACTACGAAAAGCTCCTCGTCGAGAACCTCCCGCTCGTCCGCACGATGCTCGGCGAGATCCACCACCGGCACCGCGACCACGAGCGGCAGGTGTTCCATGGCATCTTCCGTCCGGTCAAGGCCGCCCTGGCCGCCCGGATCGAGTCGGCCCAGCGGACCGGCGACCTCGCGGTGGCCCCCGCGGCCGACGTGCTCTCCGACCTCTTCGGCGGCATGATCCTCACCGGCGTGCTCCGCCGCGCGGCACCGAGCCTGAAGCTGGCGTACGACGCCGACACCCACCGCGCCGCCGCGGTCGACCTCATCCTCCGCGGGGCGGCCCCTGCCGGCCGCAAGTCATGAGTGTCCCGCTCAAGGGACTCTACGGGTCCGACCTTTCCCTGCTTTCGCCGCCTGCCGCCGCGCTGGCGAAACGCGGCTTGCTGAAGTGGGTCATCGCCATCACCGCCTCCCTCGGCGCGATCCTGGAGATCATCGACGTCAACATCGTCAACGTCGCCCTCCCCGAGATCCGGGGCAACCTCGGCGCCACGCTCGCCGAAGCCGGTTGGGTCACCACGGGCTACGCCTGCGCCAACGTGGTCATGATCCCGCTCGCGGCTTGGCTCGGCGACCGCTTCGGGCGCCGACAGTACCTGCTCTTCTCGCTCATCGGCTTCATCGCCGCCTCCGTGCTGTGCGGGCTCTCCGGCAGCCTCGGCATGCTGATCTTCGCCCGCGTGATGCAGGGACTCTGCGGCGGCGGCCTGCTGGCCAAGGCGCAGTCGCTGCTCTTCGAGACCTTCCCGAGCAAGCAGCAGCCGGCGGCGCAGGCAATCTTCGGCATCGGCGTGATCGCGGGCCCGGCGCTCGGACCGGTGCTCGGCGGCTACCTGACCGACACCCTCGGCTGGCGCTGGATCTTTTTCATCAACCTCCCGGTGGGCATCCTCGCGGTGATCATGACCGCGGTCTTCCTGCCGCGGGATGAGGAACGGACCCTCGAGCACAACCGGGTCGATTGGGCCGGGATCGGCCTGCTCACCGTCGGGCTCGGGTGCCTGCAGACAATGCTGGAGGAGGGCCAGAGCGAGGACTGGTTCAGCTCGCGCTTCATCCAGCTCGTGACCGCTGGTGCCATTCTCGGCCTCGGTCTTTTCGTCTGGCGCGAGCTCACCACGCGCCATCCCGCGGTCGACTTGCGCGTGCTCCGGCACAAGGAACTCGCCGCGGGCAGCCTCTACTCGATGGTCCTCGGCATGGGCCTGTACGGCGTGATGTTCGCCGTGCCGATCTTCGTGCAGGACTTCCTGCACTTTACGGCCATGCAGAGCGGCGGCCTGCTTTTCCCGGGCGCCATCGCCGCCGCGGTGATGATGATTCTGATGGGCAAGTTCGCAGGGCGCTTTGATGCCCGCAAACTCATCGCCGGCGGCGCACTCGTGATGTTCGCCACGGCCCTGCTGCTCTCGCGAATTAACCCCAACACTGGCCGCGAGGACCTCTTCTGGCCGCTGCTGCTCCGCGGCTTCGGCGGGGTGATGATGTTCATCCCGCTCAGCCTCGCGACCATCGGCGGCCTGCCGAAATCGGAAATTGCCGCGGGCACCGGCTTCTATAACCTCACGCGCCAACTCGGCAGCAGCATCGGCATCGCCGTCATCACGACCTACCTCGGCCACCGCGAGGCGGTGCACCGGGCGTTTCTCGTCGAGCGCGTCACGCCCCTCTCGCCGGCGGCGACCGACCGACTGGAGCTGCTGACCGGACTGTTCGAGTCTCGCACCGGCGACACCGTCCAAGCCGGGCAGCAGGCCCTCGCCGTCATCGACCGCACAATCAACGCCCAGGCCATGCTGCTCGCCTTTGCCGACGTGTTTTTCTATGTGGCCGCCGCCTTCATCGTCACGCTGCCGCTTTTGCTGCTCCTCAGCCGTGGCGGCCGACGGGCGCCGGTGGACGTCCACTGAGTGAATCCCGTTCCCATTTTCAATCCCATGAGCAACGCCACCACCCTCGCCCAGGCCGCGCCGGCCGGCACCTCCACTCATTCTCGCCCGTCTGCCCACGCCTCGGGCAAGGCCAAGTCCGGCGCAACGCGCCAGATCATCCTGGCCGCCGCCGTCGTGGCGGCCCTCGTGTTCGGCGGCCGCTATGCCTATGAGTCCTACGTCAACGAGGTGACAGACGACGCCTACGTCGTCGCCCACCAGCACCGCGTGTCCCCGCAGGTCGACGGCGTGGTCCAGGACGTCCCCGCCCGGGAAAACCAGGAGGTGAAGGCCGGCGACGTGCTCGTGCGCCTCGACGCGCTGCAGTTTGAGATCGGCGTGGAGCAGGCGCGCG